>JAJNAU010000059.1:0-17480 GCA_021462625.1 Shewanella sp.
TCGATATGAACGCCTGAAACGAAACTATCTGGGAATGCTCAAATTGAGTGCTTCTTTGATCTGGTTAGCGTAATTGAGAACGCTCCCTAGTGGCTCAGACTGTTTTCTATCGCTTTTCGGGTCTCTTCGTTGGGTACAGCGTCCAGCAGTTTGTCCATCAGAGCTTCAGCCCTGGACTCAGAGGTTAAATCCACTAATTTCTCATAGGCGGCTTCCACTTGCTCCAGTGTGTCATTCAGTGCCTTGGTGTCGGTAAAGTTAATGTCAGACGCCTTCTCAATCGATTCCATCAGTGCCTTGGCGGATGCCGCCGCATCACCAAACTGGTCAAGATTGATCTTGCTTAGATCCACGGACTTAATCTGCTCCTGCAAACCATCCACTGTCGTTTTGGCTGCTTGTTGAGCTTTTTCGAAAGTATTACTGGCATCCTCACATCCACCGAGTGCAGCTAAGATTATCAATAAGCCTGCAATTTTTTTCATATTAACCTCTGGTATTAATTTACTGCTTTGGAGTGAGCTTACGTGTCACGCAGGCAGTATTATGTCGGCGGACATTACATCATGTGTCAATAAATTTGAAAGTAAATTTTGGCTGTTGGAGCGAATCTATGAGATGGCGCACAGGGGGCATAAGTGATCTAGCGGGGGATCTTGTCTGGTCATAGGGATTTGCCGGCTTAAGTGGCTTAAGTTCCCATTCGGTTTATGTCCTCAGGGCTGATAGCCGGTATCTTCGGTTTTGAGATTGGCTTCTGCGGCTTCCCGCGCCAGCTGATCACAGCGCTCATTTTCCGGATGACCGGCATGCCCTTTGACCCACTGCCAATCTATTTCGTGGATTTGCCTTGCGGCATCCAGGCGTTTCCACAGATCGACGTTTTTTACCGGAGTTTTGTTGGAGGTCACCCAGCCTTTGACCTTCCAGCCGTGGATCCACTGTGTAATACCCCGACGCATGTACTGGCTGTCGGATGTCAGGGTGACTATACAGGGCTCTTTCAGCGCTTCGAGCGCCAAAATAGGTGCCAGTAACTCCATACGGTTATTGGTGGTCAGCTTAAAGCCGCCTGACAACTCTTTGACATGGTTTTTGTATTTGATTACCACGCCGTATCCGCCGGGACCGGGATTGCCCAGACAGGAGCCGTCGGTAAAAATAGAAATATGTTTTAGTTGAGGCATCCGATTGCAACTATTGGTTTTTCTCAAACAGTGAGTATAACGAATCCGCTGCAGCAGTGCACCTTTGGCCGCCTGCAGAGAAATGCCAGCCGGTGACTGGATAAGCCGCCAGATAATAATCCCGCCGATTCGCACTTCATCTTGCTATCGGTATAATGGCCGATGGTGTTGTTGCCTGCGCCGAGCCAACTCGGTGACAAACAGCGGTTTAATTTTGTTCCGAAGGGGTTGCCCATCATGAATTTAGTTTCCAGTGCCAGCAGGCAGATCATCCTTGATACTGAAACCACGGGTATGAACCAGGGTGCTGGCCCTGTCTATGTGGGCCACAGGATCATCGAGATCGGCTGTGTGGAAGTGATCAACCGTAAACTGACCGGTCGTCACTTCCATGAATACATCAATCCGGATCAGAAAATTGATGAAGAAGCAATTGCTGTTCACGGTATCACTGATGGGCAGGTTGCCAATTGCCCACGTTTTCGTGACATCGCCCAGCGATTTATTGAGTTTGTCGATGGCGCAGAAATCGTCGCTCACAACGCCACATTCGACGTGAGCTTCCTGGACTATGAATTGTCCATGCTTGCTCCCAAAGGGCCAAAGCTGGACGAGATCTGTGGCATTCTCGATACCCTTGAGCTTGCAAAACATCTGCATCCGGGACAAAAGAACAACCTCGATGCCCTCTGTAAACGCTATCATATAGATAACTCCCGCCGTGAATTGCACGGGGCATTGCTTGACGCCGAAATCCTGGCGGATGTTTATCTGGCAATGACAGGTGGCCAGACCAAATTCAACCTGAGTCTGGGAGAACAGGACAGTGAGGAAGCCGGTGGCATTATTCGCCTGCCAGAGGGGCGAAATTCACTTAAAGTTGTAGCCGCATCTGCCGATGAATTGGGTATGCATGAGCAGCGACTTGATCTGGTTGCTAAATCAGGGAAGTGCCTGTGGAGAGGATAAATACCCCCAATGAAGTTATTGCAACGTCTTGCGCTGGCCGGATGGCTGGCGTTGACAGGGAGCGCGATACCCGCCGCCACTGAGGTGGCCGCCGCCAATGCCACCAAGCAGGCGGATGGCTACACACCATTCAATGCTCAGGAGTTGAAAAACCTGTTTCGTATTGATCACATGGTGGATAAAGTGACACTGTTAGTCTCCAGACCCTATGGCAGCGCCTCTGTGGTAGTGGTGACCCCGGACGGGGAGAAATGGTACGCCAGTCGTCATCCCGAAAACGTCCGTTGGTTCGATGGTATAACTGGCGACTTCATTACCGTGGAAAAACCCCAGCCAGGTCCCTATCAATTATTGGGCACATTGTCGCCCGGCTCAACCATAGAGCTGGTGTCAGCCTTGTCTTTAGAGTTGGAACCATTGCCGCAGCCCCTTTACCAAGGGGAACGGGTCAATGTTACCGCCCGGTTTTTGGGAGATGAGAAGCTTATCCGCATGCCCGGCCTGGAATATATGATTGAGTGGCGGGCCAGATTGACCAGCCTGCAAAATGCCGATGAACAGAACTATATTGCCGGCACCTTTCCCATCGGCAGTTATGCTGATAATGGGGAGATCTTCGACGAGGTGCCCGATGACGGCATATTCACCGCAGACTTAAATCTTAAACAGGACTGGGGCAGCTATACCTTCAGTGTTATTGCAGAAAACAAAGTGTTTGAACGTCAGATCAACATACCCATTTATCTGTCTGAAACCCCAATCAGGCTTGAAGTGATAAAACCACAGGATGCCAGCGTTACCCCCTGGAAGCTCAGAGTCACAGTCGATGACGCTCAGGTCATGCCATCACAGACAGTCGTCAATCTTAAGCAAATGGGGCCAAGCTCAGAGCCTGTTCCCATGCTGCTGGATCAGCTGATAGGCGGTGAAAATGACATCGACTTGAGTGTCGGCGATTATGGCCGCTATCGCATTACCGGCAATATCGCCAGTACCACAGTGGGCGGTCGGGAAATATTGTTGTCGATGGATGACCTCTTTTTCAATAACTTGGCTCCGCCGGTACCGCCTGCCGATCCCAGGCTCAGGGTAGAGCAGGCGGCCAAAGAAACCGCACTTGCCGATGCTGCCCGACAAAAGCAACTGATCACCTGGGTTATCATAGGCAACCTGGTCTTGATGTTGATTGGTGGTGCCGCCATTATCATTTGGCGTAAACAGCAGACACTTAAGGCGGATATGGCTGCAGCACAGCAGCAGACAGCTGTTGAGAAGGGCAAGGGACCTGAAAGTCAGCGTAATGATGCGGACAATCTGGATGATTTGGATTTGGCTTTATCGGATACCCAGGCGGGTTCATCCTTTGAAATTTGATTGTACTTTCTGATCCTGCGGCGATCAGATCGAGTTTGCTTCTCTACTTGTTGGGTTCGTGATGGTGAAGGATTAGTCTGCCATTTTGCGAACAATGAGGGTCATGGAAGGCGAGAGAAAAAAACCGTATTTCAAATGGTTTCGGAACTGCCTAAAGAAATAAGTGCGCAGTGCCCAGAGGTTAACAGCCTGATTGCAATAACCCGAAGTTCGAGCCAGAAAGGGAAAAGCACAGTAGACACCCACTACTATGTCAGCTCATTAGATATGGGATCGGATTTAGGGAAGGTGCGAACAATTCCTCGCACAGCACGCTCGGGACTTATTTACACCTTCCTTAGCTGGCAAAGCGGTAAGGCAGCATTGGCACATTGAGAATCAACAACATTGGCTGTTGGATGTGTCTTACCGAGAAGATGTCAGCCGATTGGGCGATGAACATAACTCAGCATCACCCAAAACCGATAAGCAAACGCCGAAAGATAAAGTACTCATGCTGGAGCAATGACTTCCGTATGGGATGTTTTTTGGTTTGCAACCAAATGAAATTCAGGTGGTAAAGTATAATATCCCCCTGTACCGGATACTGACGTTAACTGATTGATTTGACAAAGTTTGTTCTGTTGCTCCGGGTTGATGAATTTGTGCTTGACGCAAAATTAACACCCCTTTACCATCCGCACTTCTCAGTGGAGCGGTAGTTCAGTTGGTTAGAATACCGGCCTGTCACGCCGGGGGTCGCGGGTTCGAGTCCCGTCCGCTCCGCCACTGAGAACCTAAAAAACCAGCAAAGTCAGCTGGTTTTTTTGTGGCTGTCGCTTTTGACATGAGCCCCCACCGACCGTGCGCGATCTACCCACCACTGATAACCATGAAGGACAGCATTCAATACTGCGTAGCCAGGCCACAGGTGTGCTGCTGACTCGATTCGATTTCGGGTTGCCCCCTTCAGAACTTTCGTGAAATACAACTTTATCCATCTCATCCCTTATTCCCAGTCAGTACAGAAGGCTGTTCTCCACCTGCTATACAACAGCTCATCGGTGGATTTCATTGTCAGGCCTTGGTGAAAGTCGATGATTATTGGGATGTCTACTGGGACATTACCTGGAAGATGAAACTGAGATTTGACCTGGAAGACACTGAGGCTGACACTCAATAATTGCAGTTGGCCATTATAAAGATAGATGTTGTTATCTATCAGCAGGGTGTGAGAGCTTGTTGGCGTGGCTATATTTTAGCGTTTAAACGTGGCTATCTTTTGTCGCGGTTATGTCGGCGTGACCATCTTTGGGTGTGGCTATTTTGACCAGACAAAGTTGGTACGACCAAGGTGGATTAACCAATTACAGGGAGTGAGCGTGATGGCGGAGCAGGTGGCTGGAATGTTGGGAGTGGTGGGAGTCCTGTCACTGATATGTCAGTGGCTTGGCTGGCGTATGCGTTTGCCAGCGATTCTGCCATTGCTCCTGTGTGGTTTGTTGTTGGGCCCCGGCCTTGGGGTGATCCATCCAGAGCAACTGCTGGGGAATTTGCTGTTTCCACTCATCTCTCTGGGGGTGGCCATTATTCTGTTTGAAGGAGCACTGACCCTTAATTTCAAAGAGATCCGCGAGCACGGGCGGATGGTTATCCATCTGGTATCCGTGGGGGTGCTGCTGACCTGGGTCATTATTACACTTGCCTGCCATTATCTGATGGGGTTTGTCTGGGAGCTGGCTATTTTGTTTGGCGCTTTGGTGGTTGTTACCGGGCCGACAGTGATTGTGCCTATGCTGCGCAGCGTTAAACCGAGCGCCAAGTTGGGCAGTATATTGCGCTGGGAGGGGATAGTGATCGACCCCATTGGTGCGCTGCTGGCGGTGTTGGTTTATGAATATGTAATTGCCACCAATGATCCGGCCGCTCATGTGTTGCAGGCACTGGGGCTGACCCTGCTGTTGGGACTGGGTCTGGGTGCCAGCAGTGGCTGGATGCTTGGACTCATCCTCAAGCGCAGCTGGCTGCCGCACTATTTACGCAATACTGCGGTGCTGACACTGATGCTGGGAATATTTGTTCTGTCCAACACCATGGCAGAGGAATCCGGGCTGCTGACGGTAACGGTAATGGGGATCTGGCTTGCCAACGTTAAAGATCTGGATATCAGTGACATCATTGAATTTAAAGAAACCCTCACCGTTTTGATGATTTCCGCGCTGTTTATTCTGTTGGCCGCCAGGCTTGATTCTGCTGCGGTAATGGCATTGGGTTGGGGCAGTGTCGGGGTGCTGCTGGTGGTGCTGTTTATCGCCCGCCCTGTGAGTATCTGGGTGTGTGGCCTTGGCACTTCGCTCAGTCGCAATGAAAAGTGGTTTCTCAGCTGGATGGCTCCCCGGGGAATTGTTTCTGCTGCCGTATCTTCACTATTTGCCATCAAGTTACAGGAAAAAGGATTTGCCGGTGCCGAGCTTATTGTGCCTTTGGTGTTTGTGGTGATTATTGGCACTGTGGTATTGCAAAGCCTGACCGCATCGAGTTGGGCGCGCTGTCTGGGAGTGAAAATGGATGCGCCCCAAGGCATATTGATTTTTGGGGCTTCGGCATTCAGCAGAGAGTTTGCCCGGATATTGCAAAATCTGGGATTCAAAGTACTGCTGTCGGACACCAACTGGGACAATATCCGGCTGGCCAGAATGGATAATCTGCCGGTGTACTTCGGCAATCCTGCCTCTGAGCATGCGGAAAGTACGCTGGATCTGACGGGTATCGGTCAGGCGTTGGTGATTTCCCCTTACCGCAAACTCAATCCTCTAGTGAATTTCTACTATCAGGATGTATTCGGTGAAAACAAAGTGTTGGGGCTGAATAACTTAGAATCCGGCGGCGTCAGAATGCAGATGTCTGGATCCTATCGGCAGCAGCTGTCATTGTTTGGCGAAGGAGTGTCCTATGCCAAGATTGCCAGTCAGATGTCTCGGGGCGGCAGAGTGAAATCTACTGTGCTGACAGAGAACTTCACGCTGACGGATCTGCAATCCAGATATCCCGCAGGTTTTGTGCCGCTGGCTTGGTGTAAAGAGGGAAAACTGTACATTGCCACATCGGCTACTGAACTGGGTGATAGCGGCTATGAACTTGTGTATCTGGCTTTGCAGGAGGATGCTGCCAGGACATCGGGTGCTGCCTCTGAGAATGGGGAGGCAGGTGCAGAGCTGACTTAAATAACAAGCTGTTGAAGTCCCTTTGCTAACTAGATTTCAGGGGAGGTGTGAATAAGTTCCATGCGAGCTCTGCGTTGGCTTACAGCCGAAAGATACCAAGTGCAGTTTGCAGTGAATGGCCTAGTTCTTTACAAGATCTGCAACGCAGCAAAGGTGACTGTAAGCTGCACCCTAAGTACAGACTGCTGAAAAAACAATCACCAAAGGTCAACAGACCCTAGTCACCTCCATTACTTAGGGGCTTGTTCGCACCTTCCCTAAGTAATACTGGCAGTCCTGAATAATGTGCCTGATATCCGCTTAGCGAATACCTTTCTATACCATTGGAGCTAGGTTGATATGATGTTGTTGAGTTAGATGGATATACGCTGAAGTTGAGGGAGGATCTGTGCAGCGCGATACCTGATAGCCAGTGCGTGACTATGAAACAACTTCCTATTAATGGAAACAGAGAGCCGTTTGATGTAACCGGAAAGTGCAGAAAGATCAGTTAAGGGAGCAAATCCTTAACTGATCTGTGTGACCTAAACGGGTGCTTTTACTCAAGGTATGTCACATAATACTCAGGCGGCGCGATGGGCAGGAGTGTCCTTTCCAGTCGCTGCTTTGAGGGCTGTCGGGGCGAAATCATCCACATTGATGGATTTCATGCGGCCAATTTCAGCCCGCTCCAGCAGGGCGACTTCATGCTCGCTCAACACGCCCAGTGCCCGGCCTTCAGCGGCTATTTTATCCAGCCACATGAATGGCAACTTCTTGCCACTGGCCTTGCAGACTTTGTCGTACAAAGGTTCGCTGGCCAGAATATCCAGCAGGGTTTGCTCCTGAATGCCGACGGCATTGTTGTCACAGGCGGTCAGGAACTGACCTTTACCCAGACGTTCGCGGCTTTCACATGGTGTTTGCATGATCTTGGCAACCTTGTGATCCAGCACGTCGCTGGGGCGCTTGAGTGGGCGACCCAGTGGCAGGATCATCATACGCAGTATCTTACCGAGTCCCATTGGGAAATTGTCCAGCAGCTCATCCAGGGAGGATTGCAGCTTGTACAGGGCATCTTCCACGGCCCATTGCAATAACGGCAGATCCTGTTGCTGACGGCCCTCATCGTTAAAGCGTTTGAGGGTGGCAGAAGCCAGATACAACTGTGACAGCATATCACCAAGACGGGCTGAGATACGTTCTTTGCGCTTGAGGTTACCGCCAAGCGTGGCCATGGCCAAATCGCTCAGCAAGGCCAGATTGGCACTGAAGCGGTTCATCTGCTGGTAGTAACGACGGGTTTTGTCATGAAATGGGGCATTGGAGAAACGGGATCCAGTCAGACCCATCCAGAAGCTGCGCACCAGATTGGAAGTGGTGAAACCAATGTGACCAAACAGCGCCTTGTCGAAATTCACCAATCCGGTATGTGGGTTGGTATCAAAGGCTGCTTCCATCTCTGCTAGTACAAAAGGATGGCAGCGAATTGCACCCTGACCATAGATGATCATGGAGCGGGTGAGGATATTGGCGCCTTCCACGGTAATGGCAATCGGGGCTGCCTGATAACCGCGACCCAGATAGTTATTGGGGCCAAGACAGATACCTTTACCACCGTGAATATCCATGGCATCAATCACGCACTTCTGCATTCTGTCGGTCAGGTGATATTTGACGATGGCCGAGATGACAGAGGGTTTCTCGCCCAGATCGATCCCTGTGGTGGTCAGTGACGTCACCGCATCCATCAGATAGGCATTACCGCCGATACGCGCCATCGGCTCTTCAATGCCTTCCAGTTTACCGATAGGCAGTTTGAACTGACGGCGGATGCGGGCATAGGCCCCGGTTGCCAGAGCTGCGGTTTTGATGCCACCGGCGGAGTTGGAAGGCAGGGTAATACCACGACCCACAGACAGACATTCCACCAGCATACGCCAGCCCTGACCGGCCATTTCAGGGCCACCAATAATAAAGCTCAGTGGCACGAAAACTTCGTTGCCCCGGGTCGGACCGTTCTGGAACATACAGTTGAGGGGGAAATGACGGCGACCGGTTTCCACACCCTCTACATCAGTGGGGATCAGGGCGCAGGTAATACCCAGTTCTTCCTTGTCACCCAGCAAACGCTCAGGGTCTTTGAGTTTAAAGGCCAGGCCCAATACAGTAGCCACAGGGGCCAGCGTGATATAGCGCTTGTTCCAGGTTAGTTTCATACCCAGCACTTCTTCACCTTGCCACTGGCCTTTGCAGACCACACCAAAGTCAGGAATAGCGCCAGCATCTGAGCCAGCTTCCGGGCTGGTCAGAGCAAAACAGGGGATTTCCAGGCCCTTGGCCAGGCGTGGCAGGTAGTAGTTTTGTTGCTCAGCGGTGCCATAGTGCTGCAACAGCTCACCCGGGCCAAGAGAGTTGGGCACGCCCACGGTGGAAGCAAGTTCACTTGAGACGCCAGCCAGCTTTTGCAGTACCTGGGATTGAGCGTAGGCTGAAAACTCTAGGCCACCGAACTTCTTCTTGATTATCATGGCAAAGAAGCCGTTGTCCTTGAGGTATTGCCAAACTTCTGGAGGCAGATCTGCCAGTTCATGGGAGACCTGATGCTGATTGACCATCTTGCATACATCTTCCACTGGACCGTCAATAAAGACCTGCTCTTCGGCGTTCAAACGAGGTGCAGAGTAGTTGTGCAACTTCTTCCAGTTAGGGTTACCAGAGAACAGATCGGCATCCCACCAGGTGGTTCCGGCTTCAATGGCTTCTTTTTCCGTGGAAGACATTTCAGGCATGATACCACGGTAGAGTTTCAGCAGAGGTCGGGTGATGACGGTCTGACGGAATTGCGTCAAATTCAGAGGCAGGGCGACAGCGGCAAAGATTAACCAGGCGAAAAAGCCTGTTACATCCAGCGTCGACCCCACCACCATTACAATGGCGGTTGCAATGGTGGCGGTGAGCAGTGATACCCGCAGGTATGCGCTGGCTCCCAATACCACCAGCATTGCCAGGCTCCAAAGTAGGCTTGTCACGGTAATTCTCCTTAATTTCGGTGATAAGGTGTCGGTTTGACACCTGCACAGGCTGCATTTGTTGCTGGTCTGAAAATAAGTACAGTTGCTGGTCAGACCTGTGTATCGAGTAAGTTAAACTTTCACTTAATGGATCACAAGAGGTTTTCAAACAATTGTTTTAATATTGCCCCCGCCGGCTGGCTTTCTAATTCCTGATCAAATGATTACAATTTGATTAAATTCGGTAGTAGCAGGTGCAGCCCATGTGTGAGTTGTTGGCGATGAGTGCCAATGTACCCACGGATATTGTGTTCAGTTTTACCGGTCTGGCCGAGCGAGGCGGCAGAACCGGGCCCCATGCGGATGGCTGGGGTATTACCTTTTATGAAGGTAAAGGCAGCAGAACTTTTAAAGATGCCAACCCCAGTTGCGAGTCAGCCATCGCATCTTTGATCAAGTCATACCCCATTAAGAGCGAAGTGGTGGTCAGTCACATTCGTCAGGCTAACCGGGGTGGAGTTAATCTGGTTAATACCCATCCGTTCACCCGGGAGTTGTGGGGACGCTACTGGACCTATGCCCATAACGGGCAGCTTTCTGATTATGAAGATAAGTTTGTCGCCCGCCGATATCAGCCTGTCGGTAATACTGACAGTGAAGGGGCATTTTGCTGGCTGCTGCAGCAGTTGGCTGACAGATTCGGTGACAGACCACCGGCGCAGATGAGCGAAGCTTTTGCCTATGTGGCGACATTGGCGGATGAGATCAGGCAGTTTGGGGTATTCAATATGCTACTGACGGATGGTCAGTACCTGATGAGTTATTGCAGTAATAACCTGTGTTTTATTACCCGCAGAGCCCCCTTTGGTAAAGCCAAGCTTATTGATATTGATGTGGTTGTTGACTTTGATAAAGAAACCAGCCCCAATGATGTTGTCACCGTGATTGCCACAAGGCCACTAACCAACAATGAGCAGTGGACCGTGTTACAGCCCGGGGACTGGCGATTATTCCGGCGAGGGGATATCTGTGCTGGCAGTTGAGTCCTCTGCCGGATCTTCGGCGTAGTGATAGTTCACCAGTTGGATATCCAGTTGCTTATCACCTTTCTCAAAGTGGGTTAGACGAACCGGCAGATAACTTAAATCCGGTGCCATCCAGAAGAAGGTCTGGCGTTTCTTTTTTGGATCCCGGATCACCTCAAATTTTACTGTGTCATACACACCGCTCTCGAGTTTGACCCGCTCCTTACCCAGCACCCTGAACTGGTAGTCGTCAATTTCATTGCTTTTAATCATGCTGTAATCCAATGGCTCTTTGCCGTTGGCGATATCCAGCCGGAATTGCAGTTGCACCATCAGGGGATCAAACAGGGTATCAGTGTAGTTGTATTTGCCTTTTTCATCTTTGTAGCGGGTGTAGACATTACCCTGCTCACGGGCAAAAGCTGTTTGTTCACGGAAATTGGGACCTGTGCCTTCGCGTTCAAGCATATAGCGGATGGGCAGAAGTTTGTCCGGGTGTTTGCTGTCCCGGGTAAACTCACTGTGCAGGTGGCGCACATCGGACAATACCAGCAGGCTTAAAGTGCTATCGAAATAGTAGTTGTAAACACCGGTATCGGTGGGCGCTTCAAGGCGATAGCGACCCTTACCCAATTCAATATCGCCGTAAAACACCTTGTATTCCGCGGTATGCGGGGTTAGAGGGGTTTGCGCCCAGCTTTGCGGCATGGTGAAAGACAGTGCTAACAATGCCAGACCTGAAATTGGTGCCGTCACAGATAACTCCTCCCACATTCGTTAATTGTTGCCTAAAGAGGTAATGCCATCAGCAGTGTCATCAAATCCGGCTGCCAGCCATGCTTCGACAGATCAATTTTGCCTTAGTTCACTGTGATGCCTTCCTGGCACAGTAAACTCATTTGTTCCCGCCACGGCCACGTATCCCAGTGAAGGATATCTTCCCCTGACTGTGAATAACACGGTGCCATGGCAGGCTCAAACCTGCTGGGGCTTCTTTCAGTGCCCGAGAGACATAGCGTGCCCGACCGGTTAAACCTGCTTGCTCGGCGACTTGCCGTAAGTTGATACATGACCTTCAGGTATCATGTCTACAATGTGCCAGATCCTTGTCTTGGATGGCAAGTTTTGCTGATTTTTCATTAAGTTATTTTTACCGATTGGGGTGATCGCAGCAAGTCTCTTGGATGTCGGCGACTTTTAAGTAATAATGCCCACGATTTTTGTTAACCAGAGTGTATGAGTGCATGGCAGTATTGGATATTTTACGAATTCCTGATGAACGTCTTAAACATAAAGCCCAACCCGTGGGGGACATTGGCGCCATTCAGGGATTTATTGATGATATGCTCGAAACCATGTACAGCACCAGCGATGGTATCGGTCTGGCGGCAACTCAGGTAGGTAGTCTGCATTCAGTTATTGTTATCGATCTGTCGGAAAATCGCGATCAGCCAATAGTCATCATCAATCCTGAGATCCTTGAACAGGACGGTGAGTACGAAGGCGAGGAGGGTTGTCTGTCGGTGCCGGGTTATTACGCTAAGGTCAAGCGTTTCCAGCGGGTGAAAGTGGTGTCTGTGGATCGTGAAGGTAAAGAGCAGATCTTTGATACCGATGAGTTTCTGGCAATTGTGCTGCAGCATGAAATCGATCATCTGCAGGGCAAAATCTTTATTGAGCATCTGTCTACGCTGAAGCAGCAGATGGCATTGAAGAAAGTGCGTAAGTTCAAATAACATGATCGGGCATAAAAAATCGGGAATATTCCCGGTTTTTTTGTGGCCGCTGATAGCGGTCCAGTTGTCTTGGTTTGCAATCATCCCATGGGGTTTTATTCACCCTCGCAACTGGTACAGTGAAATTGCACGAGTGTCATCACGGCCAAGTTGCCACTGTGGTGGGTGTAGTGACAGGGCGGCAGCGGCCGGGTACGGCATCCGGAGTGACCTTTATTACTCTGTAAGATGAAACCGGCAATACCAATGTGGTGATTTGGCTGGCCACCGCCAGAGTACAGCGTCATGCATACTTGCTGTCAAATATTTTGAGGGTGAGTCAAGCATCTGAAATTGAGGCTTGGGTGGCGCATTTGGTAGCGAAAAATCTGGATGATATGTCTGATGCTATGAAAAATTTGGATGTAAAATCCCGGGACTTTTAAGTGAGTGAGAATGGGTGAGCCAGTACAGTGAATATGTATGAGTCTGTAAACGTAGTTTTTTATTTATGCCTCTGCCGATTATGAGCCAAGCTCCGATTTGCAAAATACCTAAATCTTTCAGGCTTTATCGACGGGGGAAGGCTGTATCCCACTATTTCAGAATTGCCCCAAAGTTGCTTTTACCATTGCTGGCGTGTCGCTTTGCTGGTGATGGTGGGTGTTTGAGCTGGCTCTCTGGTTGCTTTTGGCAAGAGATTAGCCAGGCAGAACGTCGAGGGTTCCACCCACATTGGGCAGAGGGCTTTGCTCGCCCAATTAACAACATCCATGTTTAATGGCCAGTTCACCATCCATGGTTCTCGCTCATGAACTAGCTTTTCGTAGACAAGCATTCGCTCTCTGCACTCCCAAGGGCGACCCAACCAACGCTGACAACTCCTCAGGCTTATGACGAAAATGGGCTAATGTGACTGCCCCTTGGTTTACCAGTGCCTAGGGAAGGTGCGAATAAGTCCCGTGCGTGCTCTGCGAGTGCTGGACAGCCTCTAGATGCGCGGCGCAGTTTGAAGTTAATGGCCTGAGTCCTTAGCGAGAACTGCAACCAAGCAGATAGGGCTGTCAGCTTCGCCCTACGCGGCTTTCGAGCAAATACGATTGCTTTGGTATCCAGCTTTGAAAGGCAACCCGCCTTGCTTTATCTGAATACCTCGAACTCGCTTCTGCTCATAAGCCAGAGCGGTGCGAGGACTTGTCCGAACCTTCCCTAGTTGTATTGCTTCCAATTGATGATTTTGCGCTTTGACTTACCCATGAGATTGACCGTAGACCTGTGATGAGAGATCAGATCAACTGCCGAAAAAGTTCCGTTGATTTAGGCAACAACACCCAGTGCTTTTTGTTAGTTATTTTCTGCTCTTTTTAACCGCGCCCAGAGCGCTGTTATGTTTTTCGCCTCCAGGCGGACACTAAGCAAGGTGTCTTCCAGAATTTCGCACATTTGTTGGGCAGGTTGTTTAAAAACAGCTTGTTAAACATGGCGTTAGGGAAGGGTGCTTTACAGAATGTCAACGGCAGGGTAAGGTAATATGACAAGTCGTCCGGAGGGGTGGCAGAGTGGTTGAATGCATCGGTCTTGAAAACCAGCCTGGGTGAATAGCTCACCCAGGGTTCATATCCCTGCTCCTCCACCATATTTAGAAAGGTCAGCTACGCAAGTAGCGGGCCTTTTGCTTTGCAGATAAAAAATAATTGTCTGTTTTTCAAAGACCCGTCCCATGGGCGCAGTGGCTGCACAGATTGCTGTTTGATTGAATGCCTTCATCTGCTGTGGGTATCGGCCTGTCTGTAATGTGCGCAAAATTTAATCTATTGAGCTGTCGGCAGGGATAAGTGTGGTGTTGCTTACATTCGCTGAAACGCTGCTGCGATATATTTGGCTGTGGAAGCCATTATCATGAATTGATTGTGCTTTATATATTACCCATGGAGATAATTGTGCAGATTTGAGGCTGCATCAAGCCGGTGAATTGACTCACTGGACTAATAATTCTTCCTGTGCCTTATTTTCCTTTATTTAAAAATCGGGTAATACTTCGGGAGCCAGTGTTGTTACGGCGGGTAACAAGCTTTTTAAAAAGAACTTGTACAAGACTCATTTGAGGGCGTTGCCTTGCAGTCTAAATAATGGCCTAAAGCGCTTTGGATTCACTGAGTTGTGTGTTTTAAATTCCGCTTTTCCAACAGCTGTTTCTGAGCTAAATTAGGCAGGCTGTTGGCTGGCGTCAAACTCAAAGAACAAAGAATGGGAAGGGACGGAGTTGATTTCTGTTTATCTGGTCGATGATCACGAGTTGGTTAGAACGGGGATCCGCCGGATCCTCGAAGACGAACGTGGAATAAAAGTCGTGGGTGAAGCCGGCGACGGTGAGGCCGCCGTGCAATGGAGTCGGCAAAATGAAGCTGACGTGATCCTGATGGATATGAACATGCCCGGTATCGGTGGTCTCGAAGCTACGAGAAAAATTTTGCGATATCAGCCTCATGCCAGAATTATTGTGTTAACGGTTCATTCTGAGATCCCTTTCCCTACCAAAGTGATGCAGGCGGGGGCATCGGGCTATTTGACCAAAGGCGCCAAACCGCCAGAGATGCTGCAGGCGATCAGGCAAGTGGCTCATGGTCAGCGTTATCTGTCACCGCAAATTGCCCAGCAAATGGCTCTGAGCCAGTTCAATCATACCGATGAGAACCCTTTCAAATCGCTGTCTGAGCGTGAGCTGCAGATCATGATGATGATCACGAACGGCGATAAAGTGACTGACATTTCCGAACAATTGAACCTTAGCCCCAAGACGGTAAACAGTTACCGCTATCGGTTGTTCAGTAAACTGGGGATCAGCGGCGATGTTGAGCTGACCCGTTTGGCTATTCGTTATAATATGTTGGACACAGGTCAATTTTGATAGTTTTGGTGTCCTGGTGCTTATGCCGTCTTCTTTCAATGCCAGCGATTTCCTAAAAACAGTTCCCGCCAGCCCCGGTGTCTATCGTATGTACGATGGCGCCGGTGGTGTTATTTATGTGGGCAAGGCAAAAGATCTGCGTAAGCGGCTGTCATCTTACTTCCGCAAAAACTTGTCTAATATCAAAACCCAGGTTCTGGTGTCTCATATCGCTAACGTTGATGTGACCCTGACACACAGTGAAACCGATGCGCTAATCCTGGAAAATGACTACATCAAGCGGTATCAGCCTAAATACAACGTGTTACTGAGGGATGACAAATCCTACCCCTACATTTTACTCAGTGACCACAAGCATCCCAGGCTCACCTATCACCGTGGTGCGAAGTGGGACAAAGGCCAGTATTTTGGGCCATATCCCAATGGTGGCGCGGTGCGGGAAAGTCTGCATCTGATGCAGAAACTGTTTCCCATTCGGCAATGTACTGATCTTTATTACAAATCCCGCTCCCGTCCCTGTTTGCAGTATCAGATTGGTCGATGCAGCGCGCCCTGCGTGGGAAAAATCAGCGACGATGAGTATCAACAGCAGGTTAAGCTGGCGGCGTTGTTTCTCAAAGGTAAAGACAAGCAGGTGATCGCTGCATTGGTCAGTAAAATGGAGGCGGCTGCCGGTGCGATGGAGTATGAAAGGGCGGCGGCATACCGGGATCAAATCATGGCGCTAAGGCGGGTGGCGGAGCAGAATGAAATTGTCGGCAACACCGAGGATCTGGATGTGGTCGGCGTGCACTATGCCTCGGGCATGGCCTGTTTTCATCTGCTGTTCATTCGGGATGGCAAGATTTTCGGGTCACGCAGTTATTACCCGAAAATCCCGGCTCAGACTGAACTGGAAGAGATACTGCATGCATTCATGTTGCAGTTTTATCTTAATGATCAGGTACAACGTACGGTTCCCAAAGAAATTATCCTCAGTCATGAGTTTGATGATATTCATGGGTTGGAAGCGGCTATCAATCAGGCGCTTGGGCGCAAAGTCGAGATAAAAACCCGGGTAAAAAGAGAGCGGGCAGCCTATTTGCGGTTGGCGCTGACCAATGCCACCAATGCGGTGGCCAGTCACCTGTCTCACCGCAACACGGTAGAAAAAAGGTTTGTGGCATTGGAGGAGGTGCTTGAACTCTATGCTCCGGTGACTCGAATGGAGTGTTTTGATATCAGTCATACCATGGGTGAAAGCACAGTGGCCTCCTGTGTGGTGTTTAATCGGGACGGGCCGGATAAAGCTGAGTACCGCCGCTACAATATTACTGGGATTACAGGGGGTGACGATTATGCTGCCATGAAACAGGCGATTACCCGTCGATTTGATAGAGTAACTGAAGAGTCTAAAATTCCGGATCTGCTGTTTATCGACGGTGGCCTTGGCCAACTGAGAATGGCGCAGGCGGTAGTGGATGAGAAGTTTGCCCGGCTTGACCGAGCGCCACAGCTGATCGGTGTCGCCAAAGGCGAGAGTCGTAAACCCGGGCTTGAAACCCTGATTTGGGGTGACAGCGAGCAGGAGTTTGCGCTGGAAGACGATTCGCCTGCATTGCACCTTATTCAACATATCCGCGATGAGTCCCATCGATTTGCCATTACAGGCCATCGCAATAAAAGACAAAAAAACCGCAATACTTCAAGTCTTGAATCTATCCCCGGCATAGGCCCCCGGCGGCGCCGGGCGTTATTGCAATTTTTGGGGGGATTGCAAGAAGTTAAGAGCGCCAGCGTGGCTGAATTGGCGAAAGTGCCTGGAATTAGCATAGAAATGGCCCAAACGATCCATGATGCGTTGCGGGGGTAAAAAATTTCAGGCAAGATTGGCGCTGCTTTTGACGAATTGGTTTCAACATGCCCTTTAATTTACCCATCGCCCTTACCTTATTAAGGGTTGTCTTACTGCCTGTTTTTATTACCTTTTTCTTTTTGCCATACAGCTGGGCATCGTTCGCCTCGGCATTTGTTTTCTGGTTGGCGGCAATTACGGATGCACTGGATGGGTATCTGGCCAGAAAGTTGGGGCAATCCACCCGGTTCGGCGCGTTTCTGGACCCGGTG
>JAJNAU010000059.1:17490-18573 GCA_021462625.1 Shewanella sp.
AGCCGCAAGTGAAACTGCCGGATCTCGCAGACGGGGACTACTGGTTCAGAGTGCAGGATTACAACACTATCTGGCTGACACTGCCAGCGCTGTTTATGATCGGCCGTGAGATTGTGATTTCCGCCCTGCGGGAGTGGATGGCCGAGTTGGGCAAGCGGGGCGTGGTGGGCGTGTCCTGGATTGGCAAATATAAGACCGCTTCACAGATGTTGGCAATTATCGGGTTACTGTGGAAACCCAATGAGTGGATGATAAACTTGGCATTTGTGCTTTTGTATATTGCCGCCATTCTCACTTTCTGGTCCATGCTCAGTTATATCATGAGTGCCTGGAAAGATCTGACTGCCGAAGAGCGTACCTAACTATTTCGTCTGTAACCTGACTGTACTCAACTAGGTTGTTTTGTGTTACTTGCGGCCTTAAATTTGGCCACTGCGATTTTTATTTAATCACATGAATGAAGAGGTTAAAGTTTTCTGTTGACGCAGTGCTGAAATCCGTTAAAGTATGGCCCGTTCCCGACGATAAGGCGCTGACAAGGCGACTATCAGTCTGTTAAAGAGCTACGACAAAGCAGAGTTTAACAGTGGGTTGTGAACAGCGTGATGCGACATTAGCTCAGTTGGTAGAGCGATACCTTGCCAAGGTATAGGTCATCGGTTCGAACCCGATATGTCGCTCCAATCTTTGGTGTTACACACAGATCTATTAAAGTGGCGCGATGGCAGAATGGCTATGCTGCGGATTGCAAATCCGTCGATCTCGGTTCGACTCCGGGTCGCGCCTCCACTTTAATGTCCATTTAAGATTATCAGTGATATAAACTCCGCGGTTAGGGTCTGTTGACCATAAAGACACACCCTAGTTCGATTTGCGCCTTTACCTCAGGGCGAGATCCCACTTTGCTCACATCTTAACCCAGTAGAAGTTCTGAGCGAAAAGTGCCCC
Organism: Shewanella sp.; assembly: GCA_021462625.1. Lineage (GTDB taxonomy): Bacteria > Pseudomonadota > Gammaproteobacteria > Enterobacterales > Shewanellaceae > Shewanella. The sequence goes on from JAJNAU010000059.1 coordinate 18,439, forward strand.
TCCAGCCTGCTCGTCGACGTTTATACCAATCCGCAAAGAAGATTGATCTCATCAGAGCCATGTCAGCCATTCGAGTACCAGCGAAATTGGTGACGGCATAGTGGTTCTCTGGCTAAACAATTTGGTGCCGTAATC
>JAJNAU010000060.1 GCA_021462625.1 Shewanella sp.
TTGAAAGTGTTATTGTTGTCGTCGCATAAATGTTGTTATTTTGCTTGATTAGGTAGTTGTGACGTTTTACCCATGGATTGATTGATGTCTGTTAATTGGCAGTTTTTCTATGAAGATACTAATAAGTCCCGTGCATGATTTGCTTGTTGTTATCGACTATCAATAGACCGCACCCTGAGGGATCCCTGTAGTTCTTACCTTCCTTTCCTAGTAATAAAGGATGTATCGACTTTGCAGTACTAGACAACAATCAAACCTGAAGCTAACAATAAACTAAACGTGGCACGAATGCTGATTATATACCCAGGACAACCGCATGAATGCTCACTTTTAATACGTAATATTTTTGCATGATTACAGGGTTAAATAATCATATTTTAAATAATTATTTTGCACCGTAGACCGTAGACCGTAGACCGTAGATTGATACATATATGTTAATAAACTGTTTGAAAATCTTTCGCGATCTCGCCCTGACTTGGGTTCCTGCGTTATTCAACTTTGAGGGGTACCTCCGCCTAGACAGACCTCGGGATAGCTATAGTTGAATGCCTTTAACTTCAAGCCAGAGCGCCGCGAGTGCTTGTTCGGGCCTTTCCAGAGGAGTCTATTATATGCTGCGTAATATTTTATCAATTTTACTGATATCAAGTTTATCGTTATCTGTAATGGCTGATGCTGGTAACAATATAAAGATCACAAATGGAGATGATGTGCCACTTGGTAAATATCCATGGTTTGGAACTATTAGTCTTGAGCAACAAGCAGAAACATATGTAGCATGTGGTGCTGCACTAATCGCCTCTGACTGGGTAGTCACCGCAGCTCATTGCGTTACAAGCTATTATCCTGAGTTAGGCTATAATGCAAAAATCGTTTTTGGCTTGTATGACTTAAATAAGCCTTACAAACTCGAAAAGCGCTTTGCCAAAAAAAAATATCATTTTGGGGTAATAATCAAAAAGATTTGACCAAAGATATCGCATTAATTCAGCTTGATAAAAAGGTTACTAGTATTAAGCCTGTCAAAATAGCAACAGATGCAGAAAAACCTAAGTCAGGTTCTACTATTACTGTTATGGGTTTTGGGCTACACAATGATAAAAATGGTAAGATTACATACCCAAATAGAATGCAGAAAGCAACAATCCCGGTTCAGTCAGCATCAATATGTAACGACCCTAAATATCATATTGAGAACTTTAACAAAAAAACCGATATCTGTGCGGGAACCATTACGGGTAAAAGGGTTAATGCTGCTTTAGGTGATAGTGGATCTCCTGCTGTGCAACTTATAAATAATAAGTATAAACTTGTGGGTATTGTATCTCACGGTGCTAACTATACGAATGGTTGGGTTAACCCCCTCCCTGCTGTATATACTTTTACTGGAGCATTCAATAGTTGGATTAATAGTCAGATTAAGAACAATCAGTAGGTAATTATTTACCAATCAGGGCGAGATTCCACTTTGCTCAAATCTCAAGGAAGGTGCGAATAAGTGTCTCGCATCTTCCTACATGATGCTCCAGCAAATGCCGGAAATTCATGATGGTAGTGCGGTTGGGAATAGCTTTATCCAGTGACAGGCGGGCAAACTGGCGCATGGAGGAGATTTCATAGAGCGCATCCTCTCCATGGCTTCATCACTCAGGTTGTACCATTGCTGCATGCAGTGAATGGGTAACATAGTACCCAGGGGATAGGACCTGCGACCATGTTCAGCCTTGGGATACTCTGGCTCGATAACGCCAAGCAGTTTATCTCACGGGAGCAAGTCATCCATCCCGCCCAGGAAGATTTCCTTTTTCCTTGCGTTTCTGTCGGCGTTTGGTATAAAACTCACCGTAGGCAAAGGTCAGTTGCTGGCTCATTCGGTTACTCATCCCTGGCTCAGTTCAGTTCAAGTTACAACATGAAGATCTCACATCTGGGACTTATTCGCACCTTCCTTAATGCAGGATAAAGATTGAAATTACTTCATCTTAGGCACAACCCTATCCAAGCCAATTTACTGATACTTAAGTCACAATGACATGGGCTTGCCGCCGTCAGCCGAGTTTCTCTTTAAGGTTGTAATACAACATACCCAGCGCCAGCGCCTGATTGCCAAGCCACTCATTGACAGGGGTGCGCCAGTGATCCATACCGGCAAACAGTTCAAACTCCCGTTCATCCCCTATCAGTGCCTCTGCGGTCATTTGCGCCATGATATGACTGGTGGCGATGCCGTGGCCGGAATAGCCCTGACAGTAATAAAGATTGGGTGAAATTTTCCCGAGTTGCGGAATGCGGTTAATTACTATGCCCGCCATTCCGGTCCAGGCAAATTCAATTTCGACCCCTTTAAGCCGGGGAAAAGTACGCTCAATTGCCGGACGCAGCTCCGCGGCAACATCTTTTGGATCCCGGCCACTGTAATTGGTTCCGCCGCCAAACATCAGACGATTATCCGCAGTCAGGCGATAATAATCCAGTACAAAACGACAGTCATATACGGCGACATTATGAGGATTAATGGCGTAGGCATCCTCCTCAGACAACTTGACCGTGGCGCAATTCCCCAGTGACGCAGGAAACAGCATCCCCCTCAATTTGGGTCGCCCGAGCCTGTGGTAAGCATTACCGGCAATAACGACCCGATTGGCTTTTACCGATCCCTGAGGCGTCAACGCTATGATGGTCTCGCCCTCCAACAGATCTAGCACCTTGGTATCTTCAAAGATCTTTACGCCGAGTCCGGCAGCGGCCCTGGCTTCGCCGATACAAAGATTGACTGAATGCAGGTGCATGTTTTTCCGGTTAAGCAGACCACCAAAGTAAAGGGGGGTTTCCAAATACTCATCCAGCTCTGGCTTATCAAGCAGACGAAGTTCTGCACCCATGCCCTGCCTTTGACCTTCTTCCAGCAGTGAGCGTAATTCCTGCATATGGGCTGGTTTGTATGCTGTATGCAGATGACCATACTTAAGGTCGCAGTCAATGCGGTATTTTTCGACTCTGCCTTTGATGATGTCATGACCCCGCCAGCGCAAACTCCACACAAAATTTTCGGCCTCATCCCCAATGCGCCTGCGCAACTGTTTGGTCATGGCCGCGTCGCCGGAAAGCGATCCGGTCACCTGACCGCCATTACGCCCGGTCGCTCCCCAGCCGATTTTATTGGCTTCGAGCAAGACTACGCTGCGCCCCTGCTCGGCCAATTCCAGCGCAATATTAACGCCGGTAAAGCCGCCACCTATCACCAGAATGTCTGTGTGAATATCTTCAGTCAGGGAAGGAAAATCAGTTTCGTGGTTAATGGTGGCGTTGTAATAGGAGTGGCAGCGCGCAAGCATAATAACCTTCGACAGGTGACTGATATATTAAACACATGTTAAGCATTTTGAACATAGCTGGTCAATGTCTATCTGATCATGTGCTGGAATCCCGGCAAAAGTGATCCGATCCAGTAAAAGTGGACACTGGACTAAGCACTATTCTTCAATTCATAGTTCTCAGGGCTAAGATAGCCAAGGGCACTGCGCCTTCTGTTTCTGTTGTAATCAACCTCAATGTATTGGAAAACAGACTGTCGCATGATTTCACGATTCATCATCGGCTCATATTGGAGTGCTTCAACCTTCAGTGAGTGGAATAAGCTTTCCACGCAGGCATTGTTGCAACAGTTTGCCATTCTACTCATGCTCTGACGATGACGCTCTGAGGGAAACCCCGGCGTAACATCGCCATGGTCAGTGCATCACACACCAGGCTTGCTGTCATACGCTCACCCATGGACCTGCCAACTACCGCGCGGTAAAGATCAATAATACTTCGGCGAGCAACTCAGCTTCACGCTGGGTATTGGCATTTTTTCCATGGCAACGCGCCAGTTGTAGAGCTGAGAATCATAAAGTCCAAGTTCCTTGGCAGCAGCCGAGACACCGATTCTGTTAGCAAGCTTGAGTGCTTCCTATTTGAATTCGGTAGTATAGGTTTTGCGTTGTTTGTTGGTTGTCATTGTTCACCTCGACAAGCGATTTTACTCACTTGTCGGATGTTCAAAACTACCGGATCAGATCAGTGCTGCAAAAACCATCTTCAAAGGTCAACAGACCCTAGTGACAGTGATTTCACCAGTCTGGCAAGCGGGTTAAGGGAGTCTTAAATTCATGTTATTGGGGTTGGTCAATCAACGACCCCCGGTGTATTTAAAAATGCATGTGGTAACTTTATCTCAATCGAAAATCTGGGTGATCAAGATGAAGGAGACTCCCGGATGGAGAATCGTACCGATGACGAGCGTGAGCTATGGCACTTGATGCAGCGTGCCTGGCAATGCTATCGCAACGACTTGGGTTGGGCTAGTTTGGGACATGCTGGTCAATATCAAGCGCTTGAAGCCTGATTTTGATCCTCGAAATTACGCTTTAGCCAAACTATCTGACTTTTTTGAAACTAACCAAGGTCGATATCAGGTAAGGCAGACCAAAAGAACTGGCATTGAGTTTCGTCTAATCACAAAAGCTCATCGAAAGATGGATAGATGTGCATGATTTAAAATAGCAAGCCTAAATGGCCGCAATTCCAAGTCAGAAGTGCAGCATTCACTTAGGCCGCCTGACATAGTTCATTGAAAACTATCTTGAAACGTTTATCACCAATGCACCCTTGCTGAGGATATTTGAAAGTAAAATAAAAACCCCACTTGGAGACAAGCGGGGTTTGTTATCACTCTAATCCCTGCACAAAGCGGCAGGGATTTTTCAGTTGGCTATCGGTTTAACGGCGAACATTTCCACTATAAGCACTATGGTTTCACCAAATGTGGCAAATAAGCTACCCACAAAAACGGTAATGTTCGGGATACCGGATAGCCAGTGCGGGGACAACATACCGCTATCCATTCGGGTTTACACAGTCCCTAAATAATGTTCTACCGTTTGATTATTAACGTTTTATACCGCGATCAAAGCGGATTCAGCCAATCTTTTCCAGACCGCCCATGTATGGACGCAGCACTTCTGGCACAGTCACACTGCCATCCGCATTTTGGTAGTTTTCCAGAATAGCGACCAAAGTACGACCCACAGCCAGGCCAGAGCCATTCAGTGTGTGCACCAAAGCAGGCTTGTTGTCGGCATTGCGGTAACGGGCCTGCATGCGACGGGCCTGAAAATCTTGCATGTTACTGCATGAAGAGATTTCCCGATAAGTGTTCTGCGCAGGAACCCAAACTTCAATATCGTAAGTTTTGCTTGAGCCAAAGCCCATATCGCCGGTGCACAGTACCACGACTCGGTATGGCAAGCCCAGTTTCTGCAGGATTTTTTCAGCATGACCGGTCAGCTCTTCCAGTGCATTCATGGAATCTTCAGGCTTCACAATCTGCACCAGCTCAACCTTGTCGAACTGGTGCTGACGGATAAGACCACGGGTGTCTTTACCGTATGACCCCGCTTCAGAGCGGAAACATGGCGTATGGGCTGTCAGCTTGATAGGCAGCTCAGACTCATCCAGAATGCAATCGCGAACCAGGTTGGTCAGCGGTACTTCGGCAGTTGGAATAAGGCTCAGACCCTGGCCTTCTTCCGTCGCGGGTTTAGTGTGGAACAGATCTTCACCAAACTTCGGCAATTGACCGGTGCCCAGCAGACTGTCTGCATTCACCAGGTAAGGCACATAGGCCTCAGTATAACCGTGCTCCTGAGTGTGGGTATCCAGCATAAAGGCTGTCAGCGCACGATGCATGCGGGCGATCTGACCTTTCATTACGATGAAGCGGGAGCCAGTGAGCTTTACTGCGCTCTTGAAATCTAGTCCCTGCAGTCCTTCACCCACATCAACATGGTCTTTAAGTTCAAAATCGAAATGGCAAGGCTCACCCCAGCTACGCACTTCCACGTTTTCATTTTCGTCAGCGCCCACAGGCACAGACTCATGTGGCAGGTTTGGGGTTGTCATGGCGATAGCAGAAATTTCATTTAGCAAATCTGTCAGCTCCTGTTTTCTGGCGTCCAACTGAGAACCCAGATCTCCCACCTGCATCATGATAGGTGCAACATCCTCGCCGCGGGCTTTGGCCTGGCCAATGGACTTGGAGATGGCATTGCGCTTGGCCTGCAGTTCTTCGGTTTCCACCTGCAGGGACTTACGCCTCTCTTCCAGCTTCTGGATACAAACAACGTCGAGGATGAAGCCGCGGGTCGCCAGGCGTTCCGCTGTCGCTTCCAGTTCAGTGCGCAAAAATTTAGGATCTAACATGACTTATTTTCTTAATAGTTAAACGCGAGAAAAGACCAGTTGCTGACCCAGATATACTACAACGAGGCAGATAGTCAGGTTCAGCACCACATTGAGGCCGGCTTTAAGCCATTCGCCATCCTGCATCAATAACAGGGTTTCGTTGGAAAAAGTGGAAAAAGTTGTCAGGGCACCAAGCAGCCCGACACCTATCATCGCTTTGAATTCAGGACTGACATGGCTCACTTCGCCCAACGCGTAAATGGCCCCCATAATAAAGGAGCCCAGCACGTTAACTATCAGTGTACCAAAAGGAAATCCGGTGCCAACTACCTGGATCATAAATATTGATATCAAATAACGACAAACTGCACCTATGGCGCCACCCATGCCGACAAACAGGATGTTAGTCATCATAACGCTTGATCTCACTGGTTGAGTCGAGCTGAGCCAAGTGAGCCAACTTATCTTTAATCCTTTTTTCAAATCCACGCTCAGTGGGGAAATAAAAACGACTGTCCTTGAGTGGCTCCGGGAAGTAGTTTTCACCTATGGCATAAGCATTGGGCTCATCATGAGCGTACCGGTAACTTTCACCTATGCCCATCTCTTTCATCAGCCCGGTCGGCGCATTACGCAGATGCAAAGGCACGGGTTGATTTCCCGTTACCCGCGCCAGCGCTCTGGCGGCCTTGAAAGCGGTATACACAGCATTACTCTTGGGGGCGCTGGCCAGATAAATCACCGCTTGCGCAATGGCTCGCTCACCTTCGGCTGGTCCAACCCGGTGAAAACACTCCCAGGCGTTAATGGCGACAGTCATGGCCTGAGGATCAGCATTACCAATATCTTCAGAGGCAATTGCAAGCAGACGACGGGCCACATACAGCGGATCCCCGCCGCCTTCGAGGATCCGGCAAAACCAGTAGAGTGCAGCATCAGGTGCTGAGCCACGAATGGATTTGTGCACGGCAGAGATCAGGTCATAATAGAGATCGCCGTTTTTGTCGTAACCAGCCAACTGAACACCTGCGACCTGGGTCAGCATATCCAGCGTAAATGTGCCGCCATCAGGCACCATATCGCTCATTAGTTCAAGTACATTCAATGACTTGCGGCCATCACCATCACACACCTGCGCCAGTTGCGCAAGCACCTCCTTTGGCATGGTTAACTGACGATGACCAAGCCCACGTTCGCTGTCATGCAATGCCTGAGTGACTATCTGGATTATCTCTTCGGCGGTGAGCTTATTAATCAGGTAAACCCTTGCCCGGGACAGCAGCGCATTATTGATTTCAAAGGACGGATTTTCGGTGGTCGCGCCAATGAAGATCACCGTGCCATCTTCAATAAAAGGCAGAAACGCATCTTGCTGGCTTTTATTGAACCTGTGAACCTCATCAACAAACAGCAAGGTGCGCTGACTTCTAGACTGAGCCACTGCCTTGGCCTGCTCGATTGCCGCGCGGATTTCCTTTACCCCAGAGGTGACTGCCGAAATACGTTCCACATGGGCGTTGGCATAATGGGCAACCAGCTCGGCCAAGGTTGTCTTACCAGTGCCCGGAGGCCCCCAGAGCAGCATAGAGTGAGGCCGACCAGCCTCTAGCGCCTTACGCAGCGGCCGGGCTTTACCCAGCAGATGCGCCTGACCTATATATTCACTGATATTCCGGGGACGCATTCGCGCTGCCAACGGGCGAAAGTCCGGCGCGAAATCAAAACTCATACTGCTCACGCATTATTTTCCGGCACGCTGATCATCGACATCGATGTTTTGTGGCACGGTGAATTTGAACAGACTGTCATCACTGACCTTAAGAGCACGTTGACCACGCAGCTTGAATAAACTGGTGTTGCCCTGGTTATCGAGGATGCTGAATTGCGACAACTGCTTATCCATGAAACACACATCAACATCCACCACCTGACTGTCGAGGCTTTTGGGCTTAATTTGGTAACAATCGCCCTGCTGGGTAACGCTGTAATCCTGCCACACCTTATCATCCTGCTGCACCAGCAGCGCTATGGGTGAGGCAGCTATCACATCATCGATCCCCATGACTGTCACTTCCTCAGCAAACGGATTGTAGATCCACACATCCTTGCCATCGGCGACTATCATGGACTCATCGGGCGATGTCAGATGCCAGTAAAGGCGATTGGGCGCGGCCAGCGCGATGACCCCTTCACCCTGCTGGATTTGTCTATCGTTAACATCGGTCACGGTTTGCTGAAAGTCTGCACTAACCGCATTGAGATGTCCCAACTTTTGTTTCAGTGAGGTCGCATCATCCGCTGCTGCACTGAAGGCCAGTGCCATGGCAATAACAGAAAAACTGACGCGCTTTATCATAGTCTGTGTACCTCTCGGTTATTTTGGCGGCGGTGGCGCCAGCACTTCACGGTTGCCGTTATGCCCCTGTGCACTGACGACGCCCTGCATTTCCATCTGTTCAATAATCCGGGCAGCCCGGTTATAGCCAATCTTAAATTTGCGCTGAACACTGGAGATTGATCCGCGACGGCTTTCGGTGACAAAAGCAACTGCCTCGTCATACAAAGGATCCAGTTCATCGTCCCCTTCAGTTACTTCTCCGGGTAAGAGCACCTGCTCACCTTCGCTGGCACCTTGCAGAATTTCTTCAATATATTGTGGTTTCCCCCGGGCATGCCAATCTGCCACCACAGCATGCACTTCATGGTCATCCACAAAGGCTCCATGCACCCGGATAGGCACACTGGTGCCCGGCGGCAGATATAACATATCCCCCATCCCCAGCAGCGTTTCTGCACCCTGCTGATCCAAAATGGTTCTGGAGTCGATTTTTGACGATACCTGGAACGCCATACGGGTAGGGATGTTAGCCTTAATCAAACCGGTAATCACATCCACCGACGGACGCTGAGTCGCCAGAATCAAATGAATACCTGCCGCACGCGCCTTTTGAGCGATACGAGCAATCAGCTCTTCCACTTTCTTGCCGACTATCATCATCATGTCAGCAAACTCATCGACCACCACCACGATAGACGGCAGCTTTTCCAGCTCAGGCGCTTCGGCGGTCATAGAGTCCGTTGACTTCCATAATGGGTCGAACAGCGGCTCGCCACGGGCCTTGGCGTCACTGACTTTGGCGTTGAAGCCTTTAAGGTTTCGAACGCCCACAGCCGACATCAATTTATAGCGGCGCTCCATCTCTCCGACACACCAGCGCAGCGCATTGGCGGCTTCCTTCATATCGGTCACCACTTCACACAGCAGATGTGGAATGCCCTCATACACAGACAACTCCAACATCTTGGGGTCAATCATGATAAAGCGCACCTCATCCGGGGTAGATTTGTACAGCAGGCTGGTGATCATCACGTTAACCCCCACCGACTTACCCGAACCTGTGGTACCGGCGACCAGAAGGTGCGGCATCTTGGCCAAATCAACCACCACAGGTTCACCGGCGATATCTGCACCCAGCACCATGGTCAGATTGGATTCGCTGCAGACGAACTTCTCGCAGTCCAGCACATCGCGCATAAACACGGTTTCGCGGAATTTGTTGGGAATTTCCAGGCCCACGTAGGCCTTACCCGGGATCACCTCAACTACCCGCACGCTCTCGGCAAGCAGTGAGCGAGCTAAGTCGCGGGACAAATTGGTAATTTTCGAGGCTTTCACCCCGGGAGCCAGTTCCAGCTCGAAACGGGTCACCACCGGGCCGGGGAATACGCCCACTACATTGGCCACCACATTAAAGTCTGCCAATTTGGCCTCGACCAGTCTGGCCACCTGTTCCAGCTCTTCCCGACTGATAGGATTATGTTTGCGATTTGGTACATCAAGCAGACTGATGTCCGGCAGTGGTGTCATGGGCTTGGGCGGAACAATCTCCTGCCCCGGGATAGTGATGATGCCATCAACCACTTTGGCTTTACTGGCATTCAAACGTGCCTTGCCATTAACAGCACCGACTGATGACTTGCATTCAAAGTCCACTGTAGGTTCAGCGTCCTCTTGCCAGCGAGGGGATACCAATTTGGGTTCGACTCTATGTCCAGCGGCTTCGGCTGCAGATGTTATTTGCTCTTCACTAAGCAAATTGTTGGACTTTTTCCCTTTCGGCAACCCGGAAAAATGAGACACAAGCCCACTGGCCTGACTATTTTCAATATCATTATCCGGCGGCAACTTATGCTGAGATGGCTTATGCTGCGGCTTATTCCCATCCTCTGTGACGTCGAGCACAACTTCACTTTCATATTCGTCAGCGTCTGCCCTGCCCCGCAACTCACGGAATTTGTCCACCACAGACAGGAAGCCACGGGTATCTTCTGTGTCTTCTTTACTTTGTTTGAGTTTGGCCGTCAGGTGATAAAGCCAAAGCACCACGCGAATACACAGCATTCCGGTGAAATCCACCAAAGTCAGCATGCTCACCCCGGTTAGCAAGGTGAATCCCGCGCAAACGAAGGACAACAGCAATAGAGTTGTCCCAAGCATATTGAAATAAGGTAACATTGCAGCGGCAATCACATCACCTGCAACCCCGCCGGCTGAGAATTCATAAATATCGTTGGCATTCATGCTGGCCAGTGTCGCCAGACTAAGCACCATCAGCAAAAAGCCCACCAAGCGTAAGCCGACCGAGAAATAGTCTACGTCCAGTAATCTGTGAGTGCGCGTAAACAAAAGCCAACCGGCAAAGGCCACAACAAAGGGGAGCAAAAAAGCGGTGTATCCAAAGAAGTAGAACAGTACGTCCGCAACCCAGGCGCCCACCGAACCGGCCAGGTTCTGGATTTCCCCCTGATAGCTGGTTTGACTCCAGCCTGGATCTGAGGGGTTAAAACTGGTCAATGCCAGCAAGATAAAGGTCGCCAGAATACAGGTGATTAATAAGCCGCCTTCCTGTAGCCGCTGTGTTCCAGTAAGTGTGTTAACGCGAGTTCCCTGAGACAAGCCGAGCATTCCGTAATATTTAATACAGTTAGCCTTAAGATATCAGAAACTTCATGAATATGCAGCGAATCAATCTTTGATGGGCGATTTCTAATGCAGAAGGTGAATGACATGATATTTCTAGAAAAAATCAGTGTAATACTAAAGGGCCCTCAGGCCCCTTTGTATTGGTCATTAAGCTTCTTTGGCCAGTGGCTGAATCGCCACCCGGTTAGTTTGCTTAACTTCCTCCATTACGACGTAGGTACGGGTGTCAGACACTGCAGGCAGCTTCAGCAGGGTTTCACCCAGCAATCTGCGGTACGCTGACATATCAGATACGCGAGTTTTCAGCAAATAGTCAAAGTCACCGGATACTAGATGACATTCCTGAATGTCGTCGAGCAACTGAACGGCCCGATTGAACTTATCGAACACTTCTGCAGTGTCACGATTCAGGGTAATTTCAACAAAGACGAGTAGAGATGCACCGAGGAAATGAGGGTTGACCAACGCGGTATAACCGTTGATATAACCTTGTTTCTCCAACCGTTTCACTCTTTCCAAACAGGGAGTAGGACTCAGTCCAACGCGCTTTGACAACTCAACGTTGGATATACGACCATCAATTTGCAGTTCGTTAAGAATGTTACGATCTATCCGATCCAAGTCTTTTAAAGGACTCTTTTTATTATATGGCATAGCATTAACCTTATTTTTGGGTTAAAACGATATTTCATTCTGTTTGTAGCGGATGTTTAGCAGCATATACTGCTTGCTCAATACTATACTAGAAACCCCTGAAAGAATCACCTTCAGGAAGCATAAAATAACAAATATACCTATGAAAAATGGGATTTTTATTAAAAAGAGGCTGAAAGATGATTATTGGTGTACCCAAGGAAATTAAGAACCACGAATACCGTGTTGGCATGGTGCCAGGCAGTGTACGCGAACTCACGTTAAGAGGTCATACCGTTTTGGTGGAAACCCAGGCCGGAATAGGAATTGGATTGACTGATCAGGATTACCTCGATGCAGGTGCAGAAATTCTTGACACCGCAGCCGATATCTTCAATACGGCGCAAATGATCGTAAAAGTTAAAGAGCCTCTAGCTATTGAGCGTGCCATGCTCAAGCAGGATCAAATTCTGTTTACCTACCTTCATCTGGCACCGGACCTACCTCAAACCAAAGATCTTATCAGCAGCGGCGCTGTTTGTATTGCTTATGAAACTGTTACCGATGCCCGTGGTGGTCTGCCGTTATTGGCGCCCATGTCCGAAGTAGCCGGTCGTATGTCCATTCAAGCTGGCGCCATGGCACTGGAGAAATCCAAGGGTGGCTGCGGCATGTTACTCGGTGGCGTTCCTGGGGTTGAACCTGCCAAAGTGGTGATTATTGGCGGCGGTATGGTGGGTAGCAATGCAGCACAAATGGCAGTTGGCATGGGGGCCGATGTGGTGGTGCTGGATCGCAGTATTGATGCATTGCGTCGTCTGAACCTTCAGTTTGGTTCAAGTGTTAAGGCAGTTTACTCCACTGCCGATGCCATTGAACGTCACGTGCTGGACGCCGACCTGGTTATCGGGGGCGTGCTAATCCCTGGCGCTGCGGCCCCCAAGCTGGTAACCCGCGATATGATTTCCCGCATGAAGCCCGGCAGTGCTATCGTTGATGTGGCAATCGATCAGGGCGGTTGCGTCGAAACATCTAAAGCCACTACCCATGAGGAACCAACTTATATTGTTGATAATGTAGTGCATTACTGCGTTGCCAATATGCCCGGCGCAGTTGCCCGCACTTCGACATTCGCCCTGAACAACGTCACTCTGCCCTACATCATCACGCTCGCAGACAAAGGTTATAAAGAAGCACTGCTGGCCGATAATCACCTGCTTAACGGCCTGAACATGATGCACGGCAAGATCACCTGTAAAGAGGTCGCTGAAGCCCATAAGATGGCTTACGTTGATCCTACAAATCTGTTGTAAAATCAGGGAACTGTATAGGGGAGTTGCGGCTCCCTTTTTCGATTATGGCAATCGGTTATGATGCTTTACCCCGCTTGCCAAATTCCCTACAATCGGGCCAATTTATCAAGGCACGGAGAAAGAGATGAGCCAAGCCAGACATTGCAAGCTTTTGATTTTAGGTTCAGGCCCGGCAGGATACACAGCCGCGGTTTATGCAGCGCGTGCCAACCTGGAACCGGTGATGATTACCGGTATACAACAGGGTGGCCAGTTAACTACGACCACAGAAGTTGAGAACTGGCCCGGAGATGCAGATGATCTGACCGGTCCTGTGTTGATGGAGCGTATGCAAAAGCACGCAGAAAAATTCAATACTGAAATTCTATTTGATCACATCAACAAGGTTGATTTCAGCCAGCGTCCATTCCGACTGTTTGGTGACAGTGGCGAATATACCAGTGATGCGTTGATCATTGCGACCGGAGCTTCAGCCAAATACCTGGGCCTGCCTTCCGAAGAAGAGTTTAAAGGCCGTGGCGTTTCCGCCTGTGCCACCTGTGATGGTTTCTTCTATCGTAATCAAAAAGTTGCCGTTATCGGTGGAGGTAACACCGCGGTTGAAGAAGCACTGTACCTGAGCAATATTGCCGCAGAAGTGCATGTCATCCATCGCCGCGACAGTTTCCGTTCGGAGAAAATCCTGGCAGACCGTCTGCTGGAGAAAGCACAAAACGGTAATGTCGTACTGCACCTGGATCGTACCCTAGAAAAAGTGGTTGGCGATCAGATGGGCGTCACCGGCATCAAAATTCGCTCCACCAAAGACGACAGCATTGAAGAGGTGCAAGTTGCCGGTGTATTCGTAGCCATTGGTCACAGCCCCAACACGGCGATTTTTGAAGGTCAACTGGAGATGAATAACGGCTATCTGAAAGTGCAGAGCGGTCTGGAAGGCAACGCCACTCAAACCAGTATTGAAGGCATTTTCGCGGCCGGCGATGTGATGGATCATATCTACCGTCAGGCCATTACCTCTGCAGGAACCGGCTGTATGGCCGCTTTGGATGCAGAACGCTTCCTGGACGCCCAGAAATAAGACTCCGCTAACAGCAGAAAAGCGGCTCTCGGGCTGCTTTTTTACATCCTGAATTCGGAACTGCAATTAACAAGTAGTAGGCAAGTCTTCAGCTGCAAGGCTGCCGACGGCGCAATATCTGCAGCCCGTCAAAGATCCATTGGCAACAGGATTGTAACGAACCTAAACTCTGGATAAGAAACAGCGTAATTTATTGATTTAACGAAACTCTGTAGTTAACTCTCTTGTCAGCCGGAGGTTTTCGTTGATCGCAAGGTGAATTTGCGCGTCAATAGCGGGGCTATTGCAAGCAAATTCAACGCAGTTAGCTGCAAAAACAGCCACTAGAAAGGCGTTCTGTTATCCCGAACTGAGGTTGACTAAGCAGGAAAACGAAAAAAGGGACCAAATGGTCCCTTCTTAACAGAATCAAAGACTAATTACTTAGTCAGCGCTTCTTTTGCCTTTTCAACCAGAGTCGCGAAAACGACTTTGTCGAATACAGCGATGTCAGCCAAAATCTTACGGTCGATTTCGATTGACGCCTTCTTCAGACCGTTGATGAAACGGCTGTAAGACAGACCATTCTGACGAGAAGCCGCATTGATACGAGCAATCCACAGTTGACGGAATTGACGTTTCTTCTGACGACGGTCACGGTAAGCATACTGGCCAGCTTTGGTTACAGCTTGAACTGCAACACGGAAAGTACGGCTACGCGCGCCATAATAACCTTTAGCAAGCTTCAGGACTTTTTTGTGACGAGCACGAGCGGTTACACCACGCTTAACTCTTGGCATCTTTCTATCTCCTCAAATTAAGCGTATGGCAGCTGGCGTGCAATTGCTGGCACGTCTGCTTTGGCAACTAAACACTTGGCACGCAGGTGACGCTTGCGCTTAGTGCTCTTCTTGGTCAGGATGTGACGCAGGTTAGCTTGCTTGCGCTTGAAACCGTTAGCGGTTTTCTTAAAGCGCTTCGCAATACCGCGGTCTGTTTTCATTTTAGGCATTTCTAAAACTCCGCATTGGGATGATTAATAAAACGTAAGGCGAAAAGGGGGGCTGACCGAAATCAACCCCCCCTTTTACTTTGAAGGTTGCCCTACTATTTCTTTTTCGGCGCGAGAACCATAACAGCCTGGCGACCTTCCATTTTGGGGAAGGATTCAACAACTGCCAGCTCGTTAAGGTCACCTTTGATACGGTTCAGAAGATCCATCCCCAAGTTCTGGTGAGCCATCTCGCGGCCACGGAAACGCAGCGTAACTTTCGCTTTGTCTCCGTCTTCCAGAAAACGTATCAGGTTGCGTAGTTTTACCTGATAGTCGTTTTCGTCAGTTCCAGGACGGAATTTCACTTCCTTAACCTGAACCTGCTTTTGCTTTTTCTTCTGTTCCTTAGCGGCTTTCGCCTTATCGAACAGATACTTTCCGTAGTCCATTATGCGACAGACTGGCGGTTCTGCATTCGGGCTGATTTCAACCAAATCCAAGCCGGCTTCATCAGCCAGTTCCTGGGCTTGACGAATGCCAACAATACCGATTTGCTCGCCGTCAACGCCGTTTAAACGTACCTCTGAGACACCAGTAATTTCTTGGTTGATACGGTTAGGGGCAGCCTGACGCCCTGCTTTCTTGATCTTTATGACCTATTCCTCCAACAGATTAAGACTACGGAGCGAAATTTGTTTCTTGACCATGTTAGCAAATGCTTCAATTTTGAATTTGCCTAGGTCTACACCATCTCGGGTTCGCACCGCTACTTCGCGGTTTTCCATTTCCTGATCACCTACGACCAACAGGAAAGGCACCCGCTTCAAAGTATGCTCGCGTATTTTAAAGCCAATTTTCTCGTTCCTCAAGTCCGAAGATGCACGAATACCTTGTTCCTTGAATATTTTGACGACCTCTTCAACATATTCAGCCTGTTTATCAGTGATATTCATGACAACAGCCTGTATAGGTGCCAGCCATACAGGGAATTTGCCTGCGTAATCTTCGATAAGAATGCCCAGGAAGCGCTCAAGTGAACCCAAGATCGCTCGGTGGATCATTACCGGGGTCTGACGGCTGTTATCTTCGGCAACATAAGTCGCTCCGAGACGTCCGGGCAGCGCATAATCAAGCTGCACGGTACCACATTGCCAGGCGCGGTCAAGACAATCGTGCAAAGTGAACTCGATTTTAGGTCCGTAGAAGGCCCCTTCACCAGGCATGATCTCAAATTCAATACCATTACTGCGCAGCGCTTCTTTCAGCGCTTCTTCAGCGCGATCCCACATCGCGTCATCACCGATACGCTTTTCAGGACGGGTAGACAGCTTCACCACGATATGGTTGAAGCCGAACGTCGCATAGGTTTCATACACCATCTTGATGCAACTGATGACTTCCTGTTGAACCTGCTCTTCAGTACAGAAGATGTGAGCATCATCCTGGGTAAAGCCACGCACCCGCATCAGACCGTGCAGAGAGCCGGATGGCTCGTTACGGTGGCAACAACCGAACTCAGCCATACGCAATGGCAGATCGCGGTAAGACTTCAACCCCTGATTGAAGATCTGTACGTGACCTGGGCAGTTCATCGGCTTGATGGCGTATTCGCGGTTTTCACTGCTGGTCGTGAACATGGCTTCTGAGTACTTGTCCCAGTGACCAGAGCGCTCCCACAGTACGCGGTCCATCATCAGCGGGCCTTTCACTTCCTGGTAATCATAGTTACCCAGCTTTTGGCGCACGAAACGCTCAAGCTCCAGGAACAGGCTCCAGCCATTATTGTGCCAGAACACCATACCGGGCGCTTCTTCCTGCATATGATACAGATCCAGCTGTTTACCAATCTTGCGATGGTCACGCTTGGCAGCTTCTTGCAGACGAACCAGGTGCGTTTTCAGCGCTTTCTTGTCGCCCCAGGCAGTACCATAGATACGCTGCAGCATCTTATTGTCTGAGTTACCGCGCCAGTATGCACCGGCAACATTCATCAGTTTGAAGTGTTCGCAAAAACGCATGTTCGGTACATGCGGGCCACGACACATGTCGGTGTACTCTTCATGGTGATACAGCGCCGGCGTTTCGTCACGGGCAATATTCACATCCAGAATTTCCATCTTGTAGCTTTCACCTCGCGCCGCAAAGGCGTCACGGGCTTCCTGCCAGCTGACCACTCGCTTAACCACATCGTAGTGGGTTTTGGCCAGTTCCAGCATGCGCTGTTCTAGCTTGTCCAGGTCTTCCTGAGTCAGCTTGTGATCCAGATCGACGTCATAGTAGAAACCGTTGTCGATTACCGGACCAATGGCCATTTTGGTTTCAGGCCACAGTTGCTTGATGGCATGTCCGAGCAAGTGAGCACAGGAATGGCGCAGAATTTCCAACCCTTCAGCATCTTTGGCTGTGATAATTGAAAGCCCTGCGTCCTGCTCAATCAGATCGCAGGCGTCCTTCAGCTCACCATTCACACGACCGGCAATACAGGCTTTGGCGAGGCCCGGACCGATATCGGCAGCAACATCTAGGGTAGAAACGGGACGGTCAAACTCGCGTTTGCTGCCGTCAGGAAGAGTAATAACAGGCATGTAAAATCCTTGTTCCAGTGGTGACCCATACGCAGGGCCACTTGGTGATAAAAAATAAAAAAATGCCCCGGCGACAGAACAGTACGGAGTTCTACATTTCCGGTTGCAGGCGAAGGAGTGTACGTCAAACCCCCAGGGTTATCAACATCGCCGTCCTTTTGTCCCCCTCAATACACCAATATCCTGCAAGATATTGATTAAGTCGTTTACTGAGTTTGCAAGCGCCACTATGAATAAAGAGCGGCAGACGAACTTTTGGCATCCTCCTTATTAGGGCCTGTTGACGTAGTAAGCCATTTTCTGACGATTAGACTCAGATAGATGCAGGCACCCTCTAGGGGATGTGTCACCTAAGGAAGGTGCGAATAAGTCCCGTGCGTGCTCTGCGAGTGCTGACAGCCTCTAGATGCGCGGCGCAGTTTGAAGTTAATGGCCTGAGTCCTTAGCGAGAACTACAACAAAGCAAATAGGGCTGTCAGCCTCGCCCTACGGGGCTTTCGAGCAAATACGATTGCTTTGGTATTCAGCTTTGAAAGGCAACCAGCCTTCCTTTATTTGAATACCTCGAACTCGCTTCTGCTCATAAGCCAGAGCGGTGCGAGGACTTGTTCGCACCTTCCCTAATGAAGGCGGACGCTCTTTATGGACTCTGCTTCCCCTCTAGCGAGCGTTCTCAATTAATCGCCCGCTCGTATGTTTGAGGTAGAGTTTTGGTTTTTAGGTTCGCTATGCTTCGTACAATTATTCGTGATGACCAATGGCATCGAATCAAG
>JAJNAU010000061.1 GCA_021462625.1 Shewanella sp.
GAGCGCTTCGTGGTGAACTGCTTTTCAAAAACAAAAACAGCCCTGCTTTAGCAGAGCTCTTTTTATATTCGCCTTAACTGAACGGTATTGCTCGCCCTTCGGGGCTTTTGGGAAACACGAATGCTGTGGTATTGCGCTTTGAAAGACAACCCGCCTTGCTGCAGCTGAATACCTTGAACTTGAATTTGCCGTAGGCCAGAGCGGTGCGAGGACTTGCTTGCACCTTCCTTAGTGCTCAGTAAGCGATAAAGCAGACAGAAACAAACAGGCCAGGCAAATCCCCGGCCTGATGCTATTCAATATCAGGCGTTGTGACACCACCAGGCGGCGGCACCAGTCAAGGCGGTGTCGCTTTTCATGGCAAGGGACACAGGAACATCTTTTAAATAAGCCGACATCCGCCCCTTTTCCTGCATACCGGCGACAAACTCAGATGCTTTGAGGAAGTCCAGCATGCGGGGCAGAATGCCACCGCCCAGTACCACACCACCCAGCGCGCCATGAGCAAACACCATATCGCCCACTGTCTGTCCCAACCAGCGACAGAAGAGTGACAGCGTTTCCACCGCCAATGCATCTGTGCCATTCAGCGCGGCGCTGCAGATGTCAGCAGCATGGTCAAATGCAGGCGGTTCATCCTTCACTGCAGTCAGGGCACGATAAAGGTTCACCAGCCCGGGGCCGCAGAGAATGGTTTCGACACTGACAAATCCATGTACGCTACGCAGCTCCCGCACTATCGCTTCCTGAAGCTCGTTGCAGGCCGCCAGCGCCATGTGGCCACCTTCACAGGCAACAGGTTTATAGCTGTTGCCCTGCGGCTGCAGTGATGAGATACCAAAACCGGTTCCCGGTCCCAGCACCAGTACCGGTGCAGAAGCCTGAGCTACCCCGGGCTTGATCTGCTGAATATCAGCTTCGGCCAACAGCGGTATGCTATTGGCGTAGGCAGCAAAATCATTGAGCAGCAACAACTTGGGTAACTCAAGTTCAGCCTGCATCTCGGCAATCACCACTTCCCAGCCAAGGTTGGTCAGTCTGGCCCGCTGTTCATTGACCGGCCCCGCCACCGCGAGGCAGGCGCCGCTCAGGCTCAGCTCCAGCGGCAACCGACCGAGGTATTCCCGGATCAGGGTCAGCAGCGAGTCGGCGCCACTACTGGGTAAGGTTGCCTGATGACTCAGGACAATGTCATTGCCATGACGACCGGCAACGGCGAACCGCCCGTTGGTGCCTCCTACGTCTGCGACCAAAATAAATTGCTTCTGCTTCATATTTTCTTGATATTCCTGTCGGAGAAATGCCTAATTGTCAGTAGGGTTCGCTAACCCTAATATTGTCGGTATAAAGCCGCTTGCATTGCCAGATCGTATCTCTGAGTGCTCAACCTGTCGGTACTGTTCGCCCGGCAGTATCACACAATCAGGGGTAGGAACAAAACGCTTTCCTTTCAGATAGCAATGCCCATCAGCCAATCAGACCCTGCCCCTATCAGGGCATACAGGAAGACGGCACTTTGTGGCCAACTTCCGGATAATTACAGCGGAACATATAACAGTGATTACCAAAGGTAAAGCCACCTCCATTGATATCGCCTATCTGGCCGGTGTTTCTCAGTCCACCGTCTCCCGGGCCCTGCGCAACAGCCCACTGGTGAAGCCGGAAACCGTCGCCCGCATTCAGCAAATCGCCAAGGAGCTCAACTATAAAGTCGACAAACATGCCAGCAGCCTGCGTACCCAGCAAAGTAGCACCCTGGCACTGTTACTGTTTGAAGACCCAACTTCGGACGACAGCTTAATCAACCCTTTCTTCCTGTCCATGCTGGGCTCCATCACCCGCGCCTGTGCTATCAAAGGCTATGACCTGCTGGTGTCTTTCCAGCAACTATCTGACGACTGGCATGCCGATTATGAGGACAGTCACAAGGCCGATGGCATTATTCTGCTGGGTTATGGTGACGATTTAAATTATCGCCCCAAGTTACAGCAACTGGATGCCCAGGGCACCCGCTATGTGCGCTGGGGTGCGAACTCAGGCACACTTTGCGTCAACAGTGATAATCGACAGGGAGGACGGTTAGCAACCGACCATCTGATTAAACTCGGCCACAGACGCATCGCCTTTATCGGTGACGCCTCCAATCACTATCCTGAACTCTTTGCCCGCTATCAGGGCCATGCCGCCTCATTGCTAAGCGCCGGAATTCCACTCGAGCCGGGACTGCAGATAGACGCCATCACCACGGAGGAGTCCGGCTATCAGGCCGCCTGCTTCCTGCTGGATAGCCAGTCTGCCGGTCAGGTCAGTGCTATCTTTGCCGCCAGCGATCTTATTGCCATCGGCACCATGCAGGCGCTGACCGAACGCGGCCTGATACCGGGCAAGGATGTCGCCATTGTCGGCTTTGATGACCTGCCCTTGGCGCGCTTTACCAGCCCGGCATTAACCACAGTGCGGCAAAATACCAAACTGGCCGGTGAGATGCTGGTCGACAAGCTTATCAGCCGTATCCACGATGAAAAGGTACAGACCACCACCATAGCCACTGAGCTTATAGTTCGCAGCAGTTGCGGTGCCCAGCCGGGTAAGGCCTAACCCGGCAAGCCGTTCACTGGAAGCTTAACTCAGCCAGTTTGCTACTGATCTGCTCAGGCAACTGCTTACCCCGGCGCACCAGCACTCTGACCCCATGGGCGAGAACCTTAAGTTCAGCGTCATTGCCCAGGGTCGCTGTGCCGTCAGTCAAAGGCTCATGCCACTCGCCTGCCAGCACAGGGAATGACAGCTCCAGCGTCCGGGCTTGGTCATCCTTGTTGAGCAGCACCAGCGCCAGCTCATAGCCCGCTGAATTCTGCACTACCCGGTAAAAGGCAGCTGTGTCTTTTCCGTAAGCCAGATCCAGTTGCAAACCCCGCTGCAGACTTGGCAGCTGTGCGCGCAGGTTGGCAATGGGGAGCAGCGCCTGACGAATGGGGTGTTTAACGGCTTTGGCGACATTATCCTGGCCAAAGTAGTTACGGTTACCCATATGCTCAGCTTTTCCCCGCTCAAAGCCCATCTCAGAGCCATAGTAGATCACGGGTATGCCACGGGCGGTAAACAGCCAGTTGTGGGCGTTGATAAAACCCGCATCTGTAGCATCCATCCGGGGCATATCATGGTTGTCATAGAAGGTCAGCAGCTCATAAGGGTTGGCGTAAGGGTTATTTTCAGGGTCCAGAAACAATGTTGGCTGCAGCTTGCTGTAGTCGGCCCCTTTGGCAAACACCTCGTCCATGGCGGCCTTCATGGGGAAGTCCAGCACGCTCATGCCGCCTTTGTCAGCAAAGGTGTACTGACCTATCTCATTGGGGTCGAAAGAATAAACCTCACCAAACATAAACATGCCGGGATACTCGGCACGGATACGGCGACTGAGCTCACCCCAGTGCTCACCAGGCACATGCTTGACGGTATCAATCCGCATGGCTCCGGCGCCCTGACCAAGCCACTTGAGGTAGGCATTAACGAAGTAATCCATCACCTCTGGCTTGGCTGTGTTCATATCCGCCAACTGAGCCAGATCCCGCTTGGAATTGAACCAGGATTGCAGCGGCTTGTCGGTATCCAGTTGCTCCGGTGGCAGATTGCCATGATCCGCCACCAGCTTACCGCCCTCATCGTAGAGCTTGCCAAACAGGCTGGTGCGGTACTGCTCGTCCGACATACTGTAGGCGGGTGAGCCGTGATTGAATACCACATCCAGCACTGTGCTCAGCCCTTTGTCGGCCAGCAGCTTATTCAGTTGGGCAAAATCCAGCCCGGCCGATGGCAGATGCTTATCCAGTTTGTAAAAATTGCTGCCCCAGTAACCGTGATACCCCGCCTTGCCCCTGTCCATGGCAAAACCATGGGGCTTGATCTCATCGCCGCCGGTAAATGCCTCGGCCGGGTTTTCCACTATGGGTGTCATCCAAATGGCGGAAAAACCCATCTCTTGGATATAGTCGGCGTTATCCAGAATGCCTTTGAAGTCGCCGCCCATATAACCCACATTGGCCTGATTGCCCTCTAGGGAGATGGGGAGCTGCCAGCCTGAGTCCTGCTCAAAATTATTTGACGGATCGCCATCGACAAATCTGTCAGTTACCACAAAGTACACCGCATTGGCGGCGAAGGGCGCTTGAGTGCCCACCAGCTCAGGTGGCGTCGCCAAGGCATTGCCTGCCAAAGCGGTCGCAATAAGCGCACTCAAATACAGCGACTTAGCCATAGACACCTTCGCTGGAAAGCGCTACCGGACGACCGGTTTGTAGCTTCACCCGAACAACCATGATGGCCGCAAGGGCGAAAGAGACGGCACCAATCACCAAGGCGTACAGCGGGTTAGAATCAAACCCGTAGCGCAGCAGCAAGCCCAGAATACTGGCAGCCAGCAGCTGAGGGATTACGATAAAGAAGTTGAAGATCCCCATGTAGACGCCCATTTTGCCTGTCGGCAGACAGCCGGCCAGCATCGCGTAAGGCAGCGATAGGATCGACGCCCAGGCAAAGCCTACGCCCACCATGGACAACAGCAGCCATTGAGGGTCGTTGATCCACAGGAAAGACAGCAGACCCAAAGCACCCAACAGCAGATTTACTCCATGGGCCAGTCTCAGGCCCCAGAAGCGAACCATCACCGGGATGATAATGGCTGCCAGCGCCGAGAAGCCGTTATAGGCAGCAAACAGCACACCCACCCAGTTGGCTCCATCGTTAAACAGTTCAGAGGTGGAATCCGCCGTGCCATAGTGATGTGAAGTCACAGCTGCCGTAGTATAAATCCACATGGCGAACAGGGCGAACCAGGAGAAAAACTGCACCCAGGCCAGCTGGCGCATGATGCCAGGCATGGCAAACAGGTCATCCATTACGGTATCGAAGCCAGATTGGGATTTTTGCGCCTGACGACGAGCGCCCATCAGCCACTGGGCCAAGGCAAACATCATCAGGCCGATGGAAAGAATATACAGCTGCTTGTCCCAGCCAAATAGCCAGATAAGCCCGGTACCGACAGCGGCCGGCAGCAGAAACCACAAACCGGAACGAAACCACTCCACACTGTCACGTTTCGGGCTGTTGGCACCGGTCTCGTTCTCCTGCCCGCCAAAAGCCGCCAGTTCCTGTGGGCTGTACTCTTTGGAGCTGACCACAGTCCAGCCCACCGCCATAAACAGCACCACAGAGCCCATGTAAAAGGCGTATTTCACTGTATCCGGGATCTGCCCTTCAGGCGCGGTATTGCTGACGCCATAGTGACTCAAAATCCACGGCAACATGGACGCCACCACAGCCCCTATGCCGATAAAGAAGCTCTGCATAGCATAGCCTTTGGGCTGCTGACCCTTGGGCAGATTGTCGCCCACAAAGGCGCGGAAAGGCTCCATGGAGATATTGATGGAGGCATCCAGGATCCACAGCATACCGGCCGCAATCCACAGCACTCCGGCATTGGGCAGCACCAGCAAAGACAGGGAGGTGAAGATAGCACCGATTAAGAAGTATGGACGGCGTCGACCAAGTCGCCCCCAGGTATTATCGCTCAGGTGACCGACGATGGGCTGGACTAACAGTCCTGTAACCGGACCTGCAATCCACAGCAAGGGGATGGTGTCCATGTCAGCGCCCAGCGTCTGGAAAATCCGGCTGACGTTGGCATTCTGCAATGCAAATCCGAACTGGATCCCCAAAAAGCCAAAACACATATTCCATATCTGCCAGAAACTCAGATTGGGTTTCTCATTCACCATGCCCTGTCCTCTCATTCATTATTGTTATCGGCATCAGTAAGATTATGGTAACCAGCCAACTGCAGGCGGGGCACCCGTTTGCATACGTATTCATCAACTGCTGGCGGGCGCTGCCGCCCATTACCAACTCAACTGACGACTTCCTGAACAGCCGACATGACTGCTCAGAACACGCCTTCTCAATGAGTTATATTTTGATTGTCAATCTCTGTACCGCATCAACGCCCTGCAGAGAGGTGTTCACCGTCAGCACGCCGTCCTGCCACTGCCAGGGCACAGACTGACCATTGAGCGCCACAGAGACAGGTTTGTCCGCCAGCTGCAACACTCTGAGCTGGATGGCTCGGCCATCGGCATATTGCGGTTTGCCACGACTCTGGAGGTTCAGCGACAGCTCATCGCCTTTGAGACTGGAGTTAAAGCTGATGATCTCGAAGTTGCCGCTCTGCAAGTTGTCCGCCGTGATGCCATCATCATCGAACATCTCGCCCTTGCTCTGGCTTACTTCAGGGTCGAAATAGAAATCCAGCTGCAGCTTGTCGGTACGGTAATCACGGCTGGAAGCCAGCTCACCATCGGCTTTTTGTGGTTCAATCGCCATAGGGATAAAGCTGCCTGCCCGCACCAGCACCGGGATAGTTTGCAGCGTCACGGGCACATCCACGCGCCGCCCGCCTTCATACCGCTTGCCGGTAAAATAATCGAACCATACGCCTTTGGGCAGCTGTACAGCCACAGACTTAACACCGGGTTCGGTTACCGGCGCCACCAGCAAGGCATCGCCCCAGAGGTAGGCATCCTTTTGCTCGAACAGGCTGATATCGGCCTCGTTTTCAAACATCAAGGGGCGCATCAGCGGCATGCCGGTCAGGCTGTTCTGATAAGCCAGAGTGTAGTTGTAGGGCAGCAGGCGGTAACGCAGCTTCACATACTGGCGCAGAATGTCGCGGGTATGCTGGTCGTGGAATACCGGCTCGGGGGCGATATTCTCCTGAGCGTGAGGACGATATACCGGCTGGAACACGCCGTACTGCATCCAGCGGGTGTACATTTCGGCATCAAACTGCTCGCCACCGGCAAAACCGCCCAGATCCGAGTGGGTGTAGCCCAGGCCCAGCAGGCCCATCTGCAGCGACAGCTCAACCTGTGGCTTGAGTCCACCCCAGCTGCGACTGACATCGCCGGTCCAGGGGATCATACCGAAGCGTTGTGAACCCACAAAACCGGAGCGCATCATGATCATCGGGCGCTTGTCAGGCTGCGCCTGAGTCAGGCCTTCGTACAGCAAACGCGCCCACTCGTGGCCGTAGGCGTTGTGGATTTCATCGGCGCTGCCCACGGCGTGCACTGTGTCATGGGGATGAACTTCCGGCTCGCCCAGATCGCCCCACCAGCCACCAACACCCTGCTTCATCAGGGTTTCATAGATGCCCCAAAACCACTGCTGCCCCTTTGGCGAGAACACATCAATCAGGCCGGTATTGCCAAAGTAGAAGTCGAAGATCTTGGGCTCTGCGGCGAAGTTCTCGGCCAGCGCCCCGGCCTTTACCGCTTCATCCCAGCGTTTGGAGCTGGTCAGCACAAAAGGCTCAGTGATCAAAATAGTGCTCACCCCTTTGTCACTGAAATCGGCAATCATCTTCTCAGGTGTTGGCCAGGCTTCACGGTCCCAGTCCAGATTGCCCATATGCCCCTGCACATCCTTACCAAACCAGTAAAGGTCCAGTACGATGGCGTCCAACGGATAATCCTCTTTAGCGAAGGTATCTACCGTGTCACGGGCTTCCTGCTCGGTGTGATAGCCAAACCGGGAGGCGAAGTTACCCAGTGCCCAGCGTGGCGGCAGTGGCTGACGCCCGGTGGCGGCGGTCAGGTTTTCAATCACTTGTGGGTAATTGCTGCCCGCAGCCACCAGATAGGCAGTGCGGCCGCCCTGGGCTTCAAACTGCAGCACATCGGACTGGGTTTTACCCAGATCCATCCAGCCAGTGGCTGAGTTATCGAACACTAGTGCATATTTGTTGGATGACATAACCGCAGGCAGGCCATAGTACATCTGCTCGGCATGGGTGGTGTAGCCGTAAGATGCCTTATTGTACAGCGGCAGTCTGTGGCCCCGCCTGTCCATACCCAGCACCCGCTGACCGCCGCCAATCAGCTTCTCATCCGCTTCCAGTTCAAAACGGAAGCCGCGGATATTGTCTTGCACAAACAGGCCACTTTCCTCGGCCAGGATCTGCTCACCTTCGTGAAAAAAACTCAGCTTCAGCGGTGAGGACTGAATAGCCACTGTCAGCTCTGGCAGGCGATACATCAACTTGCCATCCTGCTTTAGCAGGGAACCGCGCACCAGAGCCGCGGTTTCATCCAGTGCAAAAGATGGCAGCTGTTTCACACCTTCATTGGCATAGTGAACGGCCAGAGCGCCTTCGCCATAACCAGACAGGGTGACCAGACCTTCATCTGTGGTAAGCACTAGGTTATTGCCATCGAAGTGGTGGCTTTTCAGCATGGCGGCCTGAGCGACCGGGCTTAAGCTAAGGCCGGCCATCAGGATCCAAAGTAAGTTCTTCATGGGTATCTCGTTATTCTGTTTACTCGGTTTTTGTTCTGCTGATTCTTGTTCAATTAACTATCAGCGCTTCAGCTCAAGAATGCGGGACTGCAGTGGTGCCAGTGCCATGGCTAGCTTGCCCTCACCATTGACGACATTCAGGGTCAGCTCATCACCATTGAGTCTGTCCACCAACTCATAGTTGCCATCTTTGAGCGCCATGGCAGAGATCTGCTCAGCAGGCAGTTTGAGTTCAAATTCAGTACCCGCCGTCTGGGCGAAATTACTGGCGATAATCAGCTTTTGTTCATCACTGAAGCGCAGGAAAGCAAAGGTACTACCGTTATAGCCCAGGTTGTTTTTGTTGGCAGAGTGGACCTCGGCATAATGGCCCATCAGCGCCGGGCTGGATTTCACAAACTGCATCAGACGCACATAATAGTCACGCAGCTGGCGCTCCTGTTCAGTCAGTGAGCCGCCATCGAACTTGCCGTCGTTCATCCAGCGCTGGTGTGCAGGTACGCCCCAGTAGTCAAATATGGTGGTGCGGGTAGCCTTACCGAAACCGGCATCCCCTTCACCGCGCTCCCCTACCTCCTGACCGAAGTAGAGCATGGTTGGCGATGTGCTCAGGGTGGCGGAGATCACCATCGCAGGCAGGGCATTGATCGCTTCACCGGCAAAGTCCGGGCTGGCGATCCGCTGCTCGTCGTGGTTTTCAAGGAAGTGCAGCATATTATGTTCAATATCTGCCTTGGCGGCCTGAATGGAGGCGATGGCATCTGTGCTTTCACGGCCCTGAATAATGGCTTTCAGGCTGTCGTACAGATCCACCTTGTCGTACAGGTAATCCATCTTGCCCATATGCAGATAGTCACGGTACAGGTGTGGCTGATACACCTCGGCCAGCAGGAAGGCATCCGGGTTGGCGTGCTTGACATGGCTGTTGAGATAGCTCCAGAACGCCACCGGCACCATTTCCGCCATGTCATAGCGGAAGCCGTCGATGCCGAATTGTGTCCAGAACAGGGCGATATCCCGGAACTTCTCCCAGGAATCCGGTACATCCTTGCCCTGCCAGAACTCATAGTGAGCAGCCACATCCAGATTGGCATATTCGGCAGGCAGCTGAGGGAAATCATGGCTGCCG
The DNA here is from genome assembly GCA_021462625.1 of Shewanella sp. GTDB lineage: Bacteria > Pseudomonadota > Gammaproteobacteria > Enterobacterales > Shewanellaceae > Shewanella. The sequence continues at coordinate 9,479 of JAJNAU010000061.1, forward strand.
TCAGGGCGCACGCCATAGTTCACCTTAACGGTTTCATACCAGTCGTGGAAGTGAGGCTGGGAGGAGCGGGCGCCATTGCCTGTCCACTTGGCAGGGTTCTCGACAAACTCGCCGTCAGCCTGAGGGTGAGGCTCGCCACCCAGTGGCAGATAACCATCCAGCCACTGTGGCACTTTGAAGGCTTCGCCCACGGCATAGTAAAAATTGTTGTCTCGGGCATACTCCACATTGGTGTTGTCAGCAGCGCCGAAGTCCTTAACGCCCTCTGGCTTGCCCAGTGACTCATAGTTACGGGCCACATGGTTAGGCACGATATCGATCAGCACCTTCAAACCATGTTCATGGCTGCGATCCACCAGCGACTTGAACTCCTCCATACGTTTGGCCGGATCCACCGCCAGATCCGGGTTCACACTGTAGTAATCTTTTACTGCGTAGGGTGAACCGGCACGACCTTTGATGACATCAGGATCGTCATTACTGATCCCATAAGCCGTGTAATCAGCCACCAGCGCATGATGGGGCACGCCGGTATACCACACATGGCTGACACCCAGTTCTTTAATGCCTTCCAGCGCCGCATCAGAGATATCATTGAACTTGCCTACGCCGTTTTGCTCCAGGGTTCCCCAGGGGAGATTAGCGGTCTGGGTGTTACCAAACAGACGGGTGAACATCTGGTACACCACAGCTTTATTGTGCTGATGCTCACCAGCGACAGTAGCTTCGCCCTTGTCATGGCTCGGAGCCAGGCTGCACCCAGCCAGACCAATAGAAACAGCCACCAGGGTAGACAGCCGTGAAACGCGGAAAAACGACATAGGGTATCTCACTCTTTTATTATGACTTGTGTTTATTGCTTGTTTTTTGTTGCTGACTACGGCTATGGCCTTAGCTCTGTATCCAGCCACAGACTGTCCATAATCAGAAAGGAGTCGCTGTTACCACCACCGAACGACCAGGAGGTCGCCTCAGGCGTCACCAACCGTAAATCTCCCTCACCACTGCGATCCCAGGTGGTAATATAGATTTTGACGCCATCCCACTGCTTCAGGCCCAACCCTTCTCCCTGATATCTCAAGGTCAGGGTCCCAGCGGCTTTGTCGACTGAAATCTGAGGGGCGGGTGCAACGCGCAACCTAGTGTTTATGCCAGCGGAGTTGCCATCCCCCGGGATAAACAGAGTATTGCCCCAGCCATGCAGGGTATGGCCCAGATGCCAGCGTCCTTCAGGCATACTGGCTTTAAGATCAGGCAGAGCTTTCGTCCCTTTGGGATCAGGCAACTGACTGGAGAGATCGAAGTAGATATCGAAACTGACGTTGTCGAAGCCCTGGGCCGGCAACCAGGAGTTACTGATCTCCGCCATGGTCAGGATCAGCTCCAATACACTGCCGCCACTGCGCACACTGGCGGCAGTGATATCACGCTGAGCACCGCTGTTGACATGCAGTGGCCGCTGATACTTTTCATCTCCAACAGGGTCTGTCATCTCCAGTTGCCATGCAGGGTTATCTACCTGTGTCGTGAAGGTGACAGTCTCTCCGGCAAGCCCCAGCTCAGGGGCATAGAGATTGATGGACTGAGGCCATTTGCCGAAGGCTCTGATCGGCAGTTGGTACTGCCACTTGCCGTCTGCAGAGACAGTCAAAAGAACAGCGCCATCCAGATTACCGTTCAATACCAGCAGTAACGGAGTATCAGGCTTGGTAAAAAGCCCCTGCAGCAGGGTGTCTTCTGTCAGTGTTCTACCCTGAATGTGAGTTTCCAGGGTCAGCTCTGGCTTTGCTGTTGCCTGAGCTGACGTTGATTCCCCTGTCCAGCGATAAACGCGTATAGCTTTGGCCGGTAGGCTCATGGTCAGCTCACCGTCACTGCTCAGCGAATGCTTGCCAATTGCAGATGAGACGGCGCCATTTTCATCAAACACCAGCTGCCAGTGACCGGATTGCAGCGGCATATTGGCCAGCAACTGAGTGCTCTGGGCCGTATTCATCAGTACCAGAGTTCGCTGCGATTGACGCTCTTCGACCTGAGATGCAGGCGCCGATGGGGTCTGATAGCTACGCTCGAAACCCAGCACACCAGCGCCCTGACTGGAGCTGGCCAGTATGGTCAAATCGCCATGGGTAAGGGCTTTGTCACTCAGTCTCAGCGCCGCCAAATCCCGTACATAGCGGAACATGGCAGAGTTGGTATCAAACTGACTCTGCTGCGAGCCATAACCACCGGCAAACATAGCCTGACGGGTCTGTGTCAGCGCCTGCTCGTCTCCCTGATAGATCACGGGAATACCCGGCACTGTGAAGATGACCGCCATCGCCTGACTGAAAGACTGCAGAGAACCGGATGACAGGAATCTGCGGGTGTCGTGGTTATCGACAAAGTTTGGGATCACCCAGGGATCGGGGTAAACCGCCATCTGCTGCTCAAGCCGATATGCCAATTGTGCTGTTGGCGCCCCCTCAGCCAGCACCCTTTCCAGCTCGAAATAGAGTGGAAAGCCGATCACTGAGTTCAGCTCAGGCTTGTCTTCGGTCCCCAAAAAACTCACCAGCTTGTGCTCACCGCTGTTTTCCATGGGAGCGGAACCATCGAAGATCTCACCAAAGGCCAGAAAGTCATTTCTGCCGGTGCCTCTGGCAGCCGCCATAATGCCGTTTGGCGCATGCAGAAAATCGTTCCAGAAGTCGTGCTCCACATATTTGGCAGTATCGACCCGGAACGCATCCACACCCACAGTTTCAATCCAGTATCTGTAGCTATCTTTCAGAGTTTCCCGCACCTGCGGATTAGAGGTGTTGAGATCCGCCAGGTTAGCCAGCTGATAGGTAAACTCCTGGGCTGGATCGTTATAGTCGGTAATCGGCGGCGTCCAGTGGTAAATATCCGCTTTGACATCGACCGGATTATGCCTGTCTACCAGATGAAAAGGCGCCTGAGTGGGGAAGCGGTTACCCGGATGATTATCATCAAACACTTGGAAGTTTTTGGTGGTATCAGCGCTGTCATACACACCTTCATAACCAAAGAAGTTGCCCGTATGGTTTACCACTATGTCCTGAATAAGGTACATGCCACGGCGGTGCAGGCCATCTGACAGGGCCTTGTAGTCTTCAAGCGTACCAAAGTGAGGATCGATACTCTTGAAGTCGGTAGCCCAGTAGCCATGATAGCCACCGTACTGACCTTTTGGATACCACCATTGATTAGCAACAGGCGGCGTCAGCCACAAAGCTGTCGCTCCCAGCTTTTGCATATAATCCAGCTGTGCCTTAAGGCCGTTAAGATCGCCACCGCTGAACTTGCGGTGATCTTTGGGATCATATTCACCGGTACCCTGATCGTTATTGGCAGGATCGCCATCGTTAAAACGATCGGTTAACGCGAAATAGATGATCTGCTCACGCCAGTCGGGAGACGGCACATGCAACAGAGGCTCGGCAATCACAGGCTGAACAACAGACATAACACTGCTGCCAGCCAGCAGCAAACAACAAAAACGCTTCACTTTACCGTCTCCCGCAAGCAGTAAGTCTGAATAAACTGGTCATGGGCTGGCTGCGCAGACACAGTGGCTTGAATAATGGTCTCAACATGGTGCAAATATTCGCTAAGCTGCTGTGGGATGAGATTGTCCTCCGTAACAGACCAAGCCAGGCCACTTCAACAAACAGCTCATCCTGCCCACGCACCACCTGGCAGCACTCGGCAAACAGAGCGATTTTGTACTCAAGGGATGCCGGCAGAGCCTTAGTACGACAATCACACCACAAAGGATGATCGTCACTTGCGCTTAAGAACCGAGCGTTGAGGGCATAGTGCGGGGTGATAAAGTCACTGATATGCTTAACCTCCTGCAGTGACAGACAAATGAACTCATCACGCAACACCCGGGCACGCTGTCCGGCAGGGTCACTGCCGGACAGCGTTGAGTTTGGATTAACCGTTAAAGCCGATAGCTGGCACCCAGCATGAAGGTGCGGCCATAGCTCTGGTAATCCTTGATCTGACGCTCATCACCATTTTCGTAGGTCATAAATGGCTCATCGGTCAGATTCAGCCCCTGCAGTACAATGGACAGCCCTTCCAGCCCCTTAATACCTGACTCGGCAAAGTCGTAACCAATCTGGGCATCCACTATGGTCTCGCTGGCCACATAGCGCTTATCGCGTGCCAAACTCAGCCCACTGACTTCACCCAAAAAGTCGGAGCGGTAGCGGGCACTGATCCGCGCCTGGAAGCCATAGTCTTCATAGTACAGGCTGGCATTAACCACGTCCCTGGACAGACCCGGCAGGTCAATCGGCTCGCTGTCAGGCGTTTCCTGCACCTCACTGTCGGTGTAGGAGTAATTCACCGACATACCGAAGCCGGACAGAGAGTCGTGCAACAAGTCACCGGTCAGTGCCAGTGTCACTTCGCTGCCGTAGATGTAACCGCCCTGACCGTTTTGCCACATGCTGACGTAGCCCTCGGTCAATGCAGGTTGTTCACCATCAACAGTGATCCAGCTGAAGTCACCTATGGTTTGCTGGTTAAAGATGTAGTTTTCCAGATCCTTGTAAAACACAGCCACGGAGAAGTAGCTGGTGCCTGAGAAGTAGTTTTCATAGCTCAAGTCGAACTGCCAGGCCATCCAGGGCTTAAGCTCAACGTTGCCGCCACTGCCGCTCCATGGAGATTCATCCAGATCGGTAGAGTCCACTTTTTCCGGGTTGTAGTAGAACTCACGGCTGGCAGTCATCTGATCCATACGGGCACGGGCCAGCGTACGGGCAATGCCCAGACGGACATACTGGTCATCAGCCACTTCCAGACCCAGGTTCAAACTAGGCAGCAGTTCCCAATAGTCGGTGCCGCCGGAGATAGGGACGATTTCGTCGGACTCATCCCGTACAGTGGTAAAACCATCAGAGCTCTGATCTGTATAGACCGCCTGCAACCCCACATTACCCTTCAGCGGCATATCGCCGATTTCGGTATACAGGTTGGCCTGCACATAAGGAGTAATTACCTCTTCCTCTACCGACCAGGACTTGGTATTACGCCATGGATCAAACTGAGCGGCATCAAAGACGTTGTAAATACCGCTTTCATACAAGGCGCGGGCATCATAGGTCAGCATATTGCCAATGCCGATAAAGCCCAGATCCACCGAAGGCAGCAGGTATGCAGAAGGTACTGCTGTAGGTGCGTTGTTTTTCAATTGCAGAAACGCGGAGTCATACACCTTGTTTTTTTCCCGATTGGTGTAGTTAACCCCGAACTCGACTTCTTCAATGATGCCTGAGTCCAGATAGTAATTGGCCGTCAGACGCACAGCCGACAGCTCATCTTTCAGGTCAATATCATTGATAAAGCCATCCTGCACCCCTTTGCCCTCAGGAATTCCCCAATTCTGGGGGTTTCCCAGCTGCACCAGTGCAGGGTCAGCGTAGTTCGCATCAGTATCGAAAATCGCGCCGGAGTCGGTCATCTCAAAGTGGATATCACTGCCAGTGCCGGAGCCGCCACGGCCGATACCAGAGTAGCTTTCCAGCGAGAAGGTGTGGGTATCTGCTTTAGAGTAAGACAGATCGGCAGCCAGGGTCAGGTTGTCATTGACGTTATAGCTGAGGTTCCAGCCCAAAGCGATCAGGTCGGATTCTTTGTCTTCGTAGTCGTTACGCAGTACCGGATTAACATCAGTGAAGGTGCCGGAGGTCACCATGCCATCTTCAATGACCGCATTTTCCAGGTTGGAAGTTTTGGTATCACCGTCGTACTGGTACAGCGGCATTTCGGCGCCGCGCAGGCTGTAGTTATCTTCAAAATCTGTGTAGAAGAAATCGAAAACAGTATGGAATTTGTCATTGGGGGCAAATTCAACCACTGCCATCACGCCGTCACGCTTCAGCTCAGAGGACTGAACGTAAGGCTTGTAACCATTAAGCACCAGTGGATTGCCATTGAGCTCTTTGGCCTCTGGATATCCCCAGGCATGGGAGCGCTCGTTCTGGCTTGGGCTGGACATGGAGGACAAACCGATAGCGATACCCAGGGTGTCATCCAGGAATTGGTCAATATAGGAGATACTGCTGCGGTAACCCTTGTTACTGACATCAGGGTTGAGCTGATCCATGTCGTTCATTTCATAACGACCATTGACCACAAAGGCCTGCTCACCGAAGGCCAGTGGCCGCACAGTTTGCAGATCTACAGTTCCGCCAATGGCCTGGGCCATCAGACTGGCATCCGGCGTCTTGTATACCACAGCTGAGTTGATCAGCTCAGACGGATACTGGTCAAACTCAATACCGCGGTTTTCGTTGACGGTGACCTGCTCACGGCCATTGAGCGTGGCGGTGGTAAAGTCAGGTGCCAAACCGCGAATTGACACCACGTTGGCGCGACCATTGAGTCGCTGGGTGGTCACACCCGGCAGACGCGCCAGAGATTCGGCGATACTGTTATCGGGCAATTTACCTATGTCTTCGGCCGAAATGGACTCAACAATGGAACTGTTATCCATTTTTGTGGCCTGAGCGGCTGCCAATGAACTTCGGATACCACGGACTTCAATCACTTCTATCGGCTCGTCTGTTGCTGATTGCTCGGCGGCGACCGCTATGCTTGTGCTGGTTACTCCAGCCGCGGCCAATGCCAACATCACCAGACTAGGCTTGAACAGTGACATGTTTCCCCCTTGGATTTAATTATCTTTTAGTTGGGGATGAGGTCTGGTGCCTTATTGTGTAGGGATGCACTCAGACATCATCAGATATTTGTTACCGTCCGGTTAAACCCAGCTCAATTTCCTGCATACGTATTCATCCCTGGGCAAAAAGGCATTTCCGCCTGCCTGCCCCAACTGCAGCCGACTTGCGAAAACAGGTAACTCCTTGTATTTACTCTTCCAAAAGTCAAATCCATAACAATTTCTGATGCCGGACTTTTCTCCCGAGAGAGAGTCGCCCAACTGTGCACCGGACACCACTGGCTAACTGAAATAAGTGATGTTGGGCAACATGGTTGCTGACAATTTTTCAAAGTCCGCCAATAAGACATCACACATGAACAAAATTCAATGATCCATATCCCATTGTGTGCATGCATACGTATGCAAAGTGACGAGTGCCTCAGGAACCATTACCGTTATTTTTAGGGCCAACTGGCCGAACAGTGATACCTGCCCCATTGACTTTCGCCGGGGCGATTGAGGAGTGTTAATGAACAACATGGAATGGTGGCGTGGGGCTGTCATCTATCAGATCTATCCCCGCAGCTTTGCAGACAGCAATGCCGATGGTATTGGGGATCTGCCCGGGATAATCGACAAGCTGGATTACATTGCCGAACTGGGCGTAGATGCCATTTGGATCTCGCCATTTTTCAAATCACCGATGGCGGACTTCGGCTATGACATCAGCGATTATCGGGATGTCGATCCCATGTTCGGCAATCTGAATGAGTTAGATCGCCTGCTGGAAAAAGCCCACAAGCTGGGGCTCAAGGTGATGATCGATCAGGTACTGAGCCATACCTCAGATCAGCACGCCTGGTTTCTGCAAAGCCGTGAAAGCCGCGACAATCCCAAGGCCGACTGGTATGTCTGGGCCGATCCCCGTCCGGACGGTACTCCGCCCAACAACTGGCTGTCTATCTTCGGCGGTTGCGCCTGGCAGTGGGAGCCAAGACGTTGCCAGTACTATCTGCACAACTTTTTGACCAGTCAGCCGGATCTCAACTTCCATAACCCAGAGGTGCAACAGGCAGCTTTGGATAATGTGGAATTCTGGCTTAAGCGCGGCGTCGATGGCTTTCGCCTTGATGCCATCAACTTCTGCTTCCACGACAAGCTGCTAAGAGACAATCCGCCTAAGCCGGAAGCCGAGCGTTCAGGCCGGGGCTTCAGCAATGACAACCCTTATGCCTTTCAGTACCACTGGTATAACAACACGCAGCCGGAAAACCTGGACTTTATCGACGATCTGCGCGCCTTACTGGACAAATATCCGGGCACAGCGGCACTGGGTGAAATCTCCTCGGAAGACTCGCTGGCGACCATGGCCGAGTACACCCAGCCAGGCAAATTGCACCTTGGCTACAGCTTTGAATTTCTGACCGATGACAGTGATGCGGCCTATATCCGCAGCACAGTCGAGGATCTGGAAAACAAGCTGGGTTCAGGCTGGCCTTGCTGGGCCTTCAGCAACCATGACGTCAAGCGCGTGGCTACCCGCTGGAGCCGTAACGGCGAGCCCTCCGCCACCCAGGCGAGCATGCTGAATGTGCTCTTGGGCTGTATCCGCGGCAGCGTCTGTATGTATCAGGGGGAAGAGCTGGGTCTGACCGAAGCGGACATTCCTTTTGAACTTTTACAGGATCCTTACGGCATCACCTTCTGGCCCAACTTCAAGGGCCGCGACGGTTGCCGTACCCCCATGCCATGGCTTAAAGATGATGAGTTTGCCGGTTTCAGTACCGTCACGCCCTGGCTGCCGGCAGTAGACAGCCACAAGCCACTGGCAGTGGATGTGCAGCAAAATGCCGAGCTCTCAGTGCTGAAAACCACTCAGGCCTTCCTGCACTGGCGCAAAAACCAGCCGGTATTGCTGGCGGGCAGTATCCGCTTTGCCGATCTGAGCGAGCCATTGCTGGGTTTCTGGCGCGAGTATGAAGGCAAGCGTCTGCTATGTCTGTTTAACCTGAGCGGTGAAGCACAGCCTGTATCCTTGGAGGCTTTGGCACCTTCGGCTGTTCAGGTGGCACCCGGTGGGGTGGAAGTGTCTGGCAACAGCTTGAACCTGCCGCCGTTTGGGTATGCCCTGCTGGCGGTGGAATAAACCACAGTCTTTATTCATCGGCTATTATTGACAAACAACCAGCCTAGGCTGGTTGTTTGTTTTGAGGCTTTGGATTGGCATCAGCGTTGAAATTGATGTTCGCACCGCGCAATACCGTTCAGTTAAGGCGAATATAAAAAGAGCTCTGCTAAAGCAGGGCTCTTTTTGTTTTTGAAAAGCAGTTCACCACGAAGCGC
>JAJNAU010000062.1:0-11494 GCA_021462625.1 Shewanella sp.
GGTGCAACCGCCCACGGCGTATTGACAGTGGCAGAGTTGCTCAAAGACTGATAGGACTCTTAACTATTCGGAAAACCGCCGTCAACCGGCGGTTTTTTTATGGAAGGAATAGTGGAAATGAACGTTATCAAAGCGACAGCTCCGGTTGCGCAACTTTGCCTTGATATTCGACGGGAAGCGATAGTGAAAGGTTGTCATGGATTTTATCCGGACGCTGATTTGGCGGTTTGGGTATCGGTAGAACTGGAGAGCTGGTTCGTTGACCTGGTGGAGCGGCATTTCTATCAGGGGGGATAGAGCAGCAAGTGGTTGCTATCGGATTTCTGGATGAGGAATGTAGTTAGCTGGAGGCCATTTTTGCCCGGCCTGACGCTATGGGGAAGGGCGCCGGTAGAGCCATGGTTGCGTTTCTGGAGGCTAAGGCTGTCTCAAGCGGGTTGAATCCACTGACCTTGCAGGCAACCTTTAAATGCCGTTCTTTTTTACCTTTACCGTCGCTGCGGCTTTGGCGGTGAGGTGAAAGAGGAGGCTGCTGTCTATCACTCGCCCAAAGGCGTCGATATGCCCTGTGTCAGCATGAGCAAGTGCCTCATTTAAGTGGCCAGCTTTGAATAACGTCATAGCGTACACCATCTCCCGGATTATGGGAAAGGTATAAGAGCAAGGTGTCAGGCGTCAGGGTAATGACCGGTTGGGCGATATGCTGCGGCACTCCTTGGGCCTTGCGACTCAAAGTGATATGTGGCGTGAAGGTATGTTTGCTTTGATGTAGATCCAGACTGGCCGCCAGTTTATCCGCGCTTTGTGCCAGCGTTTGCAGTGCTGAATCTTCCGCTTTACCGCTCAGGCAAAGTACTTTAGGGCCCTGCCAATAAACCAGTTGATTAAGGGTGACTCTAAACCTGTGCAGTGGCAGGGTTTCAACCAGGGAGAGCAGCTGTTGCTCCTGCGCCGGGCTGACCATGCCCAAAAATACCAGAGTCATATGCAGATTAGCGATTGGCACTGGCTGGCCACAGGACTGACAATCATGTAGCAATGCACTTAGCGGTGACACTTGAGCCTGTGTCGGGGCAAAGCCAAGAAAAAGTCGCCTCATCCAAAAATCCTCAAGCGGCAGGGTTAAGCGGAAATCTTAATCTATTCTCAGAGGTAAATGGGGAAATATTAACCCGACTTTGGGACTGCCCCTTACTTAAGGAAGGGGCGAATAAGTCCCGTGGGTGCTCTGCGAGTGATGACAGCCCCTTCCTTAACCTTAACTCTGGATAAGAAACAGCGTAATTTATTGATTTAACGAAAATCTGTATTTAACTCTCCTGCTAGTCGGCGGTTTTTGTTGATCGCAAGGCGAATTTGCGCGTCAATAGCGGGGCTATTGCAAGTAAATTCAATGCAGTTAGCTGCAAAAACAGCACTAGGGTCTGTTGACCTTTGAAGATGGTTTTTGCAGCACTTTGTCGTTGTTTTATACAAAGCAACGCGATTGTGGTGTAGTTGTTCTACATAAATGAGCGTTAATGCAGTAGAAAGCGACGACAAACGCTGCCCGAAGGGCTCGGCTATACGCGCTTTACTCTTTGTTGCAAGGTATTTGCTTAGGCCCCTAGGCGGCAGACCTTGCGTCGCGATTAAAGCGCGTCTAGAACGAGCAAAATTCAACCATGAAAGGTCAACAGACCCTAGAAAGGCGTTTTGTTATCCTGAGCTGAGGTTACTTAAGAATAAAAGCAGTTTCTGTGCGAGCAAAAGGTCAAGGGATTGTTGGTATTACCCCTCTGGTGTCCCGTGACACTCAACTCGCTGTTGGAGAGAATGATGCCCAGAGGTTTATGTCGCCCGTCCCCTTTACAGAGCTGGATGTCGCAGTCTACGGGGATTCAGCATAACAGCGCCTGAGTCCGGGTTGGACTTGTTTACCTCTTCCTTAGTAAACTGTCGCTAATTTTCAAGCCTTAGACGATGTTCCCCTTTGAATTCCTTGCCAGTTCATCAACTGCTTGTGCCTGTTCGTAAGGCACTTGACAACTCTTCTCAGGTCATTTTGCAAGCACCTACCGGTGCCGGTAAATCTACTGCGCTGCCTCTTGCTATGCTCGACTGGGCTGAAATCGACGGCCGTATCATTATGCTTGAGCCCCGCCGGGTTGCGGCCCGCAGCGTGGCGCAGTTTATTGCATCCAAACGTGGTCAGCCGGTGGGCGGCGAAGTGGGGTTCAGAGTGCGCGGCGAAAGCCGGATCAGCAAGGCCACCAGGCTGGAAGTCGTTACCGAAGGGGTGTTGACCCGGATGATCCAGCAGGATCCTGAATTGACGGGCGTTTCACTGATCATTTTCGATGAAATCCATGAGCGGCATCTGACCTCAGATCTGTCGCTTGCGCTGGCACTCGAGGTGCAGGCCAGTCTCAGGGATGATCTTAAGATCCTGGCTATGTCGGCCACTCTGCAGGGTTTGCCTTTGCAGCAGTTGATGCCGGATGCGCCTTTGCTTGTCAGTGAAGGCCGCAGTTTTCCGGTGGAGGTGGTTTATCGCGGAGTCAAGAGTCAGCAGGACTGGCTGGTGCACATGGGGCAGGAGATAGTCTCTTTACTGCAAAATTTGCCGCAATCCGTAGCCAGCAGCGAGCATCAGGGACTATTGGCTTTCCTGCCGGGTAAAGCCGAAATCCTCAGATTGCAGGGGTATCTGGTTGAGCGCCTGAGTCCTGAACGCTATGGCATCTTCCCTTTGTATGGGGAATTGGGATCCAATGATCAGGATGCGGCCGTGGCACCCCTTGAGGATGGACGTATCAAGCTGGTGCTGGCCACCAACGTGGCTGAGTCGAGTCTGACCATAGATGGGATTTCCATGGTGGTGGACAGTGGCTTTAAGCGTCATGCGGGGTTTAACCCTAAAACCGGTGTGACCCGATTGGCGCTCAAGCGTATCAGTCAGGCCTCCGCTATCCAGCGCAGCGGCCGGGCCGGACGACTGGCTCCGGGATACAGTCTGCGTTTGTGGAGTCAGGAGGAATTCGAGCGTCAACCCAAGGCTGAAGATGCTGAGATACTGCATGCGGATCTGCTGGCGATCACGCTGGAATGCGCTAACTGGGGCGGTCGGGCACTGGTCGATTTACAGCTGATGACACCGCCGCCTGCGGCCCATGAAGCTCAGGCCTGGGCGTTGCTGCAGTCACTGCAGTTGGTGGATGCCAATCACAAACTCACGGTTCAGGGGCGGGAAGCTTATCAGCTCGGTTGTCATCCGAGACTGGCGCACATGCTGCTTCAGGCCAGAGCGCTGGCATCACAACTGAATGACAGTGAACTGTTGCCACTGGCCTGTTTGCTGGCGGCGATACTGGAAGCCCGGGGTTTGCCACGGCGGGGGGAAGAGATCAGTCATTATCTGCCGCTGGCGGTCAAAGGTCAGCTGGCGACTCAGGCCAATCGGTGGCTTGGGCATTTTGACCGGCGCGATGATCTGTCAGGTATCGCCAGTCACGCCCACCCAAAAGATATCGGGTTGTTGCTGGCGCTTGCATTTCCCGACCGCATCGCCAAACGCCGTGGAGTAGAGGGTTTCCAGCTGGCTAACGGCACGGGGGTGACACTGGCAACCGAGTCCAGTCTCAGTCATCAGGAGTACCTGGTGGTTGCCGATTTTCAGCAATCCCAGGGGCGCAGTACCGGGCGTATCTATCTGGCGTCAGCCTTTGACCCTGAGTGGCTCAGTGGGCCACTGGCCTGCCTGCTGCAGGAGATAACTGATTGCCGATTCGATGAACAAACCGGCCGCGTTAGTGCCATGCGCTGTACTCAACTGGGGAGCATCACCATTAAATTCAGCAGGATCCAGGATATTGATTCTGCAATGATCAAATCGGCTATGCTGGAGCTGATACGTAAAAAAAACCTGCACATTCTCGATTTCAATGAAGCGGCACAGCAGTTCTGTATTCGGGTTTTGCTTGCCCGCCAGTATGATACCGGCTATTGCTGGCCGGACTTCAGTGAACAGGGACTGCTCGATACCCTGGAAGAGTGGCTGGCACCTTACCTGGATAAGGTGTCGTCACTGGCGCAACTTGGCAGGATCAGTGTTAACGAGTTGCTGGAACACGCTTTGCCCTGGGAGCTTAAGCAGCGTCTGGGGCAGTTGTTGCCTTCCCGTCTGCTGATGGCCACCGGCACTTATGCTCCCGTGCGTTATGAGTCCAATGGCCGCGCGCTGCTCAGCGTGCGCCTGCAGGAGGTCTTTGGTATAGAAGATAGCCCCAAGCTGCTGAATGGGCAGATCCAGGTGACCATGGAGCTGCTGTCACCTGCCCGTCGGCCATTGGCGCTGACGTCGGATCTGGCCAGCTTTTGGGCGGGTCCCTATGTCGAGGTGAAAAAAGAGATGCGTGGCCGCTATCCCAAGCATGTGTGGCCGGATGATCCGGTCAAGACGATACCGACCAAACACACTAAAAAGTATATCCAGAATAAGGCTTAATTTGTCAGCGTTATGAGTAAAACAACAAACAGCCCAAGCAAAAAATCACCGGCCAGAACGCGCAAAACCAAGGTTCCGGTCTCGTCCTCCATCTGGCAGCGTATCTGGTCAATCAGCTGGAAATTGGTGCTAACGCTGGCCGTACTGGTGGCGACCTATTGCATCTATCTTGATCAAATGATTGCCCGCAAGTTTGAAGGGCAGAAATGGTACCTGCCGGCGCAGGTGTTCAGTCGCTCCATGGCGTTGTACCCGGGGGCCGCGGTCAATCACTATCAGTTGATCGCCGAGCTTAAGCTGCTGGGCTATCGCAAAGTGGCCAACCCTCGACAGGTGGGTGAGTTTTCTGCCTCAAGCACTAAGGTGGATATCTGGCGCCGACCATTCCTGCACCCCGATGGCAAGCAACCTGAGCAGCGGATGATGGTGGAGTTTGACCATCAGGGTGTCAGTCGGGTATGGCGGGTCAGTGATGGGCGTGAACTGGCGGTGGTACACCTTGAGCCTGTGCTGCTCGACCGGATCCTCAGCCAGGATGGCGAAGACCGTCTGTTCGTGCCCACAGATGATATGCCGCCGACGTTGGTGGAAGCGCTGCTGCTAACTGAAGACAGAGAGTTTTTCGATCACTACGGGGTTAACCCACTGGCAATCGCCCGGGCACTGTTGGCGAACATCATTGCGGGTCGGACTGTGCAGGGAGGCTCGACCCTGACTCAGCAGTTGGCGAAGAATTTCTTTCTGTCCAGTGAGCGTTCGCTGGAGCGTAAAATCCGCGAAGCCCTGATGGCTATCATTATCGACGGCAGATACAGCAAGCAGGAGATCCTTGAGGCCTATCTGAACGAGGTCTATATGGGTCAGGATGGCTCCCGCGCCGTGCATGGTATGGGGTTGGCTTCTCAATTCTATTTCGGTCGCCCCATCGGCGAGTTGACTCTGGCGCAGCAGGCGTTTCTGGTGGCCGCCGTTAAAGGGCCTTCCTATTACAATCCTTGGCGCTATGCTGAGCGGGCGCAGAAGCGACGGGATCTGGTGCTTAAACTGCTGATGGAATCCGGCAAGATATCCGTTGCCCAATATGCCGCTGCAGTGGATTCTCCCCTGGGCCTGCGAAACAAAAACAGGTCGGTGCATCAGAAACTACCAGCCTTCTTTGCCGAGGTCAGAAAGGAGCTGGCCAGTCGCTGGGGCGACAAGGTGCTCAAACAGTCCGGCATCCGTATTTATACTACCCTTGACCCCATCGCCCAAGAAGCGGCGGAAAAGGCGGTGCGCGATACCCTAAAACAGCTGGAGAAGAACCATCAGGATCTGCAGTTGGGTTTGGTGATCACCGACCGCTACGGTGCAGGTATTGCGGCTATGGTGGGCGACAGAGATCCGGAGTTTGTAGGTTACAACCGGGCAGCTGAAATTCGCCGGCCAATCGGTTCGCTGATCAAACCTTTTGTGTATGTCACTGCGCTGGAGCAGGACAAATACACGCTGGCGACTCCGCTGCCGGATAAACCCATCACCCTGACCAATGGTAACGGCCAGACCTGGTCGCCACAGAATGCGAATAAGAAGTTCAGTGGCGAGGTGTCCATGTTGACAGCGTTCTCCCGTTCCATGAATGTGCCGACGGTCAATCTGGGGATGCAGCTTGGTCTGGATAATGTTGCCTATACCCTGAATCGCTCAGGCTGGCCGGATCGGGTGCCTGAATACCCCTCCATGCTGCTGGGGGCGGTTAACGGTTCGCCTCTGATGGTAGCTCAGGCCTATCAGACGCTGGCCGATGGCGGTCGATATCGCCCTTTAAGTGCGGTGACGACCGTACTGGATGAACACAATAAACCGATTGCGGCGACTGAGCTCAGTGGGTATCGCGCCTGGGGGGCAGCACCTGATTATCTGATTAAATATGCCATGACCAAGGTAGTGGAAGCCGGCACGGCAAGGCGCTTGGGGCAGGCCTTTCCCGGTGTGACGCTGGCGGGCAAGACAGGCACTAGTAACGACAGTCGGGACTCATGGTTTGCCGGATTTGATGAGCGAAACGTGGCCGCCATCTGGGTGGGCCGTGATGATAACAGTAAAACCAGTCTGTATGGCTCCAGCGGTGCCATGGCGGTGTACCGTAATTTCCTGCAGGCCCGGCCGCCGATTGACTTGCGTATGGCGCCGGCTGACAATGTGGTCAATGGCTGGTTTGATAAAACCACAGGACAGGCCATGGGATCAGACTGCCCCAACGTTGTGGAGCTGCCTGCTCTGCGTGGCAGCTATCAGCCGGCCAAGCATTGTGGCAAGCCACTGGAGTGGTGGCAAAAACTGCTGGGTAGTTGAAGTAACCTCCGAACGCTTGCCGTAAAAACCGTTTTGGGCAGCGGTATCTTTGAAAAGTAAAAAGCCAATCCTCTGTGACTGGCTTTTTATGACGGCTTTACTGACTCAGTGGCAGGCTGACGCCAAGGCTGGCAAACAGGCCTGCACAGACGCGGTTGAATGCGCTGCCATGGCGGGATAGCCAGGGGCGCAGGCGACTGGCCAGCATGGCGACAACAAGTTCAGCCAGACATTCCACTGCGGCGAAGGTGCCAACCAGCAGGATAAACTGTTGCCAAAAGGGCGCATCGGGTGACATAAACTGGGGCAGAAAAGCGCCAAAAAACAACAGCACCTTGGGGTTGGCGATGGCGGCCAGAAACCCCTGCTGGCATTGTGCACGCCAATTTGGCTGAACAGCGTCCTGAATATTCAGTTGTAATCCAGGAGAGCGCCATAATTGAATGCCAAGATAAACGAGGTAGGCGCCGCCGAGATATTTCAACAGGCTGAGCAGAGAGGCGGAGGCCGTCATCAGGCTGCCGATCCCCATCATTGCCAGTGAAATCATCAAAATAAACCCCAATACTCCGCCAGCTATTGTCGGCAGGGTGCGGCGGCAGCCGAGAGTGGCGCCATGGCACAATGCCAGCAAACTATTTGGGCCGGGTGTCAGTGCCAGTGCAGTCACAGCAGCAAGATAAATCAACCAGGTGTCAAAGCTCATGTGTTGCCTCATTAACATAACAGGATGGTGATTTTAGGTGGGGATTCGGTCCTTTAGATGGTCTAATCTGGACCGATATTGGTTAATTTTGGCAATTTGGTGAGGCCAAACGGGGGAGAAGGATGTTGTGTCAGACGTGAAGACATGGCAGACGGTGATGCTGCTGGTACCCATGCCGGACTTTAACCTGCTGCCCTTTGCCGGCTTTCTGGATAAGCTCAGGTTTTCTGCCGATGATGAAGATTACAGTCGACATACTTATTGTCATTGGACGATTGCGGGTCTGAATAGTGAGTCAATCAGGGCAAGCTGTGGCGCACAGATTCAGCCAGAGTATCCCGTCGATGAGTTGGCATTGTCGGAGTTTGATGTTCTGGTGCTGTTTGGCGGACGTAGCACCCAAACAAGTATCGAGCTGGCGCCTGCGTATCGGCCACTATTGCAACAAGCGAGGCGAACGGGACTGACTGTGGTCAGTGTTGATAATGCCTGCTTTACTCTGGCTGAGTCAGGCATGTTTCAGTCTGGGCCGGTTGCGGTGCATTGGCGGCACTTGCAGGAGTTTGCCAGCCGTTATCCGGAATTGCAGGCCAGTGCTGATAACCTGTATTTGCTCGAAGGCAAACGTGGCAGCTGTATGGGAGGAACGGCCGCCATCGAGTTGGCGGCCGTATTACTGGCGCGATACCAAGGGCGCAGGCAGGCGCTTAAGGGGCTGGCGGATATGCTGGTCGATGAGCCGCGAACTCAGATGCATAGAGTCAAGTCATTGCCTGATGTCCAGGTGCCACAAAGCCGGCATGTGCATAGGGCGATCTTATTGATGCGTCAGCATCTTGATGGGGGTAGTGTGACTTGGCTTGCCAATGAGTTGGGAATTGGGCGACGGCAATTGGACAGGTTGTTCGACAGGCATTTTCAGCAAACAGCCAGCCGATATTGGGATGATCTAAGACTGAGTTATATATGCTGGCGGTTAACTTCATCCACTCTGGCAGTAAAGCAGTTGGCACTGGAGTTGGGGTTTGACGATCTCAGTAACTTTAACCACTGGTTTAAACGATTGCAGGGGGTGACCCCAGCACAATATCGGCGGGCTCAACAGCATGCTGACAGACAGTCATGCCGCTGATTTGTTGAAGCAATCCGGCAAGTCGCTGTATTTTGATATTGGCGAGTTGGCGGTAATCAAAATCGGGGCAGACTACCAGCCTGTGTTCAGGTTGATGGCGAACTTGGGATCCCGCTGTTTCATGCGCTGAAAGGCCTCTTCACTCTTGCCAGTCAACTGCTCCGTCCAGTACTTTGAAGCCAAGTCATCGGGTGTGTGATTGTTGTGTTTGTCGTTAGACTGTGCGCGGCTTAACTTAATTTTTCAGCTTTCAGGTAGTGTGTTTATGTTTTTACAGCCGTATTTCAGTGAAACGAGTGTCGGTGTCGAGATCACGCCGTCTCAGGCCAGTGCCTTTGCCAAACAAATTGCCGGCGACTTTAACCCCATCCACGACGAAGGGGCCAAGCGCTTCTGTGTCCCCGGTGATCTGCTGTTTGCGCTGGCGGTCAGTAAATATGGCCTGCACGAAATAATGCATTTCAGCTTTGACGGTATGGTGGGCGCCGGGATATGTCTCAATTTTCCGCAAGGCGCAGAGGCGTTGGCCATTATCGACAGCCGTGACAAGCAGTATCTGAATATCCGGCAAACCGGTGCAGTCAGTTACTGCGCGGCGCAGATAGAATCCTTTGTGCGCGCTTATGTGGCTTTTTCCGGGCTGAACTTTACCCATGTGGTGGTGCCCCTGATGGAGCAGCATCAGGTGATGATTAATCCTGAGCGGCCGCTGGTGATCTACGACAGCATGAGTGTTGAACTGACTGATCTTGCGTTTGTGACGGTAGAGCTTGAACTGGTTTCCAAAACGCTGGAGATTAATGGCAAACGCGGTGATGTAACTCTGGAGTTCGCCCTTATCAGCGACGGCAAACAGCTGGGAACCGGTCGCAAGACCCTTGTGCTCAGTGGATTGCGTCCGCTGGAGGCCGACAAAGTGGCGGATATGTGCCGTCAGTATGATGATCGTCGGATCCGGCAGGCAGGTTAACTCAGTTGTTCAG
The DNA here is from genome assembly GCA_021462625.1 of Shewanella sp. Lineage (GTDB taxonomy): Bacteria > Pseudomonadota > Gammaproteobacteria > Enterobacterales > Shewanellaceae > Shewanella. Next base: position 9,642 of record JAJNAU010000062.1, read on the forward strand.
ATTGGCCGGTATAGCCGGCCAACTCCACCTCTGCCCCAGTCATTGATTATCTAGTAAGCGCCTACTTTTCGGTGGATTGCGCGGCACTCTCCTTTCTATTACCTTAATGACCTAAGGAAGGTGCGAATAACGCCTGTGCGTTTTCTGCGCAGGCTTACGGCCATCATATGCAAGACACAGTTCGCAGCGGATGGCTTTGGTCCTTTGCAACAGCTGTTTCCCTAATTGTTTCAAAGCTCAATCTCCTGCAGGCTTGTGCCGCCTTGTTATCAGGTCGCAAGTCATTTACCCAATAAAGGAAAGCCATGTCCAGTTTGATTCGAATCGTGCTGATTGACACCCATTTGCCCGGGGTCGTAGAGTTGGCCCTCGACGGCCACACCAACATCTGTGGTACCAATGCCTCGGGTAAAACCACGCTGCAGCGTCTGATCCCGGTATTCTATGGCGAGTACCCAAGCCGAGTGGTGCCCTCTACCCGTGACAGTTTTGAGCGTTGGTATCTGCCCCGCGAATCAAGCTACATCATTTACGAATACCGCAAGGAAGATGGTCTGTTGTATCAGGCAGTGTTGTCTTCTGCCGGTGATGGTAAAGGGGTGAACTACCGCTTTATTGCCAAGGGCTTCGAGCTGGATGACTATGTTAAGCAGCGCAATGGCGATACTATTCTTTGCTTTACCATGGCGGAGCTGGGCCGGGAGATGAAACGTAAAGGGGTGAGTGTCACCAATCTGCTGAATACCCGCGAGTTCCGCGCCATTATTCAGAATGACAGATCCCTGCTGGGCACCGGCGGCAACCGCAGTGAGTTGCGCGCTTATGCCCGTCATTTTGCCCTGTGTGCCCCTGAGCATTCGCTGCGCCACATTGAAAAGCTGGCCAAGGCGGTACACTCCAAAGAGGGCAAGATGGAGACGGTCAAATCGATGATCGCCGCCATTCTGGAAGAGGATGGGGTGAATCCACCATCCTCCCGTATCAACCCGCAGCGGGTGGAAGCCTGGATTAAAGAAAGCCAGCTTATTCAGGGCTTTGAGCAAATCCGCCCGGAATTTGAAAAGCTGGAGCAGGAGTTTGATCAGCTGCAGAGCACTGAGCTGCGTCTAACAACGCTGGCCAAAGGCTACCGCCATGATGAAACCACAGAGGTGGAGCGTCAGGAGCAGCAGCAGTTGCTGGCCAAAGAGCTGAACTTTGCCCTGCGTCAGCTGGATGAGCAGTGGAGGGAGGAGCGTGATGAACTCAACCTGGAGCTGTCGGCCGCCAAGGGCGATATGGCCAAGTATGAGGATGAGCTGAATGTCATCGATGATCAGCACAGTGCCTTTCTGGATGCCGATATTGAGCAGGCCAAACAGGATTTGGAATCCCTGCCGAACTGGCGCGCCGATCTGGAAAATTTAAGTGAGCGCCACAAGCTGCTGACCGAGAAACACCAGGATATCGAGGCTGCCTACAACGCCCGTCGCAGCAAAATCAGTGAACAGTTAAATACCGCACTGGAGTCACTGCATCAGGAACAGGAAACGATCCGTGAAGCCCGTGACAGCCAAAAAGAGCAGGCACGTGCGGATCTGGAAGCACTTGCTGAGGCTAACCGTGAAGCCATGCAGGCCGGTGTGGCCCGCTTCCAGGAGCAGGAATATCAGCTCAGGCTGCAGATGGCCGAGCTCAAGCTCAAGGTCGACAGTGTCACTTACACAGAAGATGAAAAGCTGGAACTGGCTGTGTTTGATGAGCGCATCTCCCAGGCCGATGAGGCCCAGGAAGTGGCCAATACCAAGCTAGACCGTATCGCCGTGGAAGAGCGTAAGCTGAGATCCCGTCGTGAGCAAGCCAATGAAGCGTTG
>JAJNAU010000062.1:11504-18149 GCA_021462625.1 Shewanella sp.
TCGGGTCACCGAGCGTCAGAGTGCGCTTGATGAACTGCATGAGATGCTGTTCCCTCAGTCTCACACTCTGCTGGAGTATCTGCGCAAAGAAGCCCAGGGCTGGGAGCAGACTCTGGGTAAAGTGATTGCCCCAGAGCTTTTGCACCGCACTGATCTGCGGCCGGTACAGGGTGACGACAGGGACTCTCTGTTTGGGTTGCAGTTGGATCTGAAAGCCATCGACGTCCCTGAATATGCTGCTTCAGAGCAGGAGCTGCGGGCCCGCTACGCGCAGGCTGAAGAGGTGCTCAAAAGCGCCAAAGAGATGCAGGAGCAGGCCGGAGAGAATCTGGTGGCGGTCAATACCGAGCTGGATAAACTGGCGCGGGAACTGACCTTTGCCCGCACCAGTTACCAGAACAGCCGTGATGACCTGCGTCGCCTGCTGGATGAAAAACGCTCGCTGCAGGCTAAAATCGATGAGCTGCTGGCCGGGCGTAAAGCCATGGCAGCCAAGCAGTTGACGGTGATCGATGCCGAGCAGAAGCAACTCAAGCAGCGCCACGAAGAGTGGTTGGAAGAGCAAAAGGCCAATGCCTTTGAAGCCCGCATGGAAAAACAGGCCTACTGGCAGGAAGTGGTCGGTGCTCTGGAGGCCCAGCTGGCGCAGGTGAAAGCCAGTATTAACAGCCGCCGTGAAAACACCCAGAATGAGCTGAAGGCCTGCGAAGCCTGGTACAGGAATGAGCTGAAATCCCGCGGTGTGGATGAAGATAAGATTGTTGCGCTGAAACGGCAGATCCGCGAGCTGGAAGGCCGCATCAGCAAGGCCGAGCAGCGCCGCAGCGAAGTGCTGCGTTACGATGACTGGTATCAGCACACCTGGAGAATGCGCAAGCCCAAGCTGACCGAGCAGCTGGTGGAGATCAAACGTATCGCCAGCGAGTTGGACGCTCAGCTCAAATCCAAAGCCAGTGAAGTGAAGGCCAAGCGCACTGAGCTGGAGAAGCAACTGACAGCCAGTAATGCAGCCCAGGTTGAGGCTTCTGAAAACCTCACCAAACTGCGAAGTCTGATGCGTAAACTGGCGGAGCTCAAGCTGCCTCACGCCAATGAAGAAGCGGTTGGCAGTCTGGGTGAGCGGCTGCGTCAGGGCGAAGAGTTGCTGATGAAGCGCGACTACCTGATGGGCTCGGTCAAGCAATATGTGGAACACTTCGATACCGTGATTGCGGCCAAGTCCGGCTCCAGTCTGGCGGAAACCTGGGAGCGTGCCCGGGAAGAGTCCAGCTTTATCAACGACAAGGGCATTCGCCTGCTGGATTACCGTAAGCTGGTGCCGGCGCTGGAGCAACTTTTGAATGTGATGGTGCCTCAGTCCATGATGGCGCTGCGCGAGCAGGGTCGCATTTTCGGCGTGGATTTGACCGCCTTCTACGAAGTGCTGGCGGATATCGACCGCCGCATTGCCAGCCAGAGTGCCCGGATTACCCGTGAAGTGGGTGAAGAGCTGTTCCTCGATGGGGTGTCTGAATCTGCCGTACGTATCCGCTCGCGCATCAGTGAGCTGGAGTTCTGGCCTGAGCTTGAAGCCTTTGTGAAGGCCTTCAAGCGCTGGAAGGGTGAGGGCTTCAACGGTCTGCCCGATGAGGACTATATCAACTCCATGCGCCGGGCACTGGATATTATCGGCCGCAGTGCGCTCACCGGTGGTATCGCCAAGCTTTTGGAGATTGAGCTGCGCCTGAAAGAGGGCAACTCAGATCTGATTATCCGTACCGACCGTCAGCTCAACGAGTCTTCCAGCCACGGTATGGCGTATCTGATTTTGTGTAAGTTCCTGCTGGCCTTTACCCGCTTGCTGCGCGGTCGGGCAGATGTGACCATCCACTGGCCCATCGATGAGCTGGGTACACTGCACCATGGCAACGTGAAGAAGATTTTCGATGCCTGTGAAAACAACAATATCTCAGTGCTGGGCGCTTTCCCCAACCCTGAGTCTGAGGTGCTGACCCTGTTTGTCAACAGGTACATCATCAACAAACAAACCCGTAAGTTGCAGGTGGTGAAACCCAAGGTCAATCCACTGGCTGAGAAACTGAAACAGCGTATGGCAGGGGAGAGTGCCTGATGAGCCAGAGTGAAAATATCGTATTGGTGGGCACCGGTGCCCTGATTGAAAGCCTGCTCAGGGGGGAGTTTATCTGTAAAACCACCAATGAAGATGGCTGGCGGGCACTGCAGACTCCCTCGACCCGCGAGCGGGTCGAGACTTTCCTCAATCAGCTAAACCGCACTCTGGCCTCGGCAGCCGATGGTGAGGTGTTTTTCTGCGGTTATCTGCAGCTGGGCGAAGCTGAGCGCAAGGTGATTTCCAGTCAGTTTCGGGAGATCTGCTCGGCGCTGATCCCGCTGGTGGAGTGGTTGGTGTTGGTGCAGGAGGCCTCGGGTCAGGATGCGCCACTCACTGAAGGGGCGGCGATCCGCCTGACCGAACTACAAAGCCGTATTGAAGACACCCCGGCGTTTCGTGAGCAGCTGGCCAAACTGAGTCAGTATCGCCTGTTTGGCTCCACCAGTACCCAGGCTGATGCCCAAATTAAGCTGGTGTTCCGCCGGTTGGTGGAACTGGGCTATCTGGTGCGTCCCAATAGTGAAAAGCAGATCTATCTGGCCACCGGCAAGCTGGACTATCTGTATGAAGTGATCCGCTTTATCGATGAAACCGAAGGCCTGCAACTGGAGGCTCAAGCGGAGACTGCCAGCAGTCAACGGGAGCTGGTATGAGTACGAATTTGCACCAGGCCGGGGTCAAGCTGCTCAAACAGCTGGCCCGCCATGCCGATGTGGTGATGGATGTCTATCAGGCCGGGGAATTGAACGAGACAGATCAGGACCGGGCCGTTATCGATAAGTTGCAAAATGCCGGTATTCTGTGGCGGCCTGAACCCGAGCAGCCGCTGCGTCTGAAACGCACCGTTCGCGCCTTTCTGGAAGAGGCGTTAAGCGATGAGCGCAACCGCCAGATCGACGCCAACGTCGGCTCTGCCATGGCCACTATCAAGACCCTGGCGGAGCATTACAAGGAGGCCCGTCATCGGGTGGATTTCAGTGCCGCCGAGGCGTATCTGGCTGATCTGAATGAGCATGTGTATGCCTTTACTGAAAGCCTCAGATACGCCATCCGGGTGCTCTGGGGGCGGATCAACAATGAATTCGGTTATGTCGGCACTCTCAATGCCAAGATCCGTGAAAACGAACTGGCCCAGAGTCAGGTAACTGAACTGCTGAACGGTTTGGAGATGTTCCAGTTCAATGAGTTGACAGAGCTTTCCGGTGACACCCGGGAGCTGCGAAAGCTGCTGGTGACCACGCTGCAGGATACTTTGAGTAACTGTGCCCAGGAGTTGTCTGTAGTGCAGGCACGTCTGCTGGAGCTGTTGGGGCGTTTCCGGCAGATCCGTGGCCGTACCCGTTTGCTCAAGGGTTGGCTGTTGCACACCGACCTGCATCCGGATTACCGGCCGCAGGATCATGTGGCGCATAAGCAGGTGCCCGTGCTGTTTAACCGCGCTGAAGGCATCCTGGCGCCTGCGGCGGTGGATGTGCACAACAGTGTACACGAGTTGGAGCTTTTGGATCTGGTGGCGCGCATCAAGTCCATCACCCGCTTGCCGGATACGCCAAAAGTGGCCCAGGGGGATGTGGCGGTCGCTCTGGCGGATGCCGGTGAGTTTGATGTGCCGGATAATCCGCTCAAGCAGGCGGTTGACGATTATTTCTGTGCTGTGATTGACTCTGGCATGCGCCAGTCGGCACTGGAGTATCTCGAGTGCCGGGCGCTGCCCTGGGATGCCGAAAGCTGGTTGTATCAGGTGATTTGTGGCTATGACGGCCTGACCGAAGAATACCGCAGCTTCTTCGAGCTGGAGCCCATCGGTGAGCCGCACCCTGTCTATACAGGTAATTTCATCATTCGCGATGTTGAGCTGTGGATGGCCTGATGACTCTGACTCGGCGCCAGTATCAGTTAGTGTGCAATGCGGTGCGTAAATGCGCCCCGAGAGTCAGTTATTCTGCCGCTTGGCAGGCGCTGGGGCGGCAGCTGGATTTGCCCCTTGAGCAGTGGCTGGGCATGGGCAATAAACTGGAGCTGGACAGGGAACGTCGGGCTTTGCTCTGTGCCGGTATTAAATCCCTTTACGGGTTTGACCCCCTGTTTGATGAGCTGGACGGTGATCGGCTGACACTGGCCGGTAAAACGGCCAATGAAAAACTTGCGCCTGTTTTGCCAGAGCAGAGCAGAGTATTAGTGCGAACCTCTGGTGTGGCGCTGGAACTGCCGGTTGAAGATGGCAGCCTGCGTCTGCCGATCAACCAGGCTCTTGAGCTGATTGCTAAGCTGCAGCTGATCTGGGTCATCGTAGTGGAAAACCTGGATGTGTTTGATATCTGGCAGCCCGCGCTGGAAACTTTGGCCGACGGCCCGGGTTTGCTGGTGTTTAACGGCGGTCAGCAGCAGTATTCTGCCAAAGGGGTGAAGGCGTTTTTACAGGAATGTCCGGTGCCAGCATACGCCTTTGGCGATCTCGATCCCGCAGGGCTTGCCATCGCCTGGCACCTTCCTCAGATCCGCGGTTTTATCAGCGCCCGCGATCTTGCTAATCTCCCCACCATTCCCCACATTAGCCACAGTGTTGATTATGACGCCCAGCATAATCAGGCACAGTTTATCCGTACCACTGATCTGCGAGGCTGGCAACCGCTGGCCGAATTGGTGCTGGCTCATCGACTCAGTATTAAGCAGCAACATCTGCTCGCACATAGACTTCCTTTGACACTGTACTTGCTGTGATCCAGCGATGACACCTTTGACTATATGAGGTAGCGCAAAACACTTAAATGTGTTCATTTGTTGGTTAGTTATTCTGGGTTGGTGTTGATGATAGTGTTATACGTTAGCTATTTTTGATTCATTGTTCTTTTTGGTGTTTAAAAACTGTTTCCATGGTGAGGGTTTGGATTTTCATTGGCCAAGGACTGCCTTGTAATACATTGATTTTATATGGTTTCCTGTTGATTGCCTGACTGGTTGTCAGGCTGTTTTATGTTAAAACTTTACTTGAGCCATTGAAATCACTGCCAGCATGATTCACTATCCCGCATGAAATTATAAAAAGCAGGGGGTCATCCCCCCGAAGTTGAACAGCCAATCAAGGCCTACAAGCATAATCAGGGGAATCTCATCATGTTTAAGTCGCTGTCTGCGCGGATCTTTACAGGTCTGTTTGCCGGTTTGATTTTGGGTACTCTGGTGCAATACCTGCTGTCAGATGTCAGTCTGTTTTCCGGCACTCTGGTCGACATCGCTGCCGGTGTCGGCACCATGTTTGTCAACATGATCATGATGTTGGTGGCACCTCTGGTATTTGTCAGTATTGTCTGTGGTGTCTGCGAGCTGCAGGATCTGCGCAGTTTCGGTCGTCTGGGCGGCAAAACCTTCGGTTTCTATATCATTAATACGCTGGTGGGGATCTTTGCGGCGCTGGCGGTGTGTTTGCTGCTGCGCCCGGGGGAAGGCGTGAACATGAGCGGTGTGACCGGAGTTTCTATTACTGCCACTGAGCTGCCCAGCCTGATGGCACTGATTGTTGATATCGTTCCGCGCAACCCGGTGGCGGCCTTCACCTCAGCCAATATGTTGCAGATTATCTTTATGGCCTTATTGCTCGGCGGTGTGCTCAAGTCGATGGGCGATGCGGTTGTTGGCGCCGTGCGTGGCTTTCAGACGGCCAATAAAATCATGATGAAACTGATCTCAGTGGCGATGCAGCTGGCGCCCATTGGGGTATTTGCGCTGATGTTTAAGTTGGGCGCGACGCTGGAGGCGGCTGTATTCTTCAGTGTGTTGGAATATTTGCTGGTGATTCTCGGTTTGCTGGTGCTCTGGGTGTTTGTGGTGTATCCGGCCGCTGTGAGCCTGTTCACTCCGGTCTCTGCGCGTACTTTCCGGGAAAAGACTCAGGAGCAGATCCTGTTTTCCTTCTCGACGGCCAGCTCCAACGCCACCATTCCGGTGACCATGCGTACTCTGACAGAGAAGTTGGGCGTGAACCAGGCCGTGGCCGGTTTTGGTGTGCCGTTGGGCGCAACCATGAACATGGGCGGCGTGGCGATATATATTACTGTGGCCATCTTCTTTATCGCCAATGCCTTTGGCACGCCAATCACCGTGGAGCAGCTGCCGACAGTGCTGTTTTCCATCTTCCTGCTGGCAGTGGGCGCTGGTGGTGTGCCCGGTGGCGGGATGGTGATGATTGGGGTGATGATCCATCAGATGGGCTTGCCGGTAGAAGCCTTTGCCCTGGTCGCTGCCCTAGACAGGATTATCGACATGATCCTCACCTCCTGTAATGTGGTGGGAGATACCGCTGTGCTCACCATAGTGGATCAGACCGAAAAAGCACATCAGTCTGCGGATCAGCAGGAAAAGGTCAGCGCAGTAGTCTGAAGTGAGTTTGTTTTAAGCCATTGAACGGACAGGAAGAATATTCATGCCTGTCAATCCAGGTGACTAGGGTCTGTTGACCTTTCATGGTTGAATTTTGCTCGTTCTAGAGGCGCTTTAATCGCGACGCAAGGTGTGCCGCCTAGGGGCCTAAGCAA
>JAJNAU010000063.1 GCA_021462625.1 Shewanella sp.
TGCGTACTCAGACCTCTGGTGTACAGATCCGTACCATGGAAAACGAAAAACCGCCACTGCGTATCATTTCTCCGGGCCGCGTATATCGTAATGATTATGATATGACTCATACACCTATGTTCCATCAGGTGGAAGGTCTGCTGGTGGATGAGAATGTGAATTTCGCAGAGCTTAAAGGTATTCTGCACGACTTCCTGCGTAACTTCTTCGAAGAAGATCTGCAGGTGCGTTTCCGTCCGTCTTACTTCCCATTCACCGAACCTTCTGCCGAAGTGGATGTGATGGGTAAAAACGGTAAGTGGCTCGAAGTGCTAGGCTGCGGTATGGTGCACCCGAATGTGCTGCGCAGTGTGGGTATCGACCCTGAGAAATACTCCGGCTTTGCTTTTGGTATGGGCGTTGAGCGTCTGACCATGTTGCGCTACAGCGTAAACGATCTGCGTTCTTTCTTCGAGAACGACCTGCGTTTCCTCAAGCAATTCAAATAACGGAGCAGTACAGATATGAAATTTTCCGAATCCTGGCTGCGCGAGTGGGTAAACCCAGCCGTTAGCCGTGAAGAACTTGCCCATCAGATCACCATGGCGGGTCTGGAAGTGGACGGTGTTGAGCCGGTAGCGGCCGATTTTTCCGGTGTAGTCGTTGGTGAAGTGGTTGAATGCGGCCAACATCCTGACGCTGATAAATTGCGCGTTACCAAAGTTAACGTAGGTGGCGACGAGTTGCTGGATATCGTTTGTGGCGCACCAAACTGCCGCCAGGGTCTGAAAGTAGCCGTGGCTATGGTTGGTGCCGTGCTGCCAGGCGATTTCAAAATCAAGAAGGCCAAACTGCGTGGTCAACCATCCCACGGTATGCTCTGCTCTTTCAGTGAGCTGGGTATCGATGTGGAAAGCGACGGCATTATTGAGCTGCCCCTGGATGCGCCATTGGGCACTGACATCCGCGAATACCTGCAGCTGAATGATGCTGTTATTGACGTCGATCTGACGGCCAACCGAGCTGACTGTCTGGGTATGGTAGGTTTGGCCCGTGAAGTTGGCGTTCTAAACCGCGTTGAAGTCACTGAGCCAAGCTGGGAAGCGGTAACTGCCTGCGTTGAAGATAAGATTGAGATTACCCTGAACGCCCCGGAGGCTTGCCCGCGCTATCTGGGTCGTGTGGTGAAAAACGTTAACGTTAAAGCCCAGACCCCAATGTGGATGCAGGAGAAACTGCGTCGCAGCGGTATTCGCTCTATCGATCCTATCGTAGATATCACCAACTATATACTGATCGAATTTGGTCAGCCAATGCATGCCTTCGATCTGGCCAAGCTGCACGGCGGTATCCAGGTGCGTCTGGGGAATGGCAATGAGAAGCTGACCCTGCTGGATGGTACAGAAATCACTGTACCAAACGATCTACTGGTGGTTGCCGATCAGCAAAAGCCAGTGGCACTGGCCGGTGTATTCGGCGGCGAGTACTCAGGTGTGTCGCAGGCGACCACTGATATCATGCTGGAATGTGCTTTCTTTGCACCTCTGGCGATTATGGGTAAAGCCCGTCGTCTGGGTCTGCATACTGATTCTTCTCACCGCTTCGAGCGGGGTGTTGACCCAGAGTTGCAGCACAAGGTGATGGACAGAGCGACCCGCCTGGTACTGGATATCTGTGGTGGTGAAGCAGGTCCTGTTGTTGAAGCAAAATCAGAACAGCATCTGCCAAAGGCTGCCAATATTCTGCTGCGTCGTGCCAAGCTCGACAAACTGCTTGGGCATGTGATCTCTGATGAAGACGTCAATGAAATCCTGACCCGTCTGGGTTTCACCGTTGAGGTGGTAGAAGCTGGCTGGCAGGTGACTACGGCGACCTATCGCTTCGATATGGCGATTGAAGAAGACCTGATTGAAGAAGTGGCACGTATTTACGGGTACAACAATATTCCCAGTGTTGCACCGGTTGCATCTTTGAGCATGTCTGATCACAAAGAAGCTCAGCTAAGCCTCAAGCGTATTCGTGGTTTGATGAGCGCCCGGGGCTTCCAGGAAGCCATTACCTATAGCTTTGTTGACCCCAGGCTGCAACAGCTGGTACATCCTGAGCAGCAGGCCATGATCCTGCCTAACCCGATTTCCAGTGAAATGTCAGCCATGCGTCTGTCTATGTTCACCGGCCTGTTGACTGCAGTGGGTTATAACCAGAGCCGCCAGCAGGGCAGAGTGCGTTTGTTTGAAACCGGTCTGCGTTTCGTCCCTGATGAATCAGCTGAATCCGGTGTGCTTCAGCAGATGATGTTGGGTGCTGTTATTGCGGGCCCGGATAGTGAAGAACACTGGTCAATGGAGTCAAAAACCGTTGATTTCTTCGATCTTAAGGGTGAACTGGAGGCTATTATTGGCTTGACAGCCGCAGATCTAGAATTTAGTTTTAGAAGGGCAGCGCACAGCGCGCTTCATCCAGGACAATGTGCTGAAATTCTGAGAAATGATCGAGTTATTGGTTTCATAGGTGCTGTACATCCGAACCTGGAAAAACCGTTCGGTCTGAATGGCAAGACCATTGTATTCGAGTTGGAGCTGGGTGCGCTGTTGCAAGCTAATCTGCCTAAAGCTCAGGTCGTATCTAAGTTCCCGTCTAACAGACGTGACATAGCAGTGGTGGTGGATGAGCAGGTTGCAGCAGGTGATGTTATCAAACTGATAAGAAAAGTTGGCGAAAATCAGTTGGTTGGCTTAAACTTGTTCGATGTGTACCAAGGTAAAGGTGTTGAACCTGGCAAGAAGAGCCTGGCGATTGCACTTACGTTACAAGATTCGGCTCGCACGTTGGAAGAGAAGGACATTGCTGAAAAGGTTGAGGCAGTCGTCGCTGCTCTGAAAGCAGAGTTCAACGCATCGTTGAGGGATTAAAGAATGGCACTTACCAAAGCGGAAATGGCAGAACATCTTTTTGAAACCCTGGGAATTAACAAGCGGGTGGCAAAAGAGATGGTTGAGACTTTCTTCGAAGAGATACGTAGTGCACTGGAAAGTGGGGAGCAGGTTAAGTTGTCAGGTTTTGGCAACTTTGATCTTCGAGATAAGAATCAACGCCCGGGAAGGAACCCAAAAACAGGTGAAGATATTCCTATATCAGCACGCAGGGTTGTTACCTTCCGTCCTGGCCAGAAGTTAAAGAGCCGGGTCGAGGTTGCTAACGCTGAGAAGTAAGCTATTTGCCTGAAGGGAAAAGCCACTCTTTGAGTGGCTTTTCTGTTTTTGTTTCTTTAGTATTTGCACGCCTTAGTATTATCCGGGATATGACTTTGTCCAGAGAGCCCAAATATTTCGACCGTAGTTTCAAGTTATCCCTGCTTCACCTTCGTTTTTGGCCCAGTTGGCTAGCGATTCTGCTGCTACTTATATTCGGTTTAATGCCTGCTTTCATTCGCGACCCTATTGCCAGGCAACTGGCTCATTTGGTTAAGCGGATCTCCAAAAAGCCTATCCGGGTTGCCCGGGCTAACCTGACGACCTGTTTTCCTGAGAAGTCTGCTGCCGAGATTGAGGCGCTGATCAATGCCAATGTCAAAAATTTCGTAATGATCCTGCTGGCCCAGGCTGAGCTGATGGTAAAAGGCCGTAGCCATATTCGTCGCCGGGTTAACCTGATGGGCTATGAACATGTTCAGGCTGCCAGAGACGCAGGCAAGCCGGTGATTTTTATTATGCCTCATGTATGGGGGATCGAGTATGCAGGGCTGAGGCTCAACCTGGAACTGCCTATGGTGACCATGGCCAAGGCACACAGGAATGAACTGTTCAACTGGTTTAACAACCGTATGCGCTCATCTCTGGGGGGGCATGTGTATATGCGGGAAGCCGGTATTCGCACGCTTTTGTCTGAGCTGAAAAACGACAATAGTTTCTTCTACCTGCCCGATGAAGATCTGGGACCGGACAAGAGTGTATTTGCGCCATTTTTGGGCACAATCAAAGCGACTTTGCCCGTGGTTGGACGCCTTGCCCTGGCAGGCAATGCCGCCGTGATGCCGGTTAAAATTGGTTATAACCAACAGACCCGGCAGTTTGATTTGACTGTGATGCCGCAAATCCCGACTGATACTCTGCAGGGGAAAGAAAATGAAGCTCTTGCCCTGAACCGGGCTGTTGAGCAGGTGATCCTGGCCTATCCTGAGCAGTACATGTGGTTTCTTAGAGTACTCAAAACCCGCCCTGAAGGTGACGCGGACATCTACCGCCAGGTGTGATCCCCCCGGTTTCAGCAAAGTTATCTTCGGGTGGCTTTGTTGTTTATGCCTTGGTTTCATCGCTTACTCCATTGTTGGCTAATTTACTGGCTTTTGGCGGGCGCTGTTGTTGGTCTTTTATCGGTCAAATTGGGCACGCACCGCAAGCTTGATCAAAGTATCTGAGTTGGCTGCTGTGTAAGCTAGTCGGTCATGATATTTCTAAGACTTTGATTGAACTGGGACGATTATGCTGCTTGCGCCTATCTCCCGCTGATGCTGAGATTCGCCTGGAGCGCCTGCGCAGCAACGGGCTGTTGGATACTTAGCGGGAAGAGCGATTTGACAGAGTAACCCGACAGGCCAAACATTCTTTCAAGGTGCCTGTGTGCCTGGTTAGTCTGGTCGATAAATACCGCTAACGGTCCAAATCCAATGTGGGACTGGCGCATTGCAGTGAGGCGTGAAGCCTGCCGTTGTGTTTGGTCAAGTCAGATGCGGCGTTGGATGGTAATTTCTGGCTCTAGTGAAAGCAGATCGTAACCTTGGTGTGTCGCTGCTCACTTAGTGCGCACAGAGCGGGCAATGCCCGCCCGGGCAGGTTTAACAGTTTGGGTTATGACGGTGGTTATTTCTCAAGAGACTCAGTCAATTACTGTCGTTGCTGTTGCTGTCACTGTGACGCTGCGCCAGACGATGCTGCACATCCTCTAGTGACAGTCCCTGATCTTCCAGTAGCACCATAAGGTGAAACAGCAGATCGGCAGCTTCATTGATAAGCTCAGCTTTATCGCCAGTGGCTCCGGCCAGTGCGGATTCGACCCCTTCTTCGCCGACTTTCTGGGCGATGCGTTTACTGCCACTGGCAAACAGAGAGGCTGTGTAACTGCTGCTGTCTGCACCACTTTGCCACAGGGCGTTACGCTGTTTTATCACAGCATTAAGCCGGCTTAAAAACGGCCGGGCATAGTCATCATGCCAGCAGGTCTGGCAGCCGGTATGACAGGTTGGCCCTTGAGGCTGCGCCATCACCAGCAGACTGTCGTTATCGCAATCCAGCGACACGGACAGACAATCGAGCACATGGCCTGAGCTTTCACCTTTGGTCCAAAGCCGCTGCTTCGAGCGACTGTAAAAAGTCACCAGCGCCTGCTCCAGGGTGGCTTGCAGCGCCTCGGCATTCATCCAGCCCTGCATCAGTACATCACCCGTGTCAGCATGTTGTATGATCGCCGGCAGCAGGCCGTTGCCTTTGGCAAAGTTTGCCTGTTGCAGCAGATCAGGTGAGTGTAAAACGGCCCGGGTCATAGGGGACTCCTTGTGGTTGATTCGGTGTTGATGCCGGGTTCTGTAGCGGGACCTGCGACTGGCGGGCGCACGCAGATCCCTTCTTGAGCAAGGAAATGTTTAAGCCCGGCAATAGGGATAGTACCTTTGTGAAACACACTGGCAGCCAGCGCAGCGTCTACCTGCGCCAGAATAAACACATCAGTGAAATGTTGCAGGGTGCCGGCGCCGCCCGAGGCGATAAGCGGTACCTCGCAGATCGCCCGGATACTGCTTAACTGTTGGATATCATAGCCCTGCCGCACACCATCCTGATTCATCACATTGAGCACTATCTCGCCGCAGCCACGGCGCTGCACTTCTTCCACCCAGTCCTGGGTGTACCAGGCGGTTTCCCGAGTGGCTGACTCTTCGCCGGTAAACTGTTTAACCCGGTAACTGTTGCTTATTTCATCATGAAAGGAGTCAATGCCGACCACAATGCACTGACGGCCGAACTCATCCTGCAGCCGATTGATAAGGCTGGGATCGGACAGAGCCGGTGAGTTGACCGAGATTTTATCGGCGCCATAGGCCAGCAGTTCCCGGGCCTGAGCCAGGGATTTAATGCCCCCGGCAACGCAGAAAGGGATATCTATCTGCTCGGCAATGCGGCCAACCCAGGATTTATCCACCAGGCCATCCCGGGCGCTGGCACTGATGTCGTAAAACACCAGTTCATCGGCGCCTTCGGCGGCATAGCGTGCGGCCAGCGGCACGATATCACCAACCACTTGGTGATTACGGAACTGCACCCCTTTGACCACCTGGCCATTTTTAACGTCCAGGCAGGGGACTATGCGTTTTGCTAACATCTGAAAATCCCCCCAGTTAAGCTGCCGGTTATTGTTAAAAGAGTGGGAGCTATTATGTTGCGTTTGGCCAGCATGCGATAGCCTCCCCGACGGTGAAATTGTCAATCAGCAGGGCTTTGCCGATTATGACGCTGGCAGCGCCGCTGTTTTTGACTGCCTCTACGTCCTCGAGGCTGGCAATTCCCCCCGAAGCCTGCCAGCGGATGTCCGGGAATTGGTCACTGAGCTCGCGGTACAGGCTGGTGTTGGCGCCGCCAAGGGTGCCGTCGCGGCTGATGTCTGTCACCAGCGCGTGTTTTAGCCCCGCATCCAGAAAAGTTCGAGTCAGTGCTTCCAGCGCGACACCGCTGTGCTGTTGCCAGCCGGATAAGGCTACCAGTTTCTCACCGGCAGGGCTGATATTCACATCCAGCGCCAGACAAATGGCTTCACTGCCAAAGCGATTGAGCCAGTCGATGACAAGCTCTGGCTGACGGACGGCTAGCGAGCCGATGACGACTCTGTCGACGCCGATCTCCAGTAACTCTTCGACCTGCGCAAGCGAGCGAATACCGCCGCCCACCTGCAATTTGGCTATGAGTTTAGCGGCGATGGTTTTTATCAGTTCGGTTTGTCTTTCATCGGGGTCTTTGGCACCGTTTAGGTCCACCAGATGCAGCCAGCTTGCTCCCTGGGCCTGGTAGCTATTGAGCTGGCGCAGCGGACTTTTAGCAAATGTGGTCTTTTGGTTGTAATCGCCCTGATAGAGGCGAACCACCTGACCATCTATCAGATCGATGGCGGGTATGATCATGCGTTCATCTCCAAAAAGTTTTTTAATATCAAGGCGCCTACGCCAGCACTTTTTTCGGGGTGAAACTGCACCCCCATAAAATTGCCCTGGCCGATGGCGGCGCTGAATGATTGGCCATAGTCACAGCTGGCCAGAGTAAAGTCGCCCACTGGTGCGCAGTAACTGTGGACAAAGTACAGATAATCTTCGCGGCTGATGCCGGCAAACAGAGGGTGGGAGGATGGCCTGATGGCATTCCAGCCCATGTGGGGCAGCGGCAGGCCGGCGCTGTCCAGTTCAGTTATCTCAGTGTCAATAATGCCAAGACAGGGGACGGCTTCTCCGCCTTCACTGGACTGACGGCACAGCAGTTGCATCCCCAGACACACGCCCAGTAACGGCTGGATCAGGCTGGGCACCAGGGTATCGAGCCCTTTGGCGTGGAGCGATTGCATGGCGGCACGGGCGCTGCCCACACCCGGCAGAATAACCCGCGCAGCCCTGCGGATAATGGCAGGATCGGCGGTCACTGTGGGTGTCTCGCCCAGGCGCATCAGGGCGAAGCGCACCGAGCTTAAATTGGCGCAGCCCGTATCTATGATGACTGTGTTCATGGATTCTCTAGATACTGTCATTACAATATGCCTTTGCTAGATGGCAGAGCGTCACCTTCGATGGCAACAGCCTGACGCAGCGCGCGGCCAAGGGCCTTGAACATGGCTTCAACTTTGTGGTGCTCGTTATCTCCCTCGCAGCCAATATGCACAGTGGCACGCAGACCATCGGCGAACGACCGGAAAAAGTGGGGCACCATTTCGGTTGCCATGCTGCCTACCGACTCGCGGTTGAAGTTCGCTGTGACTTTGCAATAGGGCCGACCGGAGATATCAATCAGGCACTCACCACGCGCTTCATCCATCGGCAGGTTGAATCCGAAACGGGCGATACCGATTTTGTCTCCCAGCGCCTGACGTAATGCCTCCCCCAGCGCCAGACCGGTATCTTCAATGCTGTGGTGATCGTCTATGTGAAGATCGCCGCTGACACTGACAGAAAGATTGAAATTACCGTGGGTGGCTATCTGATCCAGCATATGGTCGAAAAAGCCTATGCCTGTGTTGATGGCATTGTTGCCGCCATGGTCAAGATCGACGCAAACCTTGATGTCTGTCTCGCGGGTGGTACGTTTGAGGCAGGCAGTGCGGCTTTTCCCCAGCAGTTGGTCGGCAATGGCCTGCCAACCCAGCGTCTGTGGCTGATATTGAAAGCCTTTAATGCCCATGGCCTGCGCCAGTTGCATATCGGTTTGCCGGTCACCGATGACGGCGCTGTGAGCAAAGTCGATGCGTCCGTCCACCAGATAATCGCGCACTAGCCCAAGTTTGGGTTTTCGGCAGGTGCAGTTTTCGTCATCAAAATGGGGGCAGATCAGCACCTCATCGAACTGGATACCCTGTGAGGAAAAGATCTGCATCATCAGGGCATGGGGCGCTTCGAAATCTTCCCGGGGAAAGGAAGGGGTACCCAAACCATCCTGGTTACTGACCATCACCAGACGAAAGCCTGCCTTTTGCAGCTGCAGGAGAGCGGGGATCACTTGGGGTTCAAAAGCCAGTTTATCCAGCCTGTCCAGTTGCTTATCTACCGCTGGCTCTTCTACCAGGGTGCCATCTCTGTCAATAAAAAGAATTTTCTGTGTCATGACTCGTTTCCCTGAGCTGGTATCAGCTGCTGGTCTGGGGATGAATGGATTGAGGGTTGGTCGTCTGTGTCGGTCCCGCCAGAGCCGCTGCAATGGCCTGGGTTTCGGCATCATTGGTGTAACTGAGACGAATGGCATCCTGAAGGCGAGGATGTTTATAACGCCTGGCGACTATGCCGTATTGGACAAGGCGTTCAGCCACTGTGTCCACATCGGTAAAACTGGCCAGCACAAAGTTGGCGGCGCTGTCAGGGGCGATGCCTCCGGCATTTTCAATCGCCTGGCGCAGCCGCTCACCGTTGGCGATCAGGCTCTGCACCTGGGTGTACATGGTAGCAATCCCTTTGTTGCCTAGCGCTTCAGTAGCCAGGGTTGAGACAGGCACAGGCACTGGGTAAGGGGCAATCACCCGCATCACCAGTTTGCAAATGCCGGGATTGGTCAGCATAAAGCCGCAGCGAATACCGGCCAGCGCAAAGGCTTTGGAAAGGGTGCGCAGCACCACCAGATTGGCAAATTCGTCAAGCAAAGGCACGCAGGACATTTGCGGGCAAAACTCGATATAGGCTTCATCCACTATGATGAGCTTATCCGGAAACTCTGCCAGTAACTCTCTGATCCGCTGGACAGGAATGAGCGAGCCAGTTGGATTATTGGGATTACAGACAAAAATCAGTTTTTGTGCCTTTATCTGCGAAGCCAACATTTCTGCTGCAGGCAGTTGCCAGTGTTCATCCAGCGCCAACTCCGTGACTGCCACATTAAAAGTGGCGGCGCTGATACCATACATGCCGTAGGTTGGGCCAAAGGTCACTATGGCATCCTGACCCGGAATACAGAAGGTGCGGATCAGCAGTTCAATCGCTTCATCGGCGCCGCGACCACAGATCAGCTGTTCTGGCTTAACACCGACGTAATCAGCGTAGGCCTGCATCAGTGCCGGGGGTTGACACTCAGGATAGCGATTGGCGAGCGCAAGCTCAGTATTGTTGAAGGGTGACTCGTTGGCGTTGATCCAGATAGCGCCTTTACCGCCAATACGCCGGGCACTTTGATAAGGCTCTAGCTCAAGCAGCTCAGGCCTGACAAGGCGGCTTGCCAGCTCCGCAGCCTGTTGTTGGATGGCCGCTTGCGGGGCAGTTTGTTGTGGCGCTGGCTGTTGTAACAAGGTCATTGCTTGGCCTCCAGTCTGATGGCGACGGCATTTTTGTGGGCATCGAGCTGCTCGGCAGCGGCCAATGTCATCACGGTTTGACCTATCTGCATCAGGCCATCACGGCTGAGCTCCTGCACAGTAAAGCAGCGGCTAAAGTCGGCCAGAGATAAACTGGAGAGGCTGGCCGCATAGCCATAGGTGGGCAGCACATGGTTGGTACCGCTGGCGTAATCACCGACTGACTCAGGCGTCCAGGGACCCAGGAAAATCGAGCCGGCGCTCCTGAGCTGTGGCAGCAGTGTTCTGGGATTCTGGGTCTGCACTATCAGATGCTCTGGCGCGTACTGATTGGAAACTTCAGCCGCCTGACTGAGGTCGTCCACCAGAATGGTGCGGCTGCAGGACAGTGCCTGACGGGCAATTTCTGCCCGTGGCAGGGCAGCGATCTGGCGCTCGAGCGCAGCCTCTGTGCTGCTGGCCAGCTCCTCGCAGTCGGTTACCAGCATCACCTGAGAATCCGGGCCGTGCTCGGCTTGAGAGAGTAGATCCGCCGCAACAAATTCAGGATTGGCACCGCTATCGGCAATCACCAGCACTTCCGATGGACCTGCCGGCATGTCTATGGTGATGCGGGCGCGACTGTCCTGACTGAGCTGACGCTTGGCTTCTGTCACCCAGGCATTGCCCGGGCCAAATATCTTGTCGACCGGCTTGATTGTGTCCGTACCCAGCGCCAGCGCGGCAATGGCCTGGGCGCCGCCGGACAGATAGATTTCATCGACCTCACAGAGTTTGGCGGCAAACAAGATGGCGTCATCCACACGGGGTGGAGTAATAAGCACAGTGCGGCGGCAACCAGCTATCGCGGCGGGAATGGCCAGCATTAAAGCTGTCGAGATTAGCGGCGCACTGCCGCCGGGGATATACAGCCCAACGCTGTCTATGGCTTCGGTTTTCTGCTCACACAGTACGCCCGGGCAGGTTTCCAGACTGACAGGTACGGGGCGCTGGGCCTGGTGGAAGGCTCTGATGTTATCCGCAGCAGCGATAATCGCCCGCTTGAGCGAAGGCGCCACCCGCTCGCAGGCGGCGTCAATATCTGCCTTGGCCAGCTGGATTTGCTCAAGGTTGACGCCATCAAACTCCGTTGCCATTGCTCGCAGCGCAGCGTCACCCTGCTGGGCAACCCGCTCTATGATGACGCTAACCATTTGGCTTAAGCCGGCGTTGGCTGTCAGTGGCGAGCGCCAGAGCGCTTCGGCCTGCGCCTGGGGGGATAATGAATTCCAGATAATACGCTGCATACTTACCCCATCATCTTTTCAATCGGCATGACCAGGATGGAAGAGGCTCCAAGTTTGGTCAGCTCTTCCATGGTGTCCCAGAACAGATCCTCGGTACTGACGGCGTGGATGGCAACCCGATTACTGTCGTCATTCAATGGCAATACTGTGGGTTTTTCGGCGCCGGGCAGCAGGGCAACGATCTCTGCCAGGGTTTCAGTCGGCGCGTGCAGCAAAATGTATTTGCTTTCCCGGGCGCGGATAACCCCGTTGATACGGGATAGGATTTTGTCAATCAGTGCCTGTTTGGCTCCACTTTGAGTGGTGGTTGACTGGATGATGCAAGCCAGCGAGCGAAAGATAACTTCAGTTTCTTTCAGACCGTTAGCTTCGAGTGTGGCACCGGTTGACACCAGATCGCAGATGCCATCAGCAAGACCCGCGCGGGGAGCCACTTCCACCGAGCCTTTAAGCATACAGTCCTTGTAGTTGATGCCCTGCTTCCCCATATAGCGGCGCAGCAGATTAGGGTAGGAGGTAGCAATTCTCAGACCTTCCAGCGAACCACTGCCTCGGTAACCAAACTCTCTGGGCACTGCCAGTGACAGTCGGCAGGCACCGAAATCCAATTGTCTGAGCTTGATGAAGGTCGCCTCTTTGCCTAGGGATTCGCGCTCAATCTGCTCTTCCTCAAGTACGTTTTCGCCTATGATGCCGAGATCCACCACGCCATCCATCACCAGACCCGGGATATCGTCATCTCGCACCCTGAGCAGATCGATTGGCATATTGTCGGCGTGAGCAATCAGCCTTTGTTCGTTGACGGTGAATTTGACGCCGCAGCTTTTCAGCAATTGCTGGGAATTTTTGGACAAGCGACCGGATTTTTGAATGGCAATCCTGAGTCTGTTGGTGTTGGTCATGCTGTTACCCCTGGTTTCTGTTAATTCTGTGGTTGCCAGTGTCGGGGTATTAAAAAACCCCTGAAATTCCTTCCAGGGGTTTACGAGTTCTTGAGTGTCTCGCCGCCAGAAGGAATATACCTTCGGCAGTCAGCTTCCGAAGGCTACCGCTTGTGGTGATGATGGATAGCAAAGGAAACTGGTTTCATGTTATTCACTCTTTTGTATTTACGTGTTTGATGTTTTTAACAAACAGTCGATTCTTACGACCGCAGCTTAACTTGGTTCTGATCGGGTTGAATTTTGTGCAACAACCCGAGTGTTTTTTACACTAGAGGTTTTTTATTGCGCTGGCAACCGTTAATTCGATTTGCCTGAGTTCTATTCAATTTGTTGCGTTATTGGGCAATTTAACCAATCTGCTTGAGCCTGTACGAGAAGCAGGCATAATGCCTGCACTTGTGTTGATGGAACCCGTCTGTTGCCCGTGTCTTTATCTTCAATGTCTGCCCTGGCAAACCAGGTTGATCAGGTTTTCAGTGATGCCGGTCCCATGAGCCAGCATATTGTTGGCTATCGCCCCAGGGCTGAACAGCGTCAGATGGCGGCGGAAATTGTCAGCTGTCTGAGTGAAGGCCACACCCTGGTGGTGGAAGCGGGCACAGGGGTGGGCAAAACCTTTGGTTATCTGATCCCCGCATTGCTCTCCGGTAAGTCGGTCATCGTCAGTACCGGCAGTAAGAACCTGCAGGAGCAGCTGTTTTACAAAGATCTGCCGGCACTGCTCAAAATGCTCAAATTGTCGCCCAAACGGGCACTGCTCAAGGGGCGCAATAACTATCTGTGTCAGCTGCGGCTTGCGCAGCAAATGGACTGTGTACAAAGCCGGGATGAGGCAATCATTGATGACTTGTTGAAGATCAATCAGTGGGCTGGCACCAGTCATGACGGTGATTTGGATCTGCTGACTTCGGTTCCTGAGTCGTCTGCCGCCATTGACATGGTGCGTAGCACCCGCGAGAGCTGCACCGGTCAGCGCTGCGCCTTTTATGGCGAATGCCATACCCGTAAAGCCCGCCTGCGGGCCATGGATGCCAAAATTACCGTGGTGAATCACCATTTGTTCTTTGCCGACAGGGTATTGAAAGACACAGGTTTTGCTGAGCTGCTGCCACATACGGATATGGTGATCTTCGATGAAGCGCATCTGCTGCCGGATATCGCAGTCACCTATTTTGGTCAGCAGTGCTCGGGCAGGGTGCTGAATGAACTGGTGTCGCAGATCTATGGTGTCTACCGCGCAGAGCTGATGGACACATCGCAGCTTGGACAGTGCACGCTGCGTTGTATTCAGGCGCTCAGCGATTGGCATAACGGCCTGTTTGAGCGGGGAGAGGCCGACTGGCGTGCGCTGCTTGGTGATAAGACCATGATGGCGCTGAGCTGGAAATTGATGGCTGAACTCGATGGCCTTGCCAGCGTTATCCGCGCACATCTTGGGCGCAGTGATGAGTTGGATGACTGTTTGTTAAAACTTATTGAATTGGCAGATAGATTCCGGGTGTTTTTCGAGTGTGAAAATCCATCTTCAGCCTACAGCATTGATCTTGGCTATCAGTATGCATTGCTGCGGATTTCGCCGATCAATGTCGAGCGTGAATGTGCCGCGCTGTTTGACCCTGCCAGCCGTTGGATATTTACCTCGGCAACGTTGCAGGTTAATCGCAGCATCAGGCATTTTACCGATGCGATGGGCATAACGGATGCCAAAGCGGTTATTCTCGACAGTCCCTTTGATTATCAGCGCCAGGCACTGTTTTGTGTGCCCAGGCACTTGCCCAATGTCATGCATCAGCAGCAAATGGCCAGGCATGTGATAGACCTGTGCACCAGAGTGGTGGTGGCTGCAGATGGTCGAACTTTTATCCTGTTTACCAGCCACAGGATGATGGAGCTGGTGGCTGCCGGACTCAGGGAGAAAGTGCTGCAGCCCGTGTTGGTGCAAGGGCAGGGGGGAAAGCAAAGTCTGTTGGATAAATTCAGGCGCTTTGGTAATGCCGTATTGCTAGGCACCGGCAGTTTCTGGGAAGGGGTTGATGTCCGGGGTAAACTGCTCAGCTGCGTGGTGATTGATAAATTGCCTTTCGTCTCACCGGATGACCCGCTTTACAAAGCTAGGGCTGACGCCGTCAGCCGCCGGGGGGGCGATCCCTTTGTGGAATTGTCATTGCCCCAGGCGGTGATTGCTCTAAAACAGGGCGCCGGAAGGCTTATTCGTGACGAGCGGGACAAAGGGGTGCTGATCCTGTGTGATAACCGTATTGTGAATCGGGATTATGGCGCGGCTTTTGTCTCATCTCTGCCACCCATGGCTAGGACCCGAGATCTGAGTCGGGCCATTGGCTTTTTATCCCGTTTATAACTGCTGATGCGATTGCTAAGGAAGGTGCAAAGACTTATTCGCACCTTCCTTAACGACGGGCTTGCGAAATGTTCAACTGATCAGGCCTCTAGACAGTGGTCTTACATGATTTAAGACAAGCTGTTATCCTGCGGTTACCGGGTGATGCATGGGTTTTGGACTTCAGTCCAAAGGTGACCGGGCAGGAATGGATACCTGAATTCGTTAATGCTGGCTGCTCAGGATGAGATGGCGGTATGTGGACTGAATCCATGATAGATACCCTTTCGACTGAAATTGATCATCCGGAGCAACTTGCCTTTTTTTTGGCGTCGCAATCGGTACAGAAGCGTTATCGCGAGGCAAGCGGTTGCTTCATTCTGCTTTATTCCGCCAACACGGATGAGTTTTTCCTTTCTCAACTGCTGGGCGCTGCTCACTTCTGGTGCCCTCAAGCGGCAGTGGCCGGTGCCACTTCTGCCGGTGAGATCCGTCACGGTGAGACGCTGCTGGGAAAAACCATTGTTACCCTGTATTTCTTTGCCCACAGTCAGGTCAGTGTTCATGCTGTCCGGTGTTCTGCCGGTGAGGAGTCTGTTGCATCGGCGCAATTGGTCGCGACGCTTTGCGGAATAAACGACCTTAAAGGCGTATTACTACTGGGTAACCCCTTCAAACAGCAGTTGCCTGAAGTGCTTACCGGTTTTGATGAATTGATGCGCAGATGCACCGTCTTTGGGGGCGGCGCCGGTGACTATGTCATGAGTCAGGCCTGGGTGATGGCGGGTATCCAGTGCTCACAAACACTCTTGGTGGCCGTTGCGTTTAGCGGCGCATCGCTGCATATGGAGATGCATGATGTGCTGGGATGGCGGCGGATGACTCAGTCGATGCAAATCACTTCGGCGCAGGCAAATGTGGTGCACACTATAGATCATCGTCCCGCCAGCGAAATTTATCGTGAGTTTCTGGGTATCTCCGCCGATCGTCAGTTCTTTTTCAATGCATTGGGATTTCCGATACTTATCCGCGATGAACGTCAGCTGGTGGCGAGGGTGCCGCTTAGTGCCGATGATGAGGGAAATCTGACGTTTCTCAGTCGCTTCAGCCCGGGAGAGGAGTTTTCCCTTGGGTTTGTTCATCCTGAATTGCTTGACCAGCAGCTACAGGCCCTGAGCCAGAAGATGGCTGCGTTTTCACCCGACACCTTATTGCTGCTGTCCTGTGGATGCCGGCGATTTGTATTGTTGGAAGATATCCTTGATGAAACCCGCCGGTTTGAGCATCTAGCTCCTACCTTCGGATTCTATACTGTCAGTGAAATCGCCGGAGACAAGGGACTGTTGAACCTGAGTCTGGTGGCTGTGGGCATGCGTGAAGGGGCAAAACCTGTGGCACGCCCGTTGCTGCCGCCGTTTTCTGAACCAAAGGTCAGCAGCAGGGTTGATCATTTTGCCAATACTCATTCGCGTATCCTCAGGCGGTTGCTGCACTTCATCTCGGCGCTGAACCGCAAACTGGAAACCAAGAACCGGGAAATGGAAAAACTCAGTTATCTTGATGGCCTCACAGGTATTGCCAATCGACGTCGATTTGATTTGCGCCTGGAGGAGGAGTGGAAAAGGGCTCAGCGAAGCAGTTTGCCATTGAGTCTATTGATGATTGATGTAGACAGTTTCAAAGCGTTCAATGACACCTACGGTCACCTGGCCGGTGACGATTGTTTGCGGCAATTAGCTGCTGAAATGGCCGCTGCGGTCAGTCGTGGTACGGATTTGGTCGCCCGATATGGGGGCGAGGAGTTTGCCGTTATCATGGCGGACACCGATGGTCGCGGCGGGATGAAGGTGGCCAGTGAAATTCAGCGGCAGGTTGCCAGACTTGCCATCCCTCACTGCGCCAGCCTGGCGGTGACCGATGTGGTCAGTGTCAGTATCGGTATCGCCTGCATGATTCCCGGGGCAGATCAAAGCTTGGAAGTACTGCAGGCTTCAGCGGACCGGGCTCTCTACCAGGCCAAGCGGGATGGCAGGAACAAAATAGTCTGTGATCCGGGAGCATTCATTCCTTTGCAGGTAGCGAAAGAGACAGACACAGGAACATAAACACAGAATTTTGAATACCCTGGATCCAAAATCAAATCCATATTCCCGATAATATTCTGGAATTCCTCAAGAATCAAAGATTCTTCTCACTGATCATTCCCCAGTCATTTGGTGGCTTGCAGTTCAGCCCTTACGCCTATTCCACCATAGGGGCCAAGAGCAGCGCGGTCGCTGTTCGCCTAGCTCCAGGCGGGTTATGTTGCACGGGAAACCTTCAAAGGGGAGCTATCGGGCTAAGCGGAGGCTTCACTTTGCTGCATCGGTGAATAGGGAGACAGACAGCTGAGGGTGGATGTCGGCCCTAGGCGGGAGCGGTGATCTGCCGAGTATTAAGGGAATGCTTGAAATCACTAGGGTCTGTTGACCTTTGAAGATGGTTTTTGCAGCACTTTGTCGTTGTTTTATACAAAGCAACGCGATTGTGGTGTAGTTGTTCTAC
>JAJNAU010000064.1:0-12981 GCA_021462625.1 Shewanella sp.
GAAGAAAAGCTTTTCTTTGTTATCCCTTCGTGTCCTCTGTGTAGCGAGCGAAGTGAGCGCTTCGTGGTGAACTGCTTTTCAAAAACAAAAACAGCCCTGCTTTAGCAGAGCTCTTTTTATATTCGCCTTAACTGAACGGTATTGCGGACAAGCCGGGGATTTCTGTTATCAAGGGACTAGGGTCTGTTGACCTTTGAAGATGGTTTTTGCAGCACTTTGTCGTTGTTTTATACAAAGCAACGTGATTGTGCTGTAGTTGTTCTACATAAATGAGCGTTAATGCAGTAGAAAGCGACGACAAACGCTGCCCGAAGGGCTCGGCTATACGCGCTTTACTCTTTGTTGCAAGGTATTTGCTTAGGCCCACTAGGCGGCACACCTTGCGTCGCGATTAAAGCGCGTCTAGAGCGAGCAAAATTCAACCATGAAAGGTCAACAGACCCTAATTACAGCAGATCGAATCTGTCTGCGTTCATCACCTTGGTCCAGGCTGCAATGAAGTCTTTCACAAACTTCTCTTTGTTGTCGTCCTGGGCATACAACTCAGCATAGGCACGCAGAATAGAGTTGGAACCGAACACCAGGTCTACACGGGTCGCTGTGAACTTCACATCACCTGTGGTGCGGTCACATATGTCGTAAGAGTTGCGACCGGTTGGCTTCCAGGTATTGCGCATATCAGTCAGATTAACGAAGAAATCGTTGCTCAGAGCGCCTACACGGTCGGTGAACACACCGTGCTTGCTGTCACCATAGTTGGTGCCCAACACACGCATACCACCAATCAGTACTGTCATTTCCGGTGCGGTCAGCCCCAGCAGCTGGGCTTTATCCAGCATCATCTCTTCAGGGTTTACCACATAGTGCTGTTTCTGCCAGTTACGGAAACCATCGGCCACAGGCTCTAGCACTTCAAATGAATAAGCATCGGTTTGCTCGGCACTGGCGTCACCACGACCCGGAGCGAAAGGTACCTGCAGATCAAAGCCTGCAGCTTTAATCGCCATTTCCAGACCAAGGTTACCACCCAGTACAATAGTATCGGCAACACTGATGCCAAACTCTGCGGCGATAGGCTCAAGCACAGCCAGCACTTTGGTCAGACGCTCAGGCTCGTTACCTTGCCAGTCTTTTTGAGGTGCCAGGCGGATACGGGCACCGTTGGCACCACCACGACGATCTGAGCCACGGAAAGTACGGGCACTGTCCCAAGCCGTGTTCAGCAGGTCCTGCTGGGTCAAACCACTGGCGGCGATTTTGGCTTTCACAGCATCCACGTCATAGTCGGTGCGACCTGCAGGGATTGGATCCTGCCAAATCAGCTCTTCAGCCGGTACATCAGGACCGAAATAACGCGACTTGGGACCAAGATCTCTGTGGGTCAGCTTAAACCAGGCTCGGGCAAAGGTTTCGGAGAAGTAATCAGGATCTTTGGCAAAGCGCTCAGCAATCTTGCGGTACTCAGGGTCAATCTTCAACGCCATATCAGCGTCAGTCATGATTGGGTTATAACGGATGCTTGGATCTTCCACATCAACAGGCTTGTCTTCCTCTTTGATGTCGATAGGCTCCCACTGCCATGCACCGGCAGGGCTCTTCTTCAACTCCCAGTCGTAATTAAACAGCAAGCGGAAGTAACCATCGTCCCACTGAGTTGGGTTGGTCGTCCAGGCACCTTCAATACCACTGGTTACTGTGTCGCGACCGATACCTCGTGAGGTGTGGTTATTCCAGCCCAGACCCTGCTCTTCTATTTCTGCTCCTTCAGGCTCAGCGCCCAGCTTGCTTGCATCACCATTACCGTGTGCCTTACCCACAGTGTGACCACCAGCTGTCAGGGCAACGGTTTCCTCGTCGTTCATTGCCATACGCTCAAAGGTCACACGCATATCTTTGGCGGTTTTAAGTGGATCAGGGTTACCGTCTACACCTTCCGGGTTGACATAGATAAGACCCATCATCACTGCAGCGAGTGGGTTTTCCAGATCGCCACCCGAATAGCGGCTGTTTTCGCTGCCACTTGGCGCCAGCCACTCTTTTTCCGCTCCCCAATAAGTATCTTTTTCAGGGTGCCAGATATCTTCACGACCGAAGGAGAAGCCGAAGGTTTTCAGCCCCATGGATTCATAAGCTATGGTGCCGGCCAGGATCATCAGATCGGCCCAGCTGATTTTGTTACCGTACTTCTGTTTGATTGGCCACAGCAAACGGCGGGCTTTGTCCAGGTTGGCATTGTCCGGCCAGGAGTTCAGAGGAGCAAAACGCTGGTTACCAGTGCTGGCACCACCACGTCCATCGGCAATACGGTAAGTACCGGCTGAATGCCATGCCATACGGATCATCAGGCCGCCATAGTGACCCCAGTCCGCCGGCCACCAGTCCTGACTGTCAGTCATCAGGGCGTTAACGTCTGCCTTAAGCGCATCAACATCCAGCTTTTGCAGCTCGTTACGATAGTTAAAATCTGCGCCAAATGGTGTACTTTTGGCATCGTGCTGATGCAGGATGTCGAGATTAAGAGCCTTTGGCCACCATTCCATTCTCGCAGTGCCTTCAGATGTTGCTCCACCGTGCATCACCGGACATTTATTACCTGAACTCATACTGTATTCTCCTTAGCCAGCCGCGCGACACTTCTGTGCCACACTCAACAAATCAAACTGGATAATTCCCGATAGTCAACATTGCCAACCACGAATGCTTATGCTTATGCTAATCTACAAAAATAATTAAGAAAAATGGTTTAACCGATTAATCTGATAGCTTAAGCCCTGCTTATGTCAGTCTTATGGTTAATACCAATCCGCATAAAGGCTTGAAAGCCTCACAGCCTTGTCAGTCATTTGAGTACAAGACAAATTGGCGAAAGCATAGTGGCTCTATGGCTTGACAGTTTGAAGCAGTAATCGCATGACTGACAGGCTTCCGAAGGGCGAGTTGAAAATGCACCTAGGGTAGTGTTATCCAGTCTTGATTTATCCCAATAGACCTTCAACTGGCCGCCTTGCCTATGCACCTTTTCATTCTCGCTGAGCGATTAAACTCCGATGCGGATTGGTATAGACACGCTGAAAGATAGCAATCTTTACTGACCTTAAATCTATATCCAGATCAACATTTGATAACCATAGATTGCTTTTTACGCCATTTGAGATGACTTTAATCACGACAACGGAAATTTTGAGATGCTCAACCACTGAATAGTTACACACACTTTGTAACCTTATGGTGAACTTCAGATTAACTTGTACCAATCAGTGGTTCACGTTACCAGCCGATGCAAATATCAAGTTGCTCTAAATCCTGTTCGAGACGCGAGAAGGTGACGAGTGAATTGAGGTCATAAGCGTGGGGAAAAAGGGAGTAAACGACAGAGATAAAAAAGACCCGACATATGGTCGGGTCTTGAGTATCAAGTTATTAGGGTCTGTTGACCTTTGAAGATGGTTTTTGCAGCACTTTGTCGTTGTTTTATACAAAGCAACGCGATTGTGCTGTAGTTGTTCTACATAAATGAGCGTTAATGCAGTAGAAAGCGACGACAAACGCTGCCCGAAGGGCTCGGCTATACGCGCTTTACTCTTTGTTGCAAGGTATTTGCTTAGGCCCATAGGCGGCACACCTTGCGTCGCGATTAAAGCGCGTCTAGAACGAGCAAAATTCAACCATGAAAGGTCAACAGTCTAGAATTAAGGAGTTAAACCGCGTCAGCCTGGTTTTCCGGTGCCGCATCGGCAAAGGCTGCCAGTTGATTACAATTTTCGACGATGCGCACTATGTTTGGGTAATTGGCCAAAGGTACGTTGAATCGTCGCGCATTGTATACCTGGGGCACCAAACAGATATCCGCCAGAGTTGGTAAGTCACCAAAGCTGAACTCTCCTGCGGTGTCTTGCAGCATAGCCTCATAGGCATTGAAACCTGTGACTATCCAGTGCTGATACCAGGCATCCTTGGCAGCATCATCCAGGCCCGCCTCACCTTTGAGATACTGCAACACTCGTAAGTTGTTGAGAGGGTGAACATCGCAGGCGATGGCATTGGCCAAGGCTCTGACTTTGGCTTTGGCTAAGGGGTCGGATGGCAACAGCGGTGACTCTGGATTAGTGTCTTCCAGATATTCCAGCATGGCCATAGATTGAGTCAGCACTTCGCCATTTTCCAGCACCAAAGCTGGCACCAACTGCTGTGGATTGAGGGCAATATAATCGGCATGATGCTGCTGGCCTCCATCCTTAACCAGATGCACAGACTTATGCCCAACCTCAATTCCCTTGAGATTCAGCGCTATTCGCACCCGATAGGCGGCGCTGGATCGCCAGTAACCGTATAAGGTCATCATCTGCTTAATCCTTATATTCAACGACCTGCTGATCTATGGTGCCAAAAATGTTGTTGCCTTCATCGTCGAACATTTCGATACGTACCTTATCACCAAAGCCCATAAATGGAGTGCTAGGTTTGCCATCAGCAATGACTTCCAGCATGCGCTTTTCTGCCAGACAGCTGGAGCCGGCGCTGCGGTCATAGTTGGAAATGGTTCCCGAGCCGATAATGGCGCCGGTTCCCAGAGGGCGAGTTTTGGCAACATGGGAGACCAGCTCAGCGAAGTTAAAGGTCATATCTACACCGGCATTGGGCTGACCAAACAGCTCATCATTAAGATGAGTCACCAGCGGCAAATGGACCTTGGTATCTTGCCACTTATCACCCAGTTCGTCAGGGGTAACCGCCACCGGCGAGAAACTGCTGGAAGGTTTAGATTGGAAGAAACCAAAGCCTTTGGCTAACTCACCAGGAATGAGGTTTCGCAGGGACACATCATTCACCAGCATCAGCAACCGGATATGAGAGGCAGCATCCGCCGCAGATACGCCCATAGGCACGTCATCGGTAATGACCGCGATCTCTGACTCGAAATCGATACCCCATTGCTCACTGGCCAGCGGAATATCCGCTCGTGGCGCAATAAAGCTGTCAGAGCCGCCCTGATACACCAGAGGGTCTGTCCAGAAACTTGCCGGCATGTCAGCACCACGGGCCTTGCGTACCAGCTCAACATGATTGACATAAGCACTGCCGTCAGCCCATTGAAAAGCGCGGGGCAGCGGTGAAAGGCATTGTCGCTGGTCGAACGCAACCATGCCAGCCAGCAGCCCTGAGTTCAATGCCTGATACTTTTCTTCCAGTCGGGGCGCAAGCTTATGCCAATCATCAAGCAATTGTTGCAAGGTATGGGCAATGTCGGGCACCGCCACGGCATTGGCAAGATTACGGCTGACCAGCATCAACTGCCCATCACGACGACCATTCTGATATGTGGCTAGTTTCATTATTTTTATCCTTATCATTTTCGGCAGCGGCCTGCCCGACTGGCGTTAATATCTACCTCATGCCTTATGGTAAATAAACAGCATGAACTGAATCACACTATTTTAGTTACTGCCCCCGTTTGTAACGTCCGGATTACAGCAGATATGTCAGCTCAAGTACAACAAAGAAATGCCCGGGCGATTCGCGGCGGGCATGTTGAAAAACGGACTCAGCAGTCTGTGATCAGCAACCGGCCACCTGGGCAATCAAGTCACAGTTTGGGCTTGTTGATTTTGTACTCGCGCAGTTTATTGGCGATGGCCGTATGGGAAACTCCCAGCTTTTTCGCCAACTGACGGGTACTGGGATAAGCCGGATATAAGCGCCTGAGCAAACTGGCCTCAAACTGTTTCATCGCCTCATCCAGCGAGCCTTCAAACTGGTGGTCGAAATAACCAAAACCCTCAGCATAAGACGGTAACTTCAACTGTTCAACCGTCAACTCAGCACTGCCATCCCCCATTGACACCGCCCTGAAGACAGCATTTTTCAGTTGGCGTACATTGCCCGGCCAGGCATAAGTCAGCAAATGCTCTCGACACTGAGCGGAGATCCGCCGTACCGGACTGGACAATTGCTGACTGTAATGCTCCAGGAACATTTCAGTCAGCGGCAAAATATCGACTCTGCGTTCACGCAGTGAAGGCAAATGGAAGCTCAGCACATGGATACGGTAGTAGAGGTCCTCACGAAACTCGCCGGTTTGGCATAACTCTGCCAGATTCTTCTGGGTTGAGCAGATGATCCGGGCATCAGCCCTTACCTCCTCGTCACCGCCGATCCGGCGGAAGCTGCCATCCTGCAACAACCTGAGTAATTTCACCTGAGCCGCACGCGACATTTCCGCAACCTCGTCCAGAAATACGGTACCGCCCTTGGCTTCCTCGAAGAAGCCCTTTTTCACCACCTGACCATTACTGACGTAACCAAAGAGTTCCTCTTCTGCGACACTGTCCGGCAAGGCGGCGCAGTTAATGGCAATAAAAGGGTGCTCCCGTCGCATGCTGGCATCATGACAGGCTCTCGCCATCAACTCCTTGCCTGTACCGGTTTCTCCGGTGATCAGCAGCGGTGCATCCAGCTGCGCCATGCGCTTGGCCTGCTCCACCACCTGCTTCATCTTGTCACTGACGGCAAGCACTGATTCAAAACCGGCGATCTGGTTTTGCAGCGCATTGAACTGCTTACCCACCCGCGCCGGAGACCTCAACGACACCACTGCACCGGCGAGGATGCTGCTGTCATTCTCATCGGGCAGATAGATAGGCAACATCTCGGCCAGATATTCATTGCGCCCAATATATACGCGGGTTGCCTGGGCCAATACCTGCGGTTCGGCCAGCCAGCGACTGAAATTAATTCCCTGCACCCAATGGTTCAGTGGCTCATCCAGCACTTCATGCTCGCCCATCGCCAGGGTCAACAGCGCAGACTCATTGACAATGCGGATACGCCCTTTGGCATCGAGGGAAAATACTGAGTCCGGCAGGGTTTTAAGCAAGGTTTTCAGCGCGTAGTGCTCCTGCTCAGAGGGCATAAATGACACAGTACGCACATCGTTGACCGACTCGACTTTACGGATCTGCGGCATCAAAGCACTGAGGGTATTAAAGCTCACCTCGGCAAACTGAAAATATAAAAATCCTTTATTGCTTGCATCAATGGCTATCAGGTTGATGCCGTAACGCTCCAGTACCACCAGGATATCCTTGGCCAAACCGATTCTATCCTGACAACTGACTTCCAGGCGCATAGTATGATTCCTATTCAATGGGTTTCGGCTTTCTTATGATTCTAACCTTGCCGAAAAAACGAGGCTGTTTATATTTGAACTGTCTGAGCAATCGCCCTTCTCTGAAGAGCCCGTGCTTTTGCGCAAAACAGGCTTGCACAGGCTCGATAGGCCGGGCAAACCAGACTGCCACTACCGATGACAGCAACTCCCTGTGACAGCACAAATATCAGCGTGAGCACGACTATCTTCTGGCTCAGGGGATTTGTCTTTGGGCATACCTATTGGGATTTGCCGGGCGGCTCGCGGTATACGTTAAAAGGAAAAGTGTTGGCTGGCAAGAGTTGTTTACAGCAGGTAACTACATGGTAAGCAAGCATAAATTGAACAGACGCTGTTTGAGTGCGCTGTACAGAAAAACAAACGCGCTACTGAAGTGACGCGTTTGCGGTGTTTCAGCTTTATTTCAGGCGGTTAATCAAACAATAAGTCGGTTTTTGCCGCCATGATAAAGTCGTTACGATGTAGCCCTTTGATAGAATGAGACCACCAGCACACGGTTACCTTGCCCCACTCTGTCAAAATTCCCGGATGGTGAAACTCTTGTTCCGCCAGAACCGCCAACTTATTGGTAAATGCCATGGCTTGTTTAAAATTTTTGAACTTGTATACCCGCTCAAGCTGCATAATGCCGTCACGCACCTGCACACTCCAGTCAGGGATTGCACGAATAAGCTCACGCAATTCTGCATCTGTCACTGTAGGGGCATCGGCCTGACAGGCCTCGCACTTCATCTTCGCTAATTCAGACATCTGTTACTCCTTGTTATTCTGCCTTTATCCTGGCTGGGCGCTAGGGTGAAACATCCTTAACCGGCCTTGACCTTAGGCGCAAATAAAGGCGCATGCAACCCAAGACGCTGAGCCTCCCGAATAGCCGCCATAATGTCCATGTTGGCGATGTCATCAAGAAACTCTATATTGTCAATCACATAGTAAATGGGCTGCATAATATCGATACGATAGGGAGTTCGCAGTACCTCAAGCAGATCGAAGGGTTTGCGCACCGGGGTATCGCCCATGGCATAAAGAGTTTCTCCGGGCGAGCTCAAAATGCCGCCGCCATAGATGCGAAGTGGCTCTCCCGGCGGTTGCACTAGGCCAAACTCAACAGTAAACCAGTATAATCTTGCAAGAAAGATCCGCTCTTCTTTGCTAGCCGCCAACCCCAGCTTGCCATAAACTTCAGAAAACCTGGCGAACGCCAGATTGGTCAGCAAAGGACAGTGGCCGAAAATTTCATGGAAGATATCCGGCTCCTGAAGATAGTCAAACTCCTCTTTGGTGCGAATGAAAGTGGCTACCGGAAACTGTTTGCTGGCCAGCAACTCAAAAAATTTCCCAAAGGAGATCAAAGCTGGCACCGCGGCCGTTTTCCAGCCAGTTGCCGCTTGTAGCACTCTGTCCACTTCGGACAACTGTGGAATGCGGTCAGCCGGCAAGGCCAGCGCCTTAAGACCATCCAAATATTGCTGACAGGCACGCCCGGACAAATTACCCGCCTGACGGGCATAAAGCTGTTGCCAGGTATCATGTTCATCCGCCGGATAGGAGATAAATCCGGCATCATCCGGCTCACGTGCCGTGTATTGCGTGTGTTTGCTCATTCTGTGGCTCTCTCACATTCAGCGTCCTTGAGTAATAGTGAAACGGCCAGCACACTTTGTTAACTTTTCAAGGAAAAGATTCTAGATAGGCAACCCCCTTAGGGCGTAAAGCAGGCGTTACAGATTGGCTGATTAGGCTTTAAATTCCTGATAACGATGCTTCGATGTGTGTGAGCCATTGTTGACACGCCCCCAATAAAACGGCTTCTTTCCTCGGCTCCAATCAAGTTAGTGATGGCAATTGTAATCCTGATAATTACAATATGGCGTCTAATCAATAATGAAGATGCAATTTGCCCATGATTAAACACAACATCAGCAAGGCCGTCATACCGGTTGCCGGTCTGGGAACCCGCATGCTGCCTGCCACCAAGGCCATTCCGAAAGAGATGCTGCCAGTGGTAGACAAACCGCTTATCCAGCATGTTGTCAACGAAGCCATCGCCGCCGGGATCAAAGAAATTGTGCTGGTCACCCACGCCAGTAAAAACTCCATCGAAAACCATTTCGATACCAGTTTTGAGCTCGAAGCCCAGTTGGAATCCCGGGTTAAAAGACAGCTGTTGGCAGAAGTACAGAGCATTTGCCCCAAAGATGTCACCATTATCAGTGTACGTCAGGCACAGGCCAAGGGTCTGGGACACGCTATCCTGTGCGCCCGCCCGGTAGTTGGAAATGCGCCATTTGCGGTGCTACTGCCGGATGTGATTATCGATGCTGCCGGCTGTGATCTGAAAAAGGACAATCTGGCCCAGATGGTTAATCTGTTTGATGCCTCCGAGGTTGCGCAAATCATGGTGGAAGCTGTGCCCCATGAGCAGGTCAATCAATATGGTATCGCTGATGTCGATGGCCATCAACTCACGCCAGGCCAATCCCACCCGCTTATCCAACTGGTCGAGAAACCGGCTCTGGATGAGGCGCCCTCCAACCTGGCCGTAGTCGGGCGCTATGTGTTGCCCGCTGCCATTTGGGAACTGCTGGAAAAAACCCCAGTCGGTGCCGGCGAAGAGATCCAACTGACTGACGCAATCGCCATGCTGATGCAACAACAAACTGTCAATGCCTATTACATGAAAGGCAAAAGTCACGACTGTGGAAATAAGCTTGGCTATCTGCAGGCCATTGTTGAATATGGCTTGCGCCATCCAGACATTGGCAATGCATTTGCTGACTATTTGAACACTCTGAACAAAGGAATAACATCATGACTATTCTGATAACCGGTGGTGCCGGTTATATCGGTTCCCACACGGCCGTTGAACTACTGAACGCCGGTGCCAATGTTGTAGTGTTGGATAACCTGTCTAACTCCAGTATGGAATCCCTCAAGCGCGTGGAAGAGATCACTGGCAAAAGTGTGACCTTTTACCAGGGCGATATTCTTAACAAGGGACTGCTGAAAAAGCTGTTCAACGATCATGACTTTGAGGCCGTTATTCACTTTGCGGGCCTGAAGGCTGTCGGTGAGTCTGTATCCCAGCCGCTGCGCTACTACGAAAACAATGTCACTGGCACTGTGATCCTGTGCCAGGTGATGGCTGAGCACAATGTCAAAAACCTGGCATTCAGCTCTTCAGCCACTGTCTACGGTGATCCGGCGAGCCTCCCTATTACCGAAGACTTCCCTACAGGGGCAACCAACCCATATGGTCAGTCAAAGCTGATGGTTGAAAATATTCTGGCCGATCTGCACCATGCCGATCCCAGCTGGAATATTGCCCGCCTGCGTTATTTCAATCCTGTCGGAGCTCATGCCAGCGGTCGGATTGGTGAAAACCCCAATGAAATTCCCAATAACCTGATGCCCTTTATC
This sequence comes from Shewanella sp., assembly GCA_021462625.1. Lineage (GTDB taxonomy): Bacteria > Pseudomonadota > Gammaproteobacteria > Enterobacterales > Shewanellaceae > Shewanella. Next base: position 10,589 of record JAJNAU010000064.1, read on the forward strand.
AGCCAGGTAGCAGTAGGTAAACGGGAGTTTCTGAGTGTCTTTGGTAACGACTACAACACTCACGACGGCACAGGCGTGCGTGACTATATCCATGTGGTGGATCTGGCTATCGGCCACCTCAAGGCACTGGACAAACTCGCCACCAAGCCAGGCTTGGTCACTTACAACTTGGGCACGGGCACAGGCTACAGCGTGCTGGACATGGTAAAAGCTTTTGAAAAGGCCTGTGGTAAACCTATTGCCTACCAGATAGCGCCTCGTCGTCCAGGAGATATCGCCGCCTGCTATGCCAATCCGGCTAAAGCCAATGCTGAACTTGACTGGCAAGCCACCCACAGCATTGAAGATATGGCTAACTCAAGCTGGAGATGGCAATCCAATAATCCCAACGGCTACAATGCCTGAGGCTTTAGGGAAAGTGCAACTCAGGTCTGACTTTCACGTCGGGCCTTGAGTTAATATCGCAATTGAAAAGCCGGAAGTGACCACTTCCGCATCTTGTGACCTTTCATCGCAAAAAACAGAATGAACAGGTAGCAAGGTAAGCCAATCCAATATGCCAATTGAGTGGAACCAGAATAATAAGCTATTTTCCCAAATGCCAGTGGCAAGATCGCTCCGCCGGAGATACCCATAATCAGCAGCGCCGAACCCTGCGCGGTGCGTTTGCCTAAGCCTTTGATTGCCAGAGGCCATATTGATGGCCACACCATTGCATGGGCCAGACCCATCATGGCGACAAAAGTCACTGCATCAGGAATAACAGGGATCCCGCTCCAACCCCACAGTAAATCGGCAATTAGAGTGCGTTCAGTCGATGCTGTCGCTGCGCCGATAATACATAAAATTCCGGCAATGGCAGACAGCATCAAAGCCGTTTGCTGACTCATAAACCTTGGAATAGAGATTATCCCAATCAGATAGCCAAACACCATAAACACCATGGTATAAGATGTCAGGGAAGCGAAATTGCTCAGCCCCAGATTCTCACCAAACAACCCAATGGTGCTGCCAGCGATGACTTCCACGCCGACATAAGCAAACAGCGCAACCGCTCCCAATACCACCGGTGGAAACTGCAAAATACCTGTCTTGTCACCCTGTACCACATCTTTATCTTCAAAAACAAGTTCCGGCAGTGGCGCAAATTTCACCAGCGCAGCCACAAACAGTAGCGCGCCGGCCATCACGATACTGGGCAAGATAAGGCGCGAGGATAACTCAGCCACCTGCACCTGACGCTCAACGGCAGAAATTGCAGCCAGATGTTCCGAGCTAAGGTTTTCAAAGCCCGACAAGACCACAAGGGTAAACAGCGGAGGCACAACCACCCCGGCGACTTTGTTTAAAAGCGCCATGATGCTGATGCGCTTGGCCGCACTCTTGTGTGGACCAAGATGCACCAGATAGGGATTGGATGCTGTCTGCAGAATCGTCAGACCTGTGCCAAGCACAAACAGCGCAACCAAAAACGCCATATAATCTGTGCTTTGGGCTGCAGGGATAAACAGCAGTGAACCGACCACCATAATGCCCAGCCCAAGCACCATGCCGTTTTTATACCCTGTGCGCCGAAGAATAAAAGACATGGGTAATGCCATCACTGTGTAGGCGATATAAAAAGCAAAGGCCACGAACGATGCCTGAAAGTTGTTAAGTTGGCAGATAATTTTCAGAAAAGGGATGAGCGAGCCATTCAACCAGGTAAAAAAACCGAAGGTGAAGAATAACACCCCGATAATGATCATGGGCAATATGCTTGAGCGTGGTTGCGTACCCACCTTATTCGAAATAGTCATTGTCATAATCCTGTTCCATTGTTATTTTGAATAACGAGCATAAGAATGCGAACAACTCCTCGCGGCGCTCTGGCTTACGGGAAAATTCGAGTTCAAGGTATTCAGCTGCAGCAAGGCGGGTTGCCTTTCAAAGTGGAATACCACAGCAATCGTGTTTGCCCGAAAGCCCCAAAGAGCAAGGCTGACAGCCCTATCTGCTTTGTTGTAACTCTCGCTAAGGACTCAGGCCATTAACCTTGAGCTAGGTCGCGTATCTCGGGGCTGGCATCGCCCGCAGAGCACCCATGGGACTTATTCGCACCTCGCCTAAGGAATAGTCAGATCAATTCCGACAGTTACTGCCACTCATTTGCCCAAAGGGCATACTGCAATCAAGCCACCGAACTGGTGTTAAAGCCACCACAACAGAGTGCTGGTAGGACTTACTCTTGAAGGCACCTTCACATCATGGCAGCCAACGAGTCTTTCCTGTCCCAATCGATGTTAATTCAAGGTGTTAAAAAATAGCATCGTCATTTCCATTCACCTTTATCAAACACTTTCTCAGACCTTGATGAAGATCCTTGATGAAGATCCTTGATGAAGATCCTTGAT
>JAJNAU010000064.1:13081-16965 GCA_021462625.1 Shewanella sp.
GTCAAATATCTCCAATTGAGCATTTCGCCGCTGATTATTACACCGTGAATCGTTTTTATAGAGATAATCCCTATTAATTAGGTTCTGCACCTGATAGATGATAATGGCATTTACACCTATTACCACAAACGGCTTGACTTGCTCGCACCTTCCCTAACTAATGATTGAGAATACAGCAGATTAATTCATGTTAATCATGGTTGAATTTGGCGATTAAAAGTGAGCAACTAGTTAAAATTGGCTTTTTTGTCAATTCACCCATGTGTTGCACTTATGCTCTATGCACTGAATTCAGCAACAGTTATTAAAACAGTCATTAAAATTAAAAGTTTTTATGCAGTTCCTTGTGTCAGACAATAAAAACCTAAAAGCTAAAAGCTAAAAGCTAAAAGCTAAAAGCTAAAAGCTATCTTTAAACATAGGAGGATTTCATGAATATAAGCAAAAGCGCTTCGATTACAGTTTTCTTAGGCTGTGTTTTTGCTACTCAGGCCTTAGCAACAGTAGATACAGATTGTGATTATTTAGATGTTACTATCAGTAAGCCCATTTTGGACGATTACGTTTTGGCAATGAATGCTATTGTGATGAATCATGGTGATGTTATACGTTGTTCAGTAAATGGAGATGATTCGATGACTTGTATGCTCAAACAAAGCGTTTTTTATGGGCCAGATGCCATCCTAACATTTGTACGTAAAACAGACGGACAAATAGCGTCAATTAGAGTACAACAAAATTATTGTGCGTTTGAGGCCGGCAATATAACAGTAAAGCCAATTCGCGGGAAATGGAAGTATAGAACTCGTGAAGGGACTGCAGCATTGCCCTACCGGCAAGGCAATGTATGGCTCGACCAAGTGTCGTTGGACAACTAACAACTAAGGAAGGTGCGAACAGGTCCCGTGCGTGCTCTGCGAGTGCTGACAGCCTCTAGCGCGGCGCAGTTTGAAGTTAATGGCCTGAGTCCTTAGCGACAACTGCAACCAAGCAGATAGGGCTGTCAGCCTCGTCCTACGCGGCTTTCGGGCAAACACGATTACTGTGGAATTCAGCTTTGAAAGGCAACCCGCCTTCCTTTATCTGAATACCTCGAACTGGCTTCTGCTCATAAGCCAGAGCGGTGCGAGGACTTGTTCGCACCTTGCCTAAGGCAGACCATCTAATAAACCGGCTTTCGCCGGTTTTGAAAAAATAAGGCAAGCAATTAGGCCTGAGCTTCAGTGCGGGCCAAACGGTTAATCTGCCCCAGCGACGTCAGGTGACTGAAAATAGGTGCCAACAGCCCACGTTTACGCAGATCACTGAACTGTTCATCACTCAGATCATTCAATTTCGCTTCGTTGATCAAATAGATGCCATTGATGTTGCGCTTTTCGCCTTTAATTTCCACGGTCAGGGTTTGTGGCAAAAACAGATCCAAATCCGCCAACACTTTTACTAATGTACGGCTAGCCTGATCCTGTTGAAAGTGTTCAATCAGTGCTTTCTTGCGGGCTGCCAGGTAATCAGTTTCTTCAGTACCATTAAACAGAGCTTCTCCCTCCTCGGTTCCCACTGCACTGCTTGCTTCGCGGATACCAATCCAGACTTTGTCTTTATCATCAGGATCAAGCACCACACCCAGAGGATAATCACGAACCACATGAGGCTGATACAAAGACTGCCACTGCCCACCTTTCACCATCAAGTTCTGACCTGGTTTAAGCCCCAACATGGCCACTGACTGAAACTCACCGGTTTCACTGTTTTTCACGAACACTACCGGGTAATCGATAGCGGCGCGACCAATCTCATGCAGCGTGACAGGCACAATGTGCTGATCGGCCAAGTGACCGAAGTCGACTTTGTCAATCTTTAAATCGCCATGTTTGTTGCTATCCAGCAGAGTAATAGGTTGCGTCATAACTTTCTCCATTCATTATCGTTATTGTTACCGAAGAACTCTATGCCCCGGTTGAACAAGTCTTGATATATTCACAGGGCATCAATCTACACCAATTTGGTTTACAGATCTTGGTTTCAGGTATGACAAATTCAAATTATGTTGTCATTAAGCCTTCTGCGTTCATCAGCCAAACAGTAAAATCGCCCGGATCGCGACTGGCACTCATTGCAACCATAAAAAACCCATAAAATCAAATAGTTTTTCGAATAGATAAGATTTGATGGACGTATTACGAAATTTATCAGTAGACTGTTTCTACTCTATTTTGGATATTGGAAATAAAAATGCCGAAAATGAATATCCTGGCAGTCGTTTTGGGCTGCACACAGGCTACATTTGCGGTACATGCAAATGAGCAGCAGTTTTCTCAACAATACTCACCGCAGGACGAGCAGTTCCACCTCAGTGCTTATGACGACAATTATTTACTGCCCTGGTATTACACTACTCAACCCAACCAGCAATACTACGCTCCTCAAAATCCCAACGGCGGCGAGATCAGCAAAACCAATTTTCAGTTTCAGATAAGTCTCAAATATGGCCTGCTTGCCAACGTGTTTACTCAAAATGATGGTTTGTATTTTGCCTACAGCCAAATTGCCAACTGGCAAGCCTATGACACTTCAGCTTTCTTCCGTGATACTCAATATCAGCCTGATTTATTCTGGGTATTTCAGCATGGTGACAACTCGTTGGACTGGCAGTGGCGCCATACCAGCATTGGTTTCATGCACCAATCGAATGGTAAAGGTGGCAAGTATGAACGCGCTTGGAACCGTTTTTACCTGGACCTGCAATTTGGCGGCGATGATCTGAGAGTCAATGTCCGCCCTTGGATCCGTTCAACAATTCTTAACAGCCACGACTACAATCCGAATATTGAAGATTTTATGGGTTATGGCGATATCCAATTGGCCTGGACATCCGGCAACCACCAGATAAAGCTGACGCTCAGAAATCAGCTTGAAAGTAGTTTTTCAGCAGGCTATGAGGAGCTGAGTTGGCAGTTTCCTATTTACAAACAAATGCACGGTTATCTGAAACTACAGAGTGGATATGGTTTGACTATTTCTGACTACAACCACTATGACAATGCCGTAGGAATTGGTATTGCCCTATGATTTTCTGTCAGCAACAAGGACACTGACAGTGCCCATGTTGCCTGCGATGATTAAACGGCGTCTTCGTTTTCCTCACCGGTACGAATGCGGATAACACGCTCAATATCCGTAACAAAAATTTTTCCATCGCCGATTTTCCCGGTACGAGCCGTCTCAACGATCACTTCCAGTGCCTGCTCCAGCAGTTCATCTTGAATAACCAGTTCAATTTTCACTTTAGGCAGAAAGTCAACCATGTACTCAGCACCACGATACAACTCAGTATGTCCTTTTTGACGACCGAAACCTTTTACCTCGGACACTGTCATACCGGTGATACCAATGTCAGCCAGTACTTCACGCACATCGTCCAATTTAAACGGCTTGATAATGGCCTCAACCTTCTTCATTAACCACTCCTGCAATCATCGTATCTTTTGAGCCCCCAAAGATTAACATGAGCGGGGATAATTAATAAATCGCCGGCTTACATTTATCCACAGTCAGTACAGGCTTCCAGGGTCTATTGACCATTTGTGGTCGAATTTTGTTCTAGCGCAAAGCGTCTTTGGCGCGACGAGGTGTGCGGCGCATAGTTATTCTAAGGAAGGTGCAAATAAGTCCCGTGCGTGCTCTGCGAGTGCTGCAACAAAGCATAAAACGCTTTTAGCCCTGCCCTATGGGCAGCGTTGGTGACCTTTTCTCCTGCGTTATGTGTTTCTCATATAGGCTAGGGTCTGTTGACTTTTGAAGATGGTTTTTGCAGCTTTTTGTCGTTGTTTTATACAAAGCAACGCGATTGTGGTGTAGTTGTTCTACATGAATGAGCGTTAATG
>JAJNAU010000065.1 GCA_021462625.1 Shewanella sp.
ATCTGAATACCTCGAACTCGCTTCTGCTCATAAGCCAGAGCGGTGCGAGGACTTGTTCGCACCTTCCCTAACTTAACGGCCAACTTAAGAGCATCTTTATCGTTCGCACAGACTGCAAGATGGCCAAACGCAAGAATCGCGTAGTCAGACGAAAAATTCAGCAAATCTTCAATAAACTCTTCGCTGTAAATATTCCCTATTCGATCGGAATTATATTTCCTTACCAGTAAAGCTGCGCCCGAATGAGTAAAGCTATTCAACACCTTCCAGTAAGTCTTTTTGGGCTGACTCAGTCCTCGACCATTCTTTGCATCTATTTCAGCGACGAGCAGACCAAAAGGCTTATTAAAACGGTCTTTTTTCAACAACGCTATATCATCTGAAGAGGCGCATTCAGCAAACCATTTACCCTTCACATAAGATTCGAATAGTGGCCTAACAAGAGCGGCTGCCGAACCGTAAAGTTCTAATTTAACCAACTCTACAATGCTTCTTTGGTGCTCTATAGCCGTCGAATAGAACAGCACAGGAAAAAGAGTCTTCTCCAATTTCTCGATTTTCAGTCCATTGGAACCTGAGTGAATAACATCTGCGATGTTCTCCGCATCACCTAGTGTAATTGTCCTCAAAACCTGTCAGTCCGATCTATGCAAAACACTAAGGGGATTATCCCATCATTAATAAAATCATGATGTAACATTTCTCGCAGTGAGAGATTTTTCTTCAAGACAAGGCCAGAGGTTGCGACGTGTAGCAGCGCTACACGAGCAGCCGATAACGCAGTATTGATGAGAAAGATCCACTGCCCTAAGTTAAAAATAAGCGATAGGCCGGACTGGCTGTCTCTTCCTGGTAGACAAACCCCAATTCATCCAAAAACTGTTGAAACAGTTCCGCCTCCATCGCCGGCACTTCAAACCCCACCAGCACCCTGCCAAAGGCCGCGCCATGGTTACGATAGTGAAACAGGCTGATATTCCACTTGCTGCGGGAGCTAGTCAGAAATTTCAGCAGCGCACCGGGATACTCGGGAAATTCAAAGCTGAACAATCGCTCCTCCAGTGCTTCAAGTGGACGACCGCCGACCATATAGCGCACATGCAGTTTAGCGGTTTCATCATGGGATAAGTCCTGCACCACAAATCCCTGTGCGCTCAAAAACGAGATAATTTCGTCCAGCTCAGGCTGACCACCGCTCAGGCGAATACCGGCAAACACTACAGCGCCATCACGACCGCTGAAGCGATAGTTAAACTCGGTAATAACCCGGTTGCCAAGATGTTCACAAAAGCGCAGAAAACTGCCAGGGATTTCAGGCACTTTAACGGCCAACACCGCCTCTTTCTGCTCGCCCAACTCACAGCGCTCAGAGACATAACGCAGGCTGTGGAAATTCACATTGGCACCACTGAGGATTGCCGCCACTTTGGCTGGTTTATCGCTGCCATGTGAGCAGGTATGTTTCTTCAGTCCCGCCAACGCCAAGGCCCCCGCAGGTTCGGCGATCGCCCGGGTATCTTCAAAAATATCTTTCACTGCGGCGCAAATTTCATCTGAGCTGACAGTGACTACCTCATCCACAAAAGCCTGTGCCAGACGGAAGGTCTTCTCGCCGATACGCTTAACCGCCACGCCATCGGCAAACAACCCGACCTGAGATAAAGTCACCGGCTCACCGGCCTCCAACGCGGCTTTGAGACAAGCGGCATCTTCTGGCTCCACCCCAATGATTTTGACCTCAGGCATCACCGCCTTGTAGTAAGCAGCAATACCGGCCACCAACCCACCGCCACCCACCGGCACATACACAGCCTGCAGATCCTGCTGCTGTTGCATCTCCAGGGCGACCGTGCCCTGCCCGGCGATCACAGCCTCATCATCGAAGGGGGCGATATACACCCGATCTTCCTGCGCTGCCAGGGTTTTGGCATGGTCATTGGCCATATCGAACGACTGACCGTGCAGCACCACAGTGCCACCACGGCGATGCACCGCATCCACCTTAATATCCGGCGTAGTAGTGGGCATCACGATAACGGCAGAAATCCCCAGACTGGAGGCAGACAGCGCCACCCCCTGAGCATGGTTACCGGCCGAGGCGCATACCACACCACGCTCGCGCTCAGCCTCTGTCAGCGCCGCAATTCGGTTATAGGCCCCACGCAATTTAAAGGAGTGCACCGGCTGCAGATCTTCCCGCTTAAGCAGCACATTGCAGTCCAGACGAGCCGACAGTTTAGCCATCGGCTGCAGCGGTGTGACCTTGGCGATGTCATACACCCGCGAGCGCAATATCCGCTGCAGATAGTAGTTAGCCAGATTCAAATGAGACGCTTCAGCGAGGACCCGCATCAGTATTCCTCCAGCTTACTCTTATCCCGCACCGCGCCCTTGTCGGCACTGGTGGCCAGCATGGCGTAGGCTTTCAGTGCCATGGATACCGGGCGCACCCGAGCAAGAGGTTTCCAGGCCAGTGGCCCTTTGGCCTGCATCGCCTCGCGACGTAGCTGCAATTCAACTTCACTGATCTCAACGGCAATGCTGCGACCGGGAATGTCGATGGCGATGGGATCGCCGTTTTCAATCAGGGCAATCGCACCGCCGGATGCCGCCTCGGGCGATATATGGCCGATAGACAAACCCGAGGTGCCGCCAGAAAAACGCCCATCGGTAATGAGCGCACATTGAGTGCCCAGCCCGCGGGATTTCAAATAACTGGTGGGATACAGCATCTCCTGCATACCAGGTCCGCCTTTGGGGCCTTCATAGCGGATCACCACCACATCGCCGGCCACCACTTCGCCACCGAGAATACCTGCAACCGCATCATCCTGGCTCTCATACACCCTGGCGGGGCCCCGGAAGGTCAAATTAGATTCATCCACTCCGGCAGTTTTTACTATACAGCCATGTTCGGCGATATTGCCTGACAACACAGCAAGGCCACCATCCTGACTGAAGGCAAACTCGCGGTTGCGGATACAACCTTTGCGCCGATCCAGATCCAGCGTCTCCCAACGACAATCCTGGCTGAAAGCTTGAGTAGTGGGAATACCGGCAGGTCCGGCACGAAACATGTCCCGCACCTGCTCATCGTCAGTGACAGTCACATCGAAGCGAGCTAACACCTGATCCCAATCGCCCTCATCCAGCGCCACATGGCCGACGTCCGTGTGCAGCAATCCTGCGCGATTGAGTTCACCCAGAATGCCCATCACACCACCGGCGCGATGTACATCTTCCATATGATATTTGGGGGTGGACGGCGCCACCTTGCACAGGTGCGGCACCTTGCGCGACAGGCGATCAATATCCGCCATGGTAAAGTCCACTTCCGCTTCCTTAGCGGCGGCCAGCAGGTGCAGCACGGTATTGGAGGACCCTCCCATGGCGATATCCAGCGTCATGGCATTTTCAAAAGCTTTGAAATTGGCGATATTGCGCGGCAGCACAGAGGCATCATGCTGTTCATAATAGCGTTTGGCCAGCGCCATCACCCGCCGACCGGCCTGCAAAAACAACTCACGGCGGTCGCTATGAGTAGCCAGCAGTGAGCCATTGCCCGGCAAAGATAGCCCCAGCGCCTCGGTCAGACAGTTCATGGAGTTGGCGGTAAACATACCAGAGCAGCTGCCACAGGTCGGGCAGGCACTGCGCTCAATTTTTTCCAAATCTTCATCGCTGACGCGGGAATCCGCGCCGGCCACCATGGCATCCACCAAATCCAGTTGGATTATCTTGTCAGACAGTCTGGTCTTGCCCGCTTCCATCGGGCCACCTGAGACAAACACCACAGGGATATTCAAGCGCAATGCTGCCATCAGCATGCCCGGGGTGATCTTGTCGCAGTTGGAGATGCACACCAGCGCATCGGCGCAGTGGGCATTGACCATATACTCCACGCTGTCAGCAATCAGCTCCCGAGAAGGCAACGAATACAACATGCCGCTGTGGCCCATGGCGATGCCGTCATCCACGGCTATGGTATTAAACTCTTTGGCAATACCCCCCGCCTGCTCGATAGCTCCGGCCACCAGCGCACCCATGTCCTTGAGGTGAACATGGCCGGGCACAAACTGGGTAAAGGAGTTAGCGATGGCAATGATGGGCTTGCCAAAGTCCGAGTCTTTTACTCCGGTGGCGCGCCACAATGCCCGTGCGCCCGCCATATTCCGTCCCTGTGTACTGGTTGATGATCTTAACTTTGCCATCCTATATCCTTACTGCTGACTGTCGTTATACGCTTGCTATACCCGGGCCTGTCTGGCGGCCTGCTCACTCAATACTGTACACAAATTCACATCCACTAGCTTGATCAGCTGGTTGCTGAGCAGCTCAATTGCCCGCTCAGCTTCAACTGTCATGGCCAGCAGGCTGCTGTCGCCCTGCTCGCGCATCTGCATATGGGTCACCCGAAAGCCCCGGTGACGAACCACCCTCAATACCCGCTCCAGTACTTCAGGGCGGCGACTGACTTGCAACTCCAGTGAATGCTTCATCTTTCTTGCTCCATCTTGTCAAGCATTTCGTTATTGGCGGCGCCGGGGGGAACCAGGGGCCAGACGTTAAAACCATCATCGATGGCCACATGCAACATAAAGGAACCGGGTGCTGCCAGCATCTCATCCAGTGCGCTGTCGACTTCGCAGGCCTTGCTGATATGGCGCCCCGGGATATTGAAGGCTGAGGCCAGCAGCAGAAAATCCGGGTTATCGGACAGATCTGTCTCGCTCAGACGACCATCGAAAAATAGCTGCTGCCACTGCTTAACCATGCCCAGCTTGTGGTTGTTCAACAGCAGGATTTTCACCGACAGTTGCATGCGCTTGATGGTGGCCAGCTCCTGCACATTCATCATAAAAGAACCATCGCCGGACACCACCACTACTGTGGCATTGGGGCGGGCAAACTGAGCCCCAATGGCGGCGGGTAAACCAAAGCCCATGGTGCCTAGGCCCCCACTGGAGAGATGATCCTCAGGGCGACGAAAACTCATATGCTGGGCTACCCACATCTGATGCTGGCCCACATCGCAGGTAACCACACTATCCTGCGGCAGCTTCTGCGACAGACTGTTGAGCATGGCCGGAGCATAGATCAGTTCACCGGGATGGTTATAATCCCAGGCATGGGTTTGCTTCATCTCAGCCACCTGCTCACGCCAGGGCTGGATATCCAGGTCTGCACTCAGGGCTGGCAGAACATCACACAGACTGGCAGCGATCGCCACCTCCGATTGGCGCAGTTTTCCCAGCTCAGCAGCATCAATATCCAGATGGATCACATTGGCGTTTGGCGCAAAGGTCGATAACCGGCCGGTTACCCTGTCATCAAAGCGGGCACCAATAACCAACAAAAGGTCGCACTCCTGCACCGCCAGATTGGCCGCCTTGAGGCCGTGCATTCCCAGCATGCCCAGATACAAAGGCTCATCCGCCAGAACGGTACCAAGGCCTTTGAGCGTGCACACAGAGGGGATTTGCGTTTGGTTAAGGAAGCGGCGCAGCGGTTCTAGCGCACCGGCCATACCCACGCCACCACCTATGTAAGCTATGGGCTGCCGGGCACCGGCAAGTAACTCTCTGGCCCTGCGCAGTTCATCAGGTAGCAATGGGATAGGATCACTGACAGGCTGCAGCGGTTGGCAAAATTCAAGTGAAGCCATCTGAATATCTTTGGGAATATCCACCAGCACAGGCCCGGGTCGCCCTTCGGCGGCCAGCTCAAACGCCTGATACAGCGTTGGGATCAGCTCATCGACCGAGCTCACCATAAAGCTGTGCTTGGTGCAGGACAGCGACAAACCCAGCACATCGATCTCCTGGAATGCATCTGTGCCGATAAGCGATCTCGGCACTTGCCCCGTGATAGCCACCACAGGGACAGAATCCAGCAGCGCATCGGCCAGTGCGGTAATCAAGTTGGTGGCGCCGGGGCCGGAAGTCGCCAGACACACACCGGTTCGACCGCTGGCTCTGGCATAACCCACTGCCGCAAAAGCCGCCCCCTGCTCATGGCGTGTCAGCACATGCTCAACCTCGCCGTCATACAGAGCATCGTAGATAGGCATAATGGCGCCGCCCGGATAGCCGAATATCCGATCAACACCATGGGCGGCCAACACTTTGATCACGGCATTTGCACCCCGGGCCTGTCTGGTGTGATGATCCTGTTTTGTCTTTTCTGTCATTTTTCACTGCCCTGGTAACGAAAAACCCCCGTTTCTTTCGGAGCGGGGGGGTTGACGATTACGTCGCCTTTCGGCTGTCAACTGGCCATAAGCCAACCCCGCTGTGACTTAATAATCACCAGGGTAATAACCACCAGCAACAGCGAAGCTGCTGCGGTGATTGAAGCGGACAGATGGCTATACATGGGTTGACAGTTTCCTTGAATCCTTCAGTTAATCCCGGTTTTGCAGCCGCAAAAGTACATGACCGATGATCACCTTTTTAGCAGTATCACAAAGCCATTAACCAATACAACCGTTAATCATTCCGTTTTTATAACAATTCAAGAAATATTCCGCTTGTCCGCCGCTAGGTAAGTATTTCGGCGCAGTCTCTGTGGCCGGGGAGACTGCGCCCTTTCGTGACACTTATTGGTATTGGGCAGAAATGCGCTTCATATCCGTCATATAACCGCGCAGTTGTTCACCTATGTACTCAACCGCTGTGTTGCGAATAGCCTTATTCACTTCAATCAGGCGCACGTTATCCACCTGATTACTGGGGTTTTGCAATCCACCCCCCAGATATTCGCTGGACATGGCATTGACGAAATCACGCAGCAGCGGCACAGCAGCATGGTTAAACAGGTAGCAGCCGTATTCGGCGGTGTCGGAAATCACTAGGTTCATCTCGTACAAACGTTTACGGGCAATGGTGTTGGCGATCAGTGGCGTCTCATGCAATGACTCATAGTAAGCCGATTCTTCGATGATACCGGCATCAACCATGGTATCGAATGCCAGCTCCACACCCGCCTTGATCATGGCGACCAGAAAAATTCCTTTGTCGAAATACTCCTGCTCATCGATATGACCAACATACTTTGGTGCACACTCGAAACCGGTTTCGTTGGTTTCTGCACGCCAGCGCAGCAAGTTAACATCATCGTTGGTCCAGTCCTGCATCATGGTGCGGGAAAACTCACCACTGATGATGTCATCCATGTGCTTTTCAAACAAAGGCTGAAGCAGGGTCTTCAATTGTTCCGTCAACTCGAAGGCGGCGATTTTAGCTGGATTGGACAGGCGATCCATCATGTGAGTGATACCGCCGTGCTTGAGTGCTTCGGTAACCGTCTCCCAACCCTGTTGGATCAGTTTGGCGGCATAACCTGGATCCACACCGTCGGCAACCATCTTGTCATAGCCCAGGATGGCACCGGTTTGCAGCATACCACACAGAATGGTCTGCTCGCCCATCAAGTCAGACTTCACTTCCGCGATGAAGGAGGAGTGCAATACCCCGGCGCGATCTCCACCGGTGGCACTGGCATAAGCCTTGGCGATCTCCAGACCATCACCATTAGGATCGTTTTCCGGATGCACGGCGATCAGGGTCGGCACCCCAAAGCCACGCTTGTACTCTTCGCGCACTTCGGTACCCGGACACTTGGGCGCCACCATGATCACTGTGATATCCGGGCGTACCTGCATGCCCTCTTCCACTATGTTGAAACCATGGGAATAAGACAGCGTTGCGCCCTGCTTCATCAGCGGCATCACGGCATTAACCACGACGCTATGCTGTTTGTCCGGCGTCAGGTTCAGCACCAGATCCGCCTGAGGGATCAGCTCTTCAAAGCTGCCTACGGTAAAGCCATTTTCAGTTGCACGCTGCCAGGAGGCACGCTTCTTGGCAATCGCCTCAGTGCGCAGGGCGTAGGCAATCTTCAGCCCTGAATCACGCATGTTCAGACCTTGGTTCAGCCCCTGAGCACCACAGCCCAGGATCACTATGTTCCAGTCTTTGATGTAGTCGCAGCCGTTGCTGAACTCATCCTTATCCATAAAACGACACTGACCCAACTGGGACAATTGCTGACGTAAATTTAGGGTATTGAAGTAATTAGCCATTCTGCGCACCTACTGCTGATAAATGTTTGATTTCGCGAAATCCCGACACTGAATTGTGCTCAGGTTTTACACTGTTTCACACTATACTCCATAGCAAATGTTGCTTGAAATGATATATTCACAAAATGTTATTGCTGATTTTGCAACATAACCTTTACCAACAGGAAGAACAGCCACTTTATGGATATCCGCTCACTGCAGCTTTATCTGCACTTATGCGACAACCTCAATTTCAGCCGCACTGCAGAGCAGATGCACATAAGCCCATCTACCCTCAGCCGGGCATTGCAACGACTGGAACAACAGGTGGGCAGCAGCCTGATGGAAAGGGATAACAGATCAGTGGCCCTAACCCGAGCCGGACGGGAGTTTCAGCGCTTTGCCCAGCAAACTGTGGGAGACTGGCAAAATCTAAAAGCAAGACTTAACCCACAAACCCAGTTAACCGGCAGGCTGAACCTCTACTGCTCTGTAACTGCAGCTTACAGTCATCTGCCTGATTTGCTGGATAAGTTAAGGCGAGAGCAACCTGCAGTGGAAATCAATCTGATCACCGGGGATGCGGCCAATGCGGTGGCTGAAGTGCAGCAGGGGCAGGCGGATATTGCCATTGCCGCGAGACCGGACATACTGCCAACCAGTCTGGCATTTATCGCTATCGACACAGTACCTTTGCACTTGAGTGTCCCGATGGTGCCCTGCCAAACCCGGCAACTGCTGCAGCGAAATCCTGTTCCTTGGGAGCAATTGCCCTTTATCATACCGGATCATGGGCCGGCAAGACGCCGCTGTGATGCTTGGTTTCGGCAGATGAAAATACGCCCGACCATTTATGCCCAGGTCTCTGGCCATGAAGCCATCACCTCTATGGTGGCACTTGGCTGTGGAGTCGGTATTCTGCCCATGGCGGTGCTGGCCAACAGTCCGGTGCGGGACAGGATTGAACTGCTGGAATCTCCGGTACCCATCGAACCTTTTGTGCTGGGGTGTTGTTGTAAAAAACAACGCACCGATGATGGCATCATCAGTGCGTTTCTTAGCGTGTTAACTTAATAGCGTGAAAACTGAGTGGTATGATAACTCAGCGAAGTGATTTGCCTGCGGAGATCAGAGATTATCATCCTTGGCAGCAATCGCTAACAGCAGATTGTCCTCTGGATCCAGCCGGGACACCAGCAGCTGATCGACTCGGAAAGCGTCAATATCCACTACTTCGAACTTGTAGCCACCGTACACCACAAAATCAGTGCGTTTGGGGATCTTACGCAGCATATACATGACAAAGCCGGCCACCGTTTCATAATTCTCGCTATAGGGGAACTCTTCAATATTGAGGGCTCGCATCACGTCTGTGATTGGGGTGACCCCATCAACCAGCCAGGAATTATTGTCACGGGCAACAATCTGCTCCTCCACATCATGCAGTGCCCAGGTTCCCATCACCGCACTCTGCAGATCGTTACTGGTGACTATCCCCACCACCAGTGCATACTCATTCATCACCACCGCAAAATCGGTTCTGTGCGCCTTGAAATACTCCATGGCCTCGGTCAGATTCAGAGTATCAGGGATGAGGGGACAGGAATGCAGCAGACTGCCGTCATTGAGGTTCAGTTTTTTACCGTTGATGAGTTTGATGAGCAGCTCTTTTGAATCCACGATGCCTTTGATGTTCTCCAGTTGACCATCACATACCAGAAACTTGGAATGGGGATCTTCACCTATCTTGCGTTTGAGATCCTCTTCGGTATCCGTGGTAAAGAAGTAGACGATACTTTCCCGGGATGTCATAGCTGCTGTCACCGGAATGGTCTGCATTTCAAATACATTTTCGATCATCTGCTGCTCACCGCGAGCCAATACTCCCGCCTCGGCTCCAGCATCCATCACCGCATAAATATCATCTGTAGTGATGTCGTCATTGCGCACAGTCGGCACTCTGAGCAGATTCATAATGCCATCAGCCAGCCAGTTAAATAGCCACACAAATGGCTTAAGCACAGCAATACAAAACATCATTGGCCTCACCACGACTACAGCCACCTTTTCAGGAATGGCCATAGCTATGCGTTTAGGCATAAGGTCGGCGATCAGGATAAACAGGCTGGTTACCATGACAAAGGACAGCAAAAAGCTGACCTTATCCAGATAAGGTGCAGGCAATACACCCTCCAACGCCTGTTTAAAGTAAGGTATGAACGAGGACTCACCCACAATACCGGCGAGGATCGCCACGGCATTCAGCCCGATTTGCACCACAGTAAAAAAATTGCCGGGATGCGCCTGCAACTTCAATACCTTTCCAGCACGCAGATCTCCCTCTTCCTGCGCCAGACGCAGTCGCATTTTACGTGCGGCTGCGAGGGAGATCTCTGACATGGAGAAGAAGCAACTGACACCAATCAAACAAAAAATAATCAATAAGTTTTCAAATAAACCCATAACACACCTTGGAGCACGCTCCGTGTTAGAAACATGCAAAAAAACGGAAGAGCAAGTTTGGCACCTCTGATGCCCACCAACAGGCGCAGGAGGAATATAGAGACTGAGTAAGGCTTAAGCCAAGTGTAAACGAGACACCACTTATAATCCCCGCATAGGGACTAAGCTTCTCCCAGAAGTTGAACAGTAAATTCGCCACACATTATATACCATATACCCAAGGCCAGTACATTGGCGAGGCCACCATCACATCAGCCAAATCCTCAATCTTCAGCTCGCCACTTGGAATTTCTCTCCCTTGACTATAATTAGGGAAGGTGAGAATAAGTCCCGCGCTTGCTCTGGGTAGACTTACAGTCAGCAGATGCAAGGCGCAACTTACACCTTCCTTACTTCAAACCACCTGACGAGCCCATATGGAAATACTCGCATTCATTATTGTTTGCATTGGTCTAATCGGACTGCTGAATGCAGTAAAGCCCGCATTGCAGATCATTCAAATGTCCAATCATCAGCATAAAGGCTGGCTGATCCTACTCAGTATGATCATGATGTTTGTGCTCGGCTACATTGGCTATCTGTGGATGCTGATCAACAAACAGATCAATATCGTAGACATAGTGGTCTCTGCCGTATTCTGTGGTGGTGGTGGATTTGTTTATATCATTACCCGTATGAGCCGCCAGACCATAGCAGATCTCAAAGAGATTGCCGAGCAGAAACACTACCAGGCCTATCACGATGCCCTGACAGGTCTGCCCAATCGCCTGTATTACTATGAAGAGATGGACAAACTGGTGGAGCAGCCCAACAAACAGTTCTGCTGCATGCTGGTAGATGTCGATAACTTTAAGCCAATCAATGATACCTATGGCCATGACCATGGGGATATGGTGCTGAAGACCATCGCCGAACGTTTAAATGCTTCCATCCCTGAGCGGGCGATGGCCGCCAGAATGGGCGGTGATGAATTTGCGATCCTAATCCCGGATATCAGCGTGGATGAGTCCATTTTACTGACTCAGGGAATACAGGAAAAACTGGCGCATCCCCTAGACTGTGGTGAATTTCAGGCACCAGTGAAGGTCAGTATAGGGATCACCTTCTATCCTGCAGATGGCCTCAATCGTGAGAACTTGCTGATCAGTGCCGATATCGCTATGTATCAGGCCAAACGTGGCTCACGCAGCTATCAGGTATTCAGACCAGATATGGAATTACCCAAGGTAGTGAATTATCACGACTGATCTATGACCACACTTAGCTCATAAGGAATCAATTTATGGCGATGGCCTGCGTCATGACCCGCGCACTCAGTGGCGTCGACGCACCGGCGGTAACCGTGGAAGTGCATCTGAGCAATGGCCTGCCAGCATTTAACCTGGTTGGGCTGCCAGAGACATCCGTCAAGGAGTCGCGTGAACGGGTTCGCAGCGCGATTATCAATTCCGGCTTTGAGTTCCCAATGCGGCGCATTACCGTCAATCTGGCGCCGGCCGAACTTCCCAAGCAGGGGGGACGCTACGACTT
This sequence comes from Shewanella sp., assembly GCA_021462625.1. Lineage (GTDB taxonomy): Bacteria > Pseudomonadota > Gammaproteobacteria > Enterobacterales > Shewanellaceae > Shewanella. The sequence goes on from JAJNAU010000065.1 coordinate 12,056, forward strand.
GCCCATCGCCATTGGCATCCTCGCGGCATCGGGGCAGATCCCGCCACAATCACTTAAACACACAGAGTTTGCCGGTGAGCTGGCACTGTCCGGTGAAATCAGGGAGTGCCCCGGCATGCTGCCTATGATTATTCAGGCACAGCAAGCTGACCGTATTCTCATCCTGCCCGCAGGCAACCGGCCGGAAGCCGAACTGGTTGGCTATCACAAAGTCAAATTTGCCACCCATCTACAGCAGCTGAGCGCCGCACTGCACGGCCAGCAGGAGTTCCCGGGGCTGACATCACAAACCCACTGGATAGCGCCGTCAACGCCACAGCTAAGCCACTGCATGAGTGAGGTAATAGGCCAGTATCAAGCCAAACAGGCGCTGGAGATTGCCGCGGCGGGTTGCCACAATTTGCTGTTTCTTGGCCCTCCTGGAACCGGTAAAACCATGTTGGCCAGCCGGATCATGGGCCTGCTGCCACCACTGAATTATCATGAGGCGCTGGAAGTCGCTGCAATTCATTCAGTGGCAGGCCTGAACCCTCATCCGCAGTACTTTTACCAGCGCCCTTTCAGGGCACCCCACCATACATCATCTTCCATCTCACTGGTCGGTGGCGGCACCATTCCCAAGCCGGGTGAAATCTCACTGGCTCACAAAGGCGTGTTGTTTCTGGATGAATTGACGGAATTTCCACGCAAGGTTCTGGATTGCCTGCGAGAGCCAATGGAAACCGGCGAGGTGGTAATTTCCCGGGCGGCGGCCAAGCTCACCTTTGCCAGCGATTTCCAGCTGATTGCCGCCATGAATCCCAGCCCCTGCGGTGATGTAGGTCCCCAAAGCCGGGCGACACCGGAGCAAATCAGCCGCTATCTTTCGCGCCTGTCTGGGCCTTTTCTGGACAGGTTTGATCTCAGCATTGATGTCCCGAGATTACCCGCTGGCACTTTGAGTGAGGCCCAACAACCCGGCGAAACAACGGCCAGGATCCGGGCCAGGGTTCTGGCGGCCAGGGAACAACAATTGGCTCGGGCGGGTGTGCTGAATTGTGACTTATTTGGCAAGCAACTGACCCAAACCACCGGGATTAATCAACAGGACTTGCGCTTTCTGGAGCAGAGCGTGGAGCGTCTTGGGCTGTCGGTACGCAGTTTTCATCGTCTCCAAAGAGTGGCGCGCACCATCGCCGATCTCGATGGCGATGAACGGGTGGAACGTAAACATCTGGCGCAGGCCCTAGGGTTTCGGGCCATGGACAGGCTACTGGCAAGTTTGGCACAAAACCGCTGATCCCAGACCATCGACATCAGCGCCGCTCCCACATAGTATTTTGTCTGTTTAACCCACAGAGAACTCACTATGACAAGCTGGACAGATCTGCTGTCGGATGAGAAGCATCAGCCCTATTTTACCGATACTCTCAAATATGTTGCCCAGCGCCGGGCACAGGGCGTGACCGTGTATCCTCCCAAAGAAGAGGTGTTCAGCGCTTTCAGTGCCACCCCGTTTGAGCGCCTGAGGGTAGTCATACTTGGGCAGGACCCCTACCATGGCCCTGGGCAAGCCCACGGGCTTTGCTTCTCTGTGAAACAGGGCATCCAGCCACCACCTTCTCTTATCAATATCTATCAGGAATTACTGCACGACATCCCCGGTTTTCAGCCTCCCAAACACGGCTGCCTGCAGAGCTGGGCTGAGCAGGGCGTGCTGCTGCTCAATACAGTATTGACGGTGGAAGCCGGGCAGGCGCATTCACATAAGCATCTTGGATGGGAGCACTTTACCGACAGAGTGATTCAACAGATCAACCAACATGCCGAGGGCGTGATTTTCCTGTTGTGGGGCTCCCATGCCCACAGAAAAGGTGAGGTCATCAATCCCCAAAAACATATCCTGTTGAGAGCCCCTCATCCTTCACCTCTATCGGCTCACCGGGGATTTTTTGGCTGTCGGCATTTTTCAACGGTAAACCGAATCCTGCTTGAACAGGGAGATATTCCCATCAACTGGCAGCCCTGATCTGAGCTGTGCCTAACGCCACTTATCTCAGCCAACCAGTTATCCGGCGTACATCACAAGCCAGCGCCTGTTCAATAGAAGGGAGTTGAGTTGAACGTCAGAAAACCGGCGGAAATACCCCGCTCTATCTCCAGCGCCGAGCAATTGCGGTCTTGTTAGCTCTGTTTGAAATTTCTGGCTGAATTTCAGCAATTGCTTATGTAAATCAGTTGATAAGTTGCAACCAGTTCTTTCCATTTTTGTTTAATTTCAACTTGTTTAGTGCTAATGGATTGGACACAATCGCGTAGAGTGATAACTCAGAGGAAGATGACGTAAGGTGGCACCCCCTGTGTCATTTATATCTATCTCTCCTTGGGTCTGGTCGGGAATTGACCCGACACCTTTGCAACACATAACGATAACAAACAGGAAATCCAAGCATGCATAAGAGCCTACTTACCCTGGCTGTGGGAAGCGCTTTGCTTCTCGGTGGCTGCGCTCAGTACAATCAGGTTTCGGAAACTGCCAAACAGGCACAAACCTTGACTGCCAATAACCCATTTTATGCCCCAAGCCCGCTGCAATATCACGCCCCTGATTTTGCAGCTATCAAAAACGAACACTTTGAACCTGCCCTGCTGCAGGGTATGGCAGAACAAAAGGCTGAAGTGCTAGCGATTGCCAACAACAGCGACGCGCCCACCTTTGCCAACACCATTGTGGCACTGGAAACCAGCGGTGAACTACTGGGCCGCACCGCTGCTGTGTTCTACAACCTGACAGGCTCCAACTCCAACCCTGAGCTACGTGCACTGCAGGGCAAGATGGCACCGTTAATGTCAGCCCACTCTGATGACATCAACCTCAATGCCAAACTGTTCGAGCGGGTGGATTTTCTCTATGAAAACCGCCACGAGCTGGATCTGACTCCGGAAGAGGTGCGTCTGGTTGAGGTGTATCACCAGCGTATGGTGCTGGCCGGTGCCAAGCTGACTGACGCCCAGAAGGAGCAAATCCGCAAGCTGAATAAAGAGCACTCTCAGCTGACCGATGAATTCCAGCAGCGCCTGTTGCGCCTGACCAATGAGATAGCCGTGGTGGTTGACAGCGAAGCCGAACTGGCCGGTCTGTCTGAAGCCGGTATCCATATGGCCGCAGAGGGCGCCAAGGCCGCCGGTCACGATGGTAAATACCTGCTGACTATCACCAACACCACCCGCCAGCCGGTATTGTCTGTGCTGGAAAACCGTAAGCTGCGCCAGAAGGTGTGGGAAGCCTCGGCCAACCGCGGCCTGAGTGGCGATAATGAAACCGCCTCGCTGGTATCCCGTTTGGCTCAGTTGCGTGCCGAGCGTGCCGCACTGCTGGGCTTTGACAACTGGGCCAGCTACCGTCTGGCACCTCAGATGGCACAAACCCCGGAAGCCGTTTACAAGCTGTTTGGCACTATGGTGCCCAAGGTTGTAGCCAACGCCAACAAAGAAGCGGCCGATATTCAGACGATGATCGACAAAACCGGCGGCAACTTCGAACTCAAACCCTGGGACTGGGCCTTCTATGCCGAAAAAGTGCGTGCTGAGAAGTATGCGCTGGATGAAAAAATGACCAAGCCTTATTTCGAGTTTGAGCGGGTGCTGCAAGATGGCGTGTTCTACACCATTAAGGCGCTTTACGGTGTGACCATGAAGCCACGTCCGGATCTGCCGGTTTACCATCCGGATGTGAAAGCCTACGAGATGTTTGACGAAGATGGCACCAGCATGGCAATTTTCTACGCCGATTACTTTGCCCGTGAAGGCAAGCGTGGCGGCGCCTGGATGAGTTCCTTCGTGGGTCAGTCCACCCTGACAGGTGACAAACCTGTGGTGGTCAACGTGATGAACATCAAGAAGGCTCCGGACGGCGAGCCGACGTTCGTCAGCTATGATGAAGTCACTACCATGTTCCATGAGATGGGCCACGGTACTCACGGCATGTTCTCCAAGGTGAAGTATCCAAGCCTGGCCGGAACTTCGGTATCCCGCGACTTCGTTGAGTTCCCATCCACCTTCGAAGAGGACTGGGCAGCTCATCCACAGGTACTGGCTAACTATGCCCGCCACTATGAAACCGGTAAGCCGCTGCCCCAAGAACTGCTGGATAAGCTACTGAAATCCCGCAGCTTCAATCAGGGCTTTGACACTCTGGAGTACATGTCTGCCGCGTTGGTGGATATGGAGTGGCACTCCCTCAAACCGGGAGAACCACTGCAGGACGTCGAGAGCTTCGAAGCCAAGGCACTAGCGAAACATGGCGTGAATATCGAGGCGATTCCGCCACGCTATCGCTCCACCTATTTTGCTCACGCCTTCCCAGGGGGTTATAGCGCCAGCTACTATGCCTACATGTGGTCAGAGATTCTGGCAGCCGATGCCTTTGCCTATGTTCAGACTCAGGGCGGCCTGAATCGCGACATCGGCATGAAGTTCCGCAAGACTATCCGCGAAGTGGGTAACAGCGTGCCACCAATGGAAGCCTACAAAAACTTCCGCGGTCAGGAGCCTACCTCTGACGGTCTGCTGGAGCGCCGCGGCCTGAAGTAACTAAGGAAAGTAACCTAAGCCTGAAACAACTTAAACCAAACGAAATGAGGTTGGCCGGGGCCAACCTCATTTGTTATAGCGGCTAAGCAACCCCGGTAGATTTCAAGGTAGTTGACCAGATATCCTAGGGTCTGTTGACCTTTGAAGATGGTTTTTGCAGCACTTTGTCGTTGTTTTATACAAAGCAACGCGATTGTGCTGTAGTTGTTCTACA
>JAJNAU010000066.1:0-13313 GCA_021462625.1 Shewanella sp.
TAGAACAACTACACCACAATCGCGTTGCTTTGTATAAAACAACGACAAAGTGCTGCAAAAACCATCTTCAAAGGTCAACAGACCCTAATCAAACATGAGAAGATGTGACAGAGCAGGATACTTGGAGAAAATCGATGCAAATTCTGGTTGTAGAGGACGATGCCATTCTTTCCCACCATCTCAGGGTACAGTTAAGTGAACTTGGCAATCAGGTGCAGGTTGCATCAACCGCTGCAGAAGGTCTGTATCAGGCACGGGACTACCCGAACGATATCGCCATAGTGGATTTGGGGCTGCCCGACGGTGATGGGGTGGAACTTATCAGCCAACTGCGGGAGTTGGGCATAAAAACCCCGGTTTTGGTGCTGACTGCCAGAGCCAACTGGCAGGACAAAGTCACAGCCCTGAATGCCGGCGCCGATGACTATCTGGTCAAACCCTTTCAGAAAGAAGAATTGGTCGCCCGACTCGATGCGCTGGTGCGTCGCAGCGCCGGCTTTGTACGCCCGGTCATCACCAGTGGTGCCATCAAACTGGATCTGGCCGCCAAGCAAGTGAGCTGGCAGGATGAAGTGCTGGAGATCACTGCCTTTGAATATCAGATCCTTGAGTACCTGATTCGCCATCATGGTGAAGTGGTAGCCAAACAGCGGCTGCTCGATGTGCTTTATGGCGATAGAGAGGGCGATCCCAACACCATTGAGGTGATGATAAGCCGATTGCGCAAAAAACTGACCCGGGATGGGACCGAGTGTCCGATCACCACCATTCGTGGTCAGGGGTATCGCTTCACCCAAAGTTGCCACTGAGTCACCATGCCAATCAAAATCAGACAGGGCCTGATGGCCAGGATGTTTTTCACCTCACTGAGCATTATTGCCCTGGTAGGGTTTGCTCTGGCGGCATTGATTAACCTACTCCATGAACAGAATGCCTACAATGAGGAAACTGCAGAGCTCATCGCCGAGATCCCCAGTGTCGCCGCAGAGCTGAGGGAAAGCCGGCAATTACCGCCCGGAGCTGACTGGCTGGAGCACAACCGTCAGCCCAAGCGCTATATTATGGCCGCTTGCGGCCCGGACTTCAGCCAGATCTGGACCTCTTCCCTGGCCAGCGAGCTGGGCCTGTTCAAAGCCTGCCAGGCCTTTAACCGGATAAGAAACGACTCCCCCCCCTATCGCATGACGCTGTCTGACCACAAACTTTACTATGCCTATCTACTGACAGTTGATCTGGGCGGCAAACCATACAGCCTGCTGGTATTGAAAGATGCCGTCAAAATTCAGCAGGAAAATCGTGAATTCAGTGAACGCACCTACTGGCGGCTGGCACTGGTGATGGGATTGGCCTTTATGCTGCTGGCGTTTGCCGGATATTGGGGACTGAGACCCCTGGTGACGCTGCGTAATGAACTGCTGAACATCAATCAGGGGCGCACTGGTGAATTATCCGCCGACTACCCGGCAGAGCTTCGGGGTGTCACCACAGCAGTCAATCAGTTGTTGCGCCAATCCAGTGCTCAGCAGCAAAGGGTGGAACACGCCATGAATGATCTGGCACACAGCCTGAAAACTCGACTGGCAGCAGTGCATGCCATCACAGATGACACCTGCCTCACTCGGCAGGAAGCCAATGACCGCATTATGGCGCAGATTGGCCAGATGGATCAGCTGGTCAAGTACCAGCTCAAACGTGCCACCATGGGAAGGATCGGACTTAAGCAGCAAGCCACTCCTGTCTTGCCCATGCTCAACCAAATGCAACAGATGCTGGATAAGGTTTACCGCGACAAGCAGGTAAACCTGACTCTCGATGTTGCAGCTTCGGTATCTTTTCCGGGCGCACAGGAAGATTTAATGGAGCTTTGCGGCAATCTGATGGAAAACGCCTATCGTCTGTGTATCTGTCAAGTCAGAGTAGCGGCGACAAACCGGGACGGCGAATTTGAGCTGACGGTGGAAGATGATGGTCCGGGCATTTTGCCTGAGCTTAGATACGAGGTGTTGCAGCGAGGAATGCGGGCAGACAATCGTACTCCGGGTCAGGGCATAGGATTGGCGGTATGTGATGAAATTGTCAGCAGTTATCTGGGGGCGCTGACCATTGAAGATTCGCCAATGGAAGGAGCCCTGTTCCGCATTCGTATCCCAATGTGACCTTGAAACGGGGGGGAGCATCCATCCCTGTGGGCGCTGCCTTGACGGGCATCAACTGCCCTGCTTTTTCCACTGGCCGTAAAGCTGTTCAGCCCGATTGAACATGATCCAATATTTGTCGCCACTGAGTGGCATATTGCCTCGTGACAGATGTGGAATGAAGATTAACCTATATCTATGCAACTTATGCCAATGATGTTAATCCTCATCATGGTTCGCCTCTTTAGGATCTCACCTCCTGCTCTAACTGCCAGATCCCGGACGATTGGCCGGTGAGGCGGACCATCTAATGTAAGAAAAAGGCGCCCAAGAGCGCCTTTTCCTAACAGAAGGGATTAGCAACCAGTCTTTTCACGCAACGCTTTACCGATATCGGCCAGAGAGCGAACCGTGGTCACACCGGCAGCTTCCAGAGCCTTGAACTTATCTTCAGCAGTGCCTTTACCCCCGGCGATAATCGCCCCGGCGTGGCCCATGCGCTTACCGGCAGGTGCTGTGACACCGGCGATGTAAGACACAACTGGCTTGGTGACGTTAGCCTTGATGTAAGCTGCAGCTTCTTCCTCGGCAGTACCGCCGATTTCACCGATCATCACGATGGCCTCAGTCTGAGGGTCGTTCTGGAACATCTCCAGTACGTCGATAAAGTTGGTACCCGGGATTGGGTCACCACCAATACCCACACAGGTAGACTGGCCGAAACCTTCGTCAGTTGTCTGCTTAACAGCTTCGTAAGTCAAAGTGCCTGATCGGGAAACGATACCCACTTTACCCGGCTTGTGGATGTGACCAGGCATGATACCGATCTTACACTCACCTGGCGTGATCACACCGGGGCAGTTGGGGCCAATCATACGAACACCGGTTTCTTCCAGCTTCACTTTCACCTGCAGCATATCCAACGTTGGGATACCTTCGGTGATACAGACAATAACCTCGATGCCACCGTCGATAGCTTCCAGAATAGCATCTTTACAGAAAGGCGCAGGCACGTAGATAACAGAAGCAGTAGCACCCGTGGCGGCAACTGCGTCCTTTACTGTGTTGAATACCGGCAGACCCAGGTGAGTCTGGCCACCCTTGCCTGGCGAAACACCGCCAACCATCTGAGTACCATAAGCAATCGCTTGCTCAGAGTGGAAAGTACCTTGACCGCCAGTAAAACCCTGGCAAATAACCTTGGTATCCTTGTTGATCAAAACAGACATTATTTACCCTCCACAGCTTTTACAACTTGCTGAGCAGCGTCGGTCAGGCTCTTGGCAGCAATAATGTCCAGACCAGATTCAGCCAGCACCTTGGCGCCCAGTTCAGCGTTGGTCCCGTCCAGACGCACAACAACAGGCACCTTCACGCCCACTTCTTTTACCGCCCCAATGATACCTTCAGCGATCATGTCACAACGGACGATACCACCGAAGATGTTCACCAGTACCGCCTTCACATTGCCGTCAGACAGAATGATCTTGAAGGCTTCAGACACGCGCTCTTTGGTCGCGCCACCGCCTACGTCGAGGAAGTTAGCTGGCTTACCGCCGTGCAGGTTAACGATATCCATGGTGCCCATAGCCAGACCCGCACCATTCACCATGCACCCTACGTTGCCGTCCAGTGCAACATAGTTCAGTTCGAACTTGGCCGCGTGGGCTTCACGAGGGTCATCCTGGGAAGTGTCATGCATATTCTTAATTTTTGGTTGACGGAACAGAGCGTTACCATCAACACCAATCTTGCCGTCCAGACAGTGCAGATTACCTTCAGTGGTGATCACCAGTGGGTTGATCTCCAGCAGAGCAAAGTCATGGTCGATGAACATGTTGGCCAGCCCCATAAAAATCTTGGTGAACTGTTTCATCTGAGTTGGGTTCAGACCCAGCTTGAAACCAAGATCACGGGCCTGGAAAGGCTGAGGACCGGTCAGCGGGTCAATAATGGCTTTGTGGATAAGCTCTGGGGTCTGCTCTGCTACCTTCTCTATTTCCACACCACCTTCGGTAGAGGCCATGAAAACAACGCGACGGGTGCCACGGTCAACCACTGCACCCAGATATAGCTCGTTAGCGATATCGGTGCAGTTTTCTACCAAGATCTTGGCAACTGGCTGGCCATTTTCGTCAGTCTGATAAGTCACCAGGTTCTTGCCCAGCCAGTGCTTGGCAAAGGCGCGGATTTCTTCCTTGTCGCCAGTCACTTTTACACCACCGGCCTTTCCGCGGCCACCGGCGTGTACCTGACACTTCACTACCCACGTGTCTCCGCCAATACGGCCCGCTGCTTCCACCGCTTCCTGAGGGGTATCACAGGCATAGCCTTCAGAGACAGGTAAACCATACTCGGCGAACAGGCTTTTTGCCTGATACTCATGCAAATTCATGATGATCTATCCATATACTTCTAATCAGTTCCGACTGGCCGTGGTCGGCCAATCACCAGGTTTGAGGAGGGCGACAACTCCTGTTACCCCCCCACTGGCCTGCCCGGAGATGGTGAGCAGGCCTGGTCAGCATGCTCAGAGATCGAGCAGCAGACGGGTTGGGTCTTCCAGGAATTCCTTAATAGTCACCAGGAAACCCACTGACTCACGGCCATCAATGATACGGTGGTCGTAGGACAGAGCCAGGTACATCATCGGCAGAATTTCTACCTGGCCATTTACTGCCATAGGACGGTCCTTGATGGCATGCATACCAAGGATCGCGCTTTGGGGCAAATTCAGAATGGGAGTGGACATCAGTGAACCAAACACGCCGCCGTTAGTCACAGTAAAGTTGCCACCTGTCATATCATCCACAGTCAACTTGCCATCACGGCCCTTGATGGCCAGATCACGCACCGCTTTCTCGATGTCAACCAGGCTCATGGTGTCAGTATCGCGCAGCACAGGGGTTACCAGACCACGTGGGGTTGACACGGCAATGCTCACATCGAAGTAGTTGTGGTAAATGATGTCATCACCGTCGATAGAGGCATTGACGTCAGGGAAGCGTTTCAGCGCTTCGGTGACCGCCTTAACATAGAAAGACATAAAGCCCAGACGCATACCGTGCTTCTTCTCAAACTCATCCTGATACTGCTTGCGGATGTTCATGATCGGTTTCATGTTCACTTCGTTGAAGGTGGTGAGCATGGCCGTGGAATTTTTGGCTTCCAGCAGACGGCCGGCAATGGTCTTGCGCAGACGGGTCATAGGCACGCGCTTCTGGCTGCGCTCACCCAGTGGCGCAACAACAGGAGCTGAAGAAAGTGCCGCAGTTTTAGCAGCGCCGCCTTTAACGAAGGCTTCAACGTCTTCCTTGGTAATGCGACCACCCACCCCTGTGCCCTTAATCTTACTGGCATCCAAGTTGTGCTCGGCGATCAGACGACGTACAGAAGGACTCAGGGCATCGTTGTTCTCGTCGCCTGCGGCTGCAGGGGCTGCAGCTTCAGCTTCAGCTTTAGTCACTTCCTGACCGGCAACTGCACCAGCGACAAACATGGCAATCACCTGCTCAGCCAGTACAGTATCCCCTTCCTGGGCCAGGAATTCAGTAACTTGGCCGTCTTCCGGCGCAACCACTTCCAGTACAACCTTGTCAGTTTCAATATCGACCAAGTTTTGATCTCGGGAAACCTGTTCACCTGGCTTAACGTGCCAGGTCGCGATGGTCGCATCGGCAACAGATTCTGGCAGGACAGGTACCTTAATTTCGATACTCATGGATTAATATCCTTTTTTAAAAAAATGGCTAATTACTTTAGATTCAGTGCGTCATTAATCAGGTTCTGTTGCTGCAGGTTATGCAGCTCAAGGTAACCACAAGCCGGTGCAGCAGAGGCATCACGTCCCGCATAGGTTAGAGATGCGCCTTTAGGAATCGCACTCCAGAAATGATGCTGGCTACAATACCAGGCGCCCTGGTTCTGTGGCTCTTCCTGACACCAGACGAAATCTTTCACATGCTGGTAGTCTGCCAGTGCAAGCGCCATCTCCCCGTGGGGGAAAGGATATAATTGTTCAACCCGGATAATGGCAACGTTATCAAGCCCTTCCTTGCGGCGTTTCTCCAGCAATTCGAAATACACCTTACCACTACAGAACACCACACGGTTTACTTTGCTGGCGTCCAGCTCATCGATTTCACCGATAACATTGTGGAAGCTGCCATTGGCCAGTTCTTCCAGGCTGGATACAGCCAGCGGGTGACGCAGCAGCGACTTGGGTGACATCACAATCAGCGGACGGCGCATCGGGCGCACTACCTGACGGCGCAGCATGTGGTAAACCTGCGCAGGTGTTGATGGCACACACACCTGCATATTGTGATCGGCACACAACTGCAGGAAGCGCTCCAGACGGGCAGATGAGTGCTCAGGCCCCTGCCCTTCATAGCCATGGGGCAGCAGTAATGTCAAACCACACAGACGGCCCCACTTCTGCTCACCGGAAGACACAAACTGGTCGATCACCACCTGAGCACAGTTGACGAAGTCACCAAACTGGGCTTCCCAGATGGTCAGGCCGCCTGGCTCAGCGGTGGCATAGCCATACTCAAAGGCGAGTACTGAGGCTTCGGACAGTACCGAGTCAATAATGTCGATAGGGCCCTGCTCGCCGGCCACATGGCGCAGTGGCAAATAGGTAGTGGCATCATTCTGGTTATGCAGTACTGCATGACGGTGGAAGAAGGTACCGCGACCTGAGTCCTGACCGGTAATCCGCACCCGCTTGTTGTCTTCCAGAATCGTCGCATAAGCCAGGGTTTCGGCAAAGCCCCAGTCCAGCGGCTTCTCGCCTTTAGCCATGGCTTCACGGTCACGGTACAGTTTGGCGACACGGGCCTGCAGCGGATGAGTGGCAGGTACATCGACCAGGCGATAAGCCAGATTTTGAAGGCGTTCAATCGAAATCTTGGGCTCATAGGCCACATCCCAGCCATGACCGATATAGGGGCTCCAGTCAACTGAATGCAATGTCATTGGACGCCATTCTTTGACCACACACTCGCCTTGATCCAGCGCTTCACGGTAGTCATTGATCATGCCAGTCACTTCACCAGCGACCAAGGTGTTTTCGGCGATCAATTTGTCGGCGTAGATCTTGCGCGGCGTAGGATGCTTTTTGATCTTGGCATACATCAATGGCTGAGTCGCACTTGGCTCGTCAGCTTCGTTGTGGCCGTGACGACGGTAGCACACCAGATCGATTACCACGTCGCGACGGAAAGTGTTGCGATAGTCCACCGCCAGACGGGATACAAAAGCCACCGCTTCCGGGTCGTCAGCATTCACGTGGAAAATCGGTGCCTGCACCATCTTAGCGATATCGGTACAGTATTCAGTGGAGCGAACATCCTGATGCAAAGAGGTGGTAAAACCGACCTGATTGTTGACAACAATGCGGATACTGCCGCCAATCTTGAAACCGCGGGTCTGAGACATATTGAATGTCTCCTGCACAATCCCCTGACCGGTAATGGCACTGTCACCGTGTATAGTAATCGGCATCACCTGCAGACCGGTTTTACAGTGCCGTCTGTCCTGACGGGCGCGTACCGACCCCATCACCACAGGGTTAACGATTTCCAGGTGAGATGGGTTGAACGCGAGCGCCAGGTGCAAATTGCCGCCGGGCGTTTCAAAGTCAGAAGAGAAGCCCTGGTGGTACTTGACGTCACCTGAGCCCAGTTCGTCCTTGTGCTTACCGAAAAATTCATCAAACAGTTCACCGGGGCGTTTACCCAGAACATTAACCAACACGTTCAGACGACCACGGTGAGCCATACCTATGACGATTTCCTTGGTACCTGCTTCACCAGCGCGATACAGGATTTCCCGCATCATGGGCACCAGTGCATCACCGCCTTCCAGGGAGAAGCGTTTGGCACCTGGGAACTTGGCACCAAGGTATTTTTCTATCCCTTCTGCCGCGTTCAGCCCTTCGAGAATACGGATCTTTTCAGCTTTGATGAGCTGATCCCTACCCAGGGTGGGTTCGAGTTGCTGCTGGATCCAGCGCTTCTCTTCAGTATCGGTAATGTGCATATACTCGGCACCGATAGCACCGCAGTAGGTGGCTTTCAGTGCCTTAACCAGATCCGCCAGCTTCATAGTCTCGCCGCCATGGGCGAAGGAACCAGTGTTAAATTCCCTGTCCATATCCTCGGCATCCAGACCGTGGAATGCAGGCTCCAGTTCTTTTACCGGCTCGCGCTTCCACAGTCCCAACGGGTCCAGGTTGGCATTCTGGTGACCACGGAAACGGTGGGCGTTAATCAACTGCAGGACTTTAACCTGTTTGGTGTCCAGTTCTGGATCCGATACCCGGCGTGAGCCGCCTCGGCGTCCTTCCAATGCCAAGCTGCGAAAATAGTCGCGAACTTTGGAATGTGCGGTTTCCGGGGCAGCCCCACTCACCGCAGGGAGATTATCGAATACTGCTCGCCAGTCATCAGTGACCGATGAAGGATCGTCCTGATAGGCCTCATACATCTCTTCAACGTAAGTCGAATTAGCACCACTCAGGTGAGATGATTCGAGCCAGGCTTTCATAGTGCCTTGGTGCATTGCTATTCCTTTCAAACTTGATACACGTGCTTAGCTTGTTGCCCAGTGAAATTCTTTTTTACCGCGCCGAATATCCCGTCCAACGGCAATTTGTCATCCCCGACAGTAAAGAGTCACCTTCCCGCCAGGAGAAAGTGACTCTGGATGAACTAATTAATTATATGTTGTCGCCCAGTATCTTGCATCTACACAGCCCGATTAAGCAGCATAGATTTGATGTGACCTATGGCCTTGGTAGGGTTCAATCCCTTAGGGCACACATCCACACAGTTCATGATGCCATGGCAGCGGAACACGCTGTAGGCATCATCCAGCTCCGCCAGACGCTCCTCAGTAGCGGTATCACGGCTGTCGATCAGGAAACGGTACGCATGCAGTAAGCCACTTGGGCCGACAAACTTATCCGGATTCCACCAGAAAGACGGACAGGCGGTCGAGCAGCATGCGCACATAATGCACTCGTACAGACCATCAAGGTGCGCGCGCTCCTCTGGGCTTTGCAGGTGCTCACGGGCAGGCTTCTTGTCGTCGTTGATCAGGTACGGCTTAATCTTCTCGTACTGCTGATAGAACTGAGATAGATCAACCACCAGATCGCGCACAACAGGCATGCCGGGCAATGGACGAATGACCAATTTCTTGCCCTTAAAGCCGGAGATAGGCGTGATACACGCCAGTCCATTCTTGCCATTCATGTTCATGCCATCAGAACCACACACACCTTCACGGCAGGAGCGGCGGAACACCAGTGTTGGATCTTGCTCCTTAAGCAGCAACAGAGCATCAAGCACCATCATGTCGCCGCCTTCATGCACATCCAGCGTGTAATCCTGCATACGCGGCTTGATGTCCACATCCGGGTTATAACGATAGATAGAGAATTCAAATTTCATCATCGCTGCCCTTCTTTAGTAGGTACGCTTCTTGGGTGGGAAGGCTTCCCGGCACTTTGGCGCCATATTCACATCACGACGACTCATCTGCTCTGTGATCGGGTCAAACAGCGAATGACACAGCCACATATCATCGTCACGTTCTGGGAAGTCTTCACGGGAGTGAGCGCCGCGGCTTTCGGTACGGTAGTTAGCCGCATATGCCGTCGCAATGGCGGTAGCCATCAGGTTATCCAGCTCCAGGCACTCAATACGCTGGGTATTGAATTCACGGGAGTTGTCAGACAGCTTGGCATTGGCCAGACGTTCACGAATTTTCTGCAACTGCTTCAGGCCTTCCTCCATGGCATCACCACTGCGGAATACGGAGAAATTAAGCTGCATACACATCTGCAGATCTTTACGGATAACCGCGGGATCTTCACCATCGTTGTTGCTTTCCCAACGCTTCAGGCGCTCCAGTGATTGTTCGATTTCAGCTTCGGTGGCTGACTTGGGATCAGGCGTTTCATCCAGCGCCTTACCCAGATGCTGACCAGCCGCACGACCGAAGACCACCAAGTCAAGCAGCGAATTTCCCCCCAGACGGTTGGCACCATGTACCGATACACAGGCGATTTCGCCCACAGCGAACAGACCTGTGACATCAGCTTCGCTGCCGTCTTCGTTTTTACGTATGACCTGGCCACTGATTTTGGCTGGCAGTCCCCCCATCATATAGTGACAGGTTGGAATAACCGGAATTGGGCCATCGGCCGGATCAATATGAGCAAATGTACGTGACAGTTCACAGACGCCGGGCAGACGGGTTTCCAGGGTTTCTTTACCCAGGTGATCCAGTTTCAGCTTGATGTGTGGTCCCATTGGACCATCACAACCACGGCCTTCACGGATCTCGGTCATCATGGAGCGGGCCACCACGTCACGGGACGCGAGGTCCTTGGCATTTGGCGCGTAACGCTCCATAAAGCGTTCGCCGTCTTTATTCAGCAGGTAGCCACCTTCACCGCGGCACCCTTCAGTAACCAGTACACCGGCACCGGCAATACCGGTTGGATGGAACTGCCACATTTCCATGTCCTGCAGCTGCACGCCGGCACGATATGCCATGCCGACACCGTCACCGGTGTTGATGTGGGCATTAGTGGTTGAGGCATAGATACGGCCGGCACCACCGGTTGCCAACACCGTGGCTTTGGCCTTGAAGTACACGATTTCGCCGCTTTCGATGTCGATAGCGGTACAACCGACTATGGCACCGTCTTCATTTTTGACCAGATCCAAGGCATACCATTCGGAGAACACCTGGGTTTTGTTTTTAACGTTTTGCTGGTACAGACAGTGCAGCAGAGCGTGACCGGTACGGTCGGCGGCTGCCGCGGTGCGGGCGGCCTGCTCGCCGCCAAAGTTCTTGGACTGACCACCAAAAGGACGCTGATAAATAGTGCCGTTATCGAAACGGGAAAATGGCAGGCCCATGTGCTCAAGCTCAATAATGGCTTCAGGACCGGTCTGGCACATGTATTCGATAGCATCCTGATCACCGATAAAATCGGAACCTTTAACTGTGTCATACATGTGGAATTCCCAGTTGTCTTCATGGGCATTGCCCAGTGCAACAGTAATTCCGCCCTGTGCGGACACAGTGTGAGATCGGGTCGGGAATACTTTAGACAACAGCGCACAGCTCTTGCCTTCCTTGGAGATTTGCAGTGCAGCACGCATACCCGCACCGCCTGCGCCGATTACCACGGCATCAAATTCGCGAACTGGAATACTCACTTAAACACCCCATACGATAATCAAGCCTGCTGCCAGATAACTCAAAGCAGCCACAACAAAGGCGAATTGCAATACACCGCGTAGCGCTATGTTTTTGACATAGTCGGTCAGTACCTGCCAGACACCGATCCAGGCGTGGATCAGCAGCGCCACCAAGGCAACCAAGGTGTATATCTTCATTGGCAGCGACGCAAACAGGCCTCGCCAGACCTCAAAGTTCAGGGGCGAGCTGAGTGCTATAAAAGCAACCAGAAAGATGGCGTAAGAAGCCAGTATCACCGCACTGGCACGTATCAGGATGAAATCATGGACGCCACTGCGACCAAAACTTGCTGCATTCGTTACCATACCCAGATCCCCACAACTACAGAAAACACAATCGCCAGCACAAAAGTGGCCTTGGCTGACGCCGCACCTGAATCCAGTTCTTCCCAGCGACCAGTATCCATCACCAGATGACGGAGACCCGCCAAAATGTGATAGCCCAGTGCGGTCAGAATACCCCAGATGACGAACTTCACTACCAAGGTATCAAACAGTGCCTGAACCTCGGCAAAGCCCTGAGCGGAAGACAACGAAGTGTTGAGCAACCAAATCAGAATGCCGACGGCAAACAACATGATGACACCGGATATGCGATGAAGAATGGATGCGATTGCAGTCGCAGGGAAACGAATAGTCTGCAGATCTAAATGGACAGGTCTTTGCTTTTTCACTTTCTGCTCACTCAGCTCCATTGAGCACTATTTTTGTTATTAAAATCGTTTGTAAAACCGCCATCTCATGACCAATGTCATGAACACTTTAGGGAAAGTGCGATATTTTTAAACAAACGGTTTACCAACCCACATATCACTAACTTCGCTTGTAAACAAAATGATATTCAGATAAGTGCGCTTGCAACTACTGGTGGGCGGTTAAAGTATACAAGTGCTAAATGTCAAACACAAACGTCACATTATAGAAACCTCATTTTTTTGAGGCTTGAATCCGCCAAATCCAGATTGTACATGGTAAACCACTGCCATGCAGACCAAGGTCTAGTCAATTTAAGCGCTTATTTAAATTGAAATGAGATCTATGTTAGCTGTAAAGTATGGCTGATTTGATATGCCACACTCACATAGGAATCGAAGTAAGGAGAACGGGGTATGGCTGATTTAAAAGCCAAATTGGGATTGCCTGAAAATGGCTCAATTGATCTACCGATAAAACAAGGGACAGCTGGACATGATGTCATTGATATCAGCAAGTTAGGAAGCTCAGGTTACTTCACTTTTGACCCAGGCTTTCTGGCTACCGCGTCCTGCGAATCAGCAATTACCTACATAGACGGCGACCAGGGGATCCTGTTACACAGGGGGTACCCAATTGAACAGCTGGCAGAAGAGTCCAATTTTCTGGAAGTCTGCTATTTGTTGTTTTATGGCGAATTGCCGACCAAAGCAGAATTTGCCAAGTTTGTTGAAACCGTAAAAAACCACACCATGGTGCACGAGCAACTGGCATTTTTCTTCCGTGGTTTCCGCCGTGATGCTCACCCGATGGCCATGCTGTGTGGTGTTACGGGTGCATTGTCTGCGTTTTATCAGGATTCGCTGGATGTTAACAATCCAGCCCACCGGAAAAACGCAGCATTCAGCCTGGTATCCAAAATGCCGACTATTGCAGCCATGTGCTACAAGTACTCTGTCGGTCAACCATTTGTCTACCCACGCAATAATCTGAGCTACGCGGGTAATTTTCTGCAGATGATGTTTGCCATCCCCTGCGAAGATTATGTGGTGAATCCTATCATTGAACGTGCGATGGATCGCATTTTCGTACTGCACGCAGATCATGAGCAAAACGCATCGACCTCTACCGTCCGTTTGGCAGGCTCCTCAGGTGCCAACCCATTTGCCTGTATTGCTGCCGTTATTGCCTCTTTGTGTGG
>JAJNAU010000066.1:13323-16751 GCA_021462625.1 Shewanella sp.
CCTGCCCATGGTGGTGCCAACGAAGCCTGTCTCAACATGCTGGAAGAAATCGGTACCGTTGATCGCATTCCTGAGTTTATCGAGCGAGCCAAAGACAAGAATGATCCATTCCGTCTAATGGGCTTTGGTCACCGGGTTTACAAAAACTTTGACCCCCGTGCCAAAGTGATGCGTGACACCTGCCACGAAGTGCTTGAAGAGCTCAAGATTGATGATCCACTGCTGGATGTCGCCATGGAGCTGGAGCGTATCGCGCTGAGCGATGAGTACTTCATCTCCAAGAAGCTGTACCCCAACGTGGACTTCTACTCAGGCATCATCATGAAGGCCATAGGCATTCCCACTAGCATGTTTACCGTGATTTTTGCGCTGGCCCGTACCTCTGGCTGGGTTGCTCACTGGAAAGAGATGCTGGATCAACCTGATCACAAGATCAGCCGTCCACGTCAGCTGTATATCGGTAAGCCAGCTAGAGAGTTCGACAAAATAGACAGCCGCCGCTGACCTTTGCCAGGGTCTGTTGATCCTAATCAAACACTTCTTTCAAAGGCGCCATCAGGCGCCTTTTGCTGCTGTGCAATTGGTATCAAGCCAGTTGCTTACACAAACCCCAGGTAATGGGTTACAATCACCATCACACTAGATCCAGCAACAAGCATCAGCATAAAGCGCCAGATAAACTTCAACCAGTCGCCCCAGTCAACGCGGCAAACCCCCAAGGTAGCCATCAAAGATGCCGATGTTGGTACCAGGATATTGGTAAACCCGTCACCTAGTTGAAATGCCAGTACCGCCACCTGACGGCTTACACCCACAATGTCAGCCAGCGGGGCCATCAGAGGCATGGTCAGTGCAGCCTGACCTGTACCTGAGGTCACAAAGAAATTGAACACCGACTGGAACAGATACATAAACCAAGCGGAAACCACGTCCGGCAGCTGGCCAATGCCCTGACCGGCGGCGTTCAGAACAGTATTGAGCACACTGGGCTCAGTCGCCTTGCCACCGCCAAGCAGCAGCAAAATGCCCGAGGCACAGCCCACCAACAAAGCAGGTTCAATCATAGTCGCCGCGCCCTGTTTGAAGCTGCGGGCCATAGTGTTTATGGTCATGCCGTTGAGTCTGAACGCCACACCAATAATCCCGACAATAATCCCCATGGTAAAAAACTGGCTGGCGATTTCGGGAATAAACCAGGCGTGGACCACAACCCCCCACACAACCCAGACGATAGTGCCGGCAATGGCTGCCAACACCAGCCAATCACCCAGATTGAAGCGATTGTCGAGACAGGATCTGGCCTGCTGCTGGCGGAAATGAGCATCCGAGTGGTAGCTGTAAGATAGCGTCGGGCTCTTCTGGATTCTTGAGGCATAACGCATGGTGAAGGCGATGCCCAGCAAGGTAAAGCCCAGCCACATAGGCAGTCGCACCTCGATACCGGACAACACGGGCACGCCGGCGATCCCCTGAGCAATCGCGACCCCGAACGGGTTCATCCAACTGCTGGCAAATCCGATCTGAGTGGCCACATAGGTGACCATCACAGTGGTCATACCGTCATACCCCATACGTATCATCAAAGGGCAGATAATGATGGCAAAGGCAATTGCTTCCTCACCCATACCAAATACGGCGCCACCAAGAGAAAACAGGGTGAACAGTGCCGGAATGAACAACTTCTCACTGCCGCGGGTCTTGTCGATAAGGCGCAAAATACCGTTATCAATCGTGCCTGTGGTCATCACCACTCCGAAGGAGCCGCCGATCACCAGCATAAACATGATGACGCCAATGGCGCTGCCCCATTTGGAGCCGGAAGTCAGGCCTTCAAAGGCAAAATTCAGAAAGCCGACGCCACCGCCACCTTCGAACAGAGCAACAGGCTGCTTAAGGGGCTCGCCCGCATCATTCAGGGCATAACGAAAGGATTCCGGATTGACCACTTCCCGGATCTTTTCCACGCCCTCGACCTCATAATGAATTTCCTGGATCTGGAAGGAACCAATAGGGACACAGTAAGTCAGCAGCGCGGCAGCAAACGCCACGAAAAAGATGATGACCAGAGTGTCAGGCATCTGCCATCCACGGGATGGCGCTCCACTCTGGGAAGCAATTTGTTGATGCAAGGCCATATATATTGCCGATTATTATGTTAAAGACGGGCAATATAAACCAATCAGTAAATCCCGCCCAGAGTAAACCGGCGAAATCTTTGAGATCGCACACATGATCAGGCAAAAAATATGGGGAGTTTAAACAGACTCAGTATCCCCGGCTTTCAATCGCTCAAGGGCGCACACCAATAACATGGCCACCGCCGACAGACACAGTGCCGGCACAATCGGATGCACTTTGGCTGGCAATGGCAAGAGCAGCAAAAGCCCCAGATAACTCACAAGACCGGTCAGCATTGCCGCGAAAGCAGCATGACCGGACACCCACCTTAAGAACAGACCTGCAATTACTGGCCACAGGAATACGGCCTGCAACGCACCAAAAGCCGCAAGATTCAGCCAGACAATCATGTCCGGCGGCTTCAGCGCCCACCAGGCCGCCAGCGCAGTGATGGCCACCATGGCGCTGCGGGTATAGCGCAGCTGCGCCTTGCTGCTGAGTTCTTCGGCAGTAAACTGTCGACGCTCCCTTACCAACGCATCACGGATCATGGTGACAGCCGATTGCAGCAGCATGGAGTCTACCGATGACATAACAGCGGCGATCGGCGCCGCCAATAAAATACCGCCAACCCAGGGGGAGAACAGCCCACTGATAAGGGTCGGCATAATGGTGTCCGGCACCTTAAGCTCGGGAAATAAAGCCCGTCCAAAGAAGCCGCATAGATGAGGCACCAGTGTCATAAAGGTGCTTATCAGGGTGCCCCAGACGATGCCACGGCCAAGCGCAGCTTTATCTTTTACTGCCAGCAAGCGCACCACAGTATGGGGCAGTCCCAGAGTACCGAAACAGATCAGCACCCAGAATGACAGCATCATGGGCCAGCCCAGTTGCTGCTCTCCGCCCATAGGGCTGAACAGCGCCGGTTTGCTCGCCGCCAGCGCTCCGAGCTTGTCGCCAAAACCGGGAGTGGTTATCACAGCAAACAGCAAAAGCAGCACCCCGGCCAGCATGACGATGCCCTGCACTGCATCTGTGGTTGCCACCGCACGAAATCCACCTGTCAGGGTATAAGCCAGCACAGTGAGTACAAAAATCACCAAACCCACCTCATAGCTGATACCACTGACCCCGGCAAACAGTCGCGCCCCACCGATAAACTGCACGGTAATCATGGCGACAAAACCCAGCACCAGCGACACCATCGCCAGCCTTGACAGACCGGCATGCTGGAATCTGGCATCCAGCCATTCAAGCAAGGTGGCATGTTGCTGTTTCATAGCGACAAATTTGGGTCCCAGCAGCCCCAT
>JAJNAU010000067.1 GCA_021462625.1 Shewanella sp.
GACTTACCCATGTAGCCTGCCTCGTATTGATGCTTACGAGATCAGATCACTGAG
This sequence comes from Shewanella sp., assembly GCA_021462625.1. Lineage (GTDB taxonomy): Bacteria > Pseudomonadota > Gammaproteobacteria > Enterobacterales > Shewanellaceae > Shewanella. The sequence goes on from JAJNAU010000067.1 coordinate 55, forward strand.
TTAGACAATAGTTCCCTCGATTTAGGCAACAACGCCACTGGCCATAGGCAGAAACTCCCCTGTGAGCCAAAGCCCACTCCAACAGCGAGCGCCAGCGCACAGACCCCTTGGCGAACTCTTCATCCACCGCGCCTTTGTCATACATAAACCAGTTAGAGGCATCCTGAAGCTGTGCGGCCTTGAGAGCCATCTCCGCCTCATCCATCAGTTGCCCGCTGGGATCACCTTCACGAAAGTAGGCCGCACTGATATAACATCGGCCTTTCTTCGCTGTTATCACATCCAGCTGAGATACACACAACCTGAGCAACCGCTCTGCCAGTTGATCAGCTTCAGCCAGCGATAATTGCGGCACCACCACAGCAAATTGATTACTGGCACGACGTGCCAGCAGGCTGTTGGGTTGCACACTCAGTACCTTATTAATGCCATCGTTTAACGTATCCAACAGCTCGTTGAGTACATCAGTGCCATGATGGGCTTTAACGTGTTTCAGCCCCTCCAGTACTATCAGATACAAAGTACCTGGCACTATCATGCGTTGCTGGTAACTGAGCGCCTCAAGACGGTTATTAAGAAACAGCCGGTTACCCACACGGGTCCGGAGATCCAGGAATATATTAGTACGGATAAACTGATCAAAACGGGTACGCTCTGCGCTGGCATCTTCCAGTGCGTTAAGCAATTCAGTCAGTGCCTTATTGATCACCCTGGGCTGAGCATTACCCTCGCTTTGCAATGCATTTTGGTAATCTCCGGAGAGGATCTGCTGACTTCGGGCAGACAACTCCTCAATGCCCTGCATCTGACGGCGCAGCCACAACCAGGCCCAGCTGACCAGTAACATCAAAGACAGCAAAGTCACACAGATGACCGCTATTTCCTGCCAATTCGGCGCGATAAAAGTATAAGGACGGGGTAACTCCAGACGCATCTGCCAATTCGGATTGCGCGATAATTGCTGCCAGTAAAGCACAGGTGAGTCTGACAACTGTTCAGCCCGATAGCTGTACAGCGAATTACCATTTTCAATTAAATCAAACGATTGAGTATCAAAAGTCTGAAGAATAGCAGGCAACCACTGGTTGATATGTTCATAGTGTTGCTTTTGATACTCCACCTGCAACAAGGACTGCAGCTCAACAACCTGCTGCTGTTGAAATCGGGAAGTAAGATGAACATAACTGGAGAAGGAGAACAGCATAAACAGGAAGGCAACAGCCTCCAGTGACACCAACCAGAAACTCACCAATTTTTTTTGTCAGCATGCGTGTTAACTTCATAATCGGCATCTACCACTTAAATAGTCAATGCGAATACGCAAATGGGTCTGACCTTTTTATTGCTCTGGTCACCGCCAAAAACGTCGACAAACATGCACCCAACAAAATCAAATAACTGTAAACGGTATCACTTCAATTTCTGCTGCAAACAGCGCTGTAATCGGTATTATGTCTGCAGTCGGACTGAAGAGATCTGATTATTTCGAAGTACCCGTTAAAAGGCAACCAGCTACTTTAAAAAGACAGTCTGCAATATGGATTGTGTATTTGTCAGTGCTATTAACTGTAAGGAAGATGGGAATAATATCCGTGCATACTCTGCCAAGGCATAAAATCAGCAAATGCAAGGCGCAATTTACTGCAAACAGCCCAACTCCTTGACAAGCTCTGTGACACTACAAAAATGACGAACAGGCTCGCCTTTCAATAACCCGCCAAAATAAAAAAAGGGGCACCACGTCCCTGTAGTTCTTTTTTACATCACAGCATAATGAATGGTGGAATTAATCCATGTAGCCCGGTGGCAGTTCAGTCAACTGTGCGACACCGGATGCAATTGCAGCTTCAGCAACGGCCTTGGCAATGCGTGGCAGCAACCGGGGATCCATCGGCTTTGGCAGCACGTATTGAGCGCCAAAACGCATTTCTGTTACCCCTTCATAGGCAGCAAGTACCGACTCAGGAACAGGCTCTTTGGCCAGTTCGGCGATAGCGCGCACCGCAGCAATCTTCATCTCGTCATTGATCCGGCTAGCACGGACATCCAGCGCACCACGGAAAATGAATGGGAAGCACAGCACGTTGTTCACCTGGTTGGGGTAGTCGCTGCGACCAGTACCCATGATCAGATCCTGCCGCACAGCGTAAGCCAGCTCAGGCTTGATCTCGGGATCCGGGTTGGAGCAAGCAAAGATCACCGGCTTATCCGCCATCAGCTTGATGACATCTTCAGTCAGCAGTTCCGGACCTGACAGCCCCAGGAATACATCAGCACCAGCAATCACGTCCTGCAAAGTACGCTTGTCAGTATTGTTGGCAAACAGCTGCTTGTATTCATTCAAGTCATCACGACGGGTGTGCAGCACGCCCTTGCGATCCAGCATGTAGATGTTTTCGCGCTGGGCACCGCACTTCACCAACATGGTCATACAGGCGATGGCTGCGGCACCGGCACCCATACACACAAATACTGCCTTGCTCAGTTCTTTGCCCTGAATTTCCAACGCGTTGATCATACCGGCGACAGTCACGATGGCGGTGCCGTGTTGGTCGTCGTGGAATACCGGAATGGCGCAACGCTCAATCAGTTCGCGCTCAATCTCGAAACACTCAGGCGCTTTGATGTCTTCCAGGTTAATACCACCGAAGGTATCGGCGATCGCTTCAACGGTATGAATAAACTCTTCAGTGGTGCGATGCTTCACTTCAATATCTGTCGCATCAATATTGGCGAAGTGCTTAAACAGCAACGCCTTACCTTCCATCACCGGCTTGGATGCCAGCGGCCCAAGATTTCCCAGACCCAGAATAGCAGTGCCGTTGGAGATAACCGCCACAGTGTTGCCCTTGTTAGTATAACGGTAGGCATTGGCTGGGTTGGACGCAATTTCACGTACCGGCTCGGCCACCCCAGGACTGTATGCCAGAGCCAGATCCTTGCTGGTGCGTGCAGGTTTGGTCAGGCAAACGGCGGTTTTGCCCGGTACAGGGAATTGATGATAATCGAGGGCTTGTTGGCGAAGGTCTGTCATTTTTATTTCCTGAAAAACAACTTATTTTTTAGCAAAGAGTTCAGCCCCGGCCGCCTGATTCGGCTCGTCCGGCAGCGGCACCGACTGTCAACTGCGTATACAGGCTCATAACAATACGCCAAACACCACCCTATTTAAATAAAATATTGTGACATATGAGTGTCATATAAAGAAATGTAGTTAACCGCGAATTTACAGGATTAATATCCTAGGGGCTGTTGACCTTTGAAGATGGTTTTTGCAGTTTTTTGTCGTTGTTTTATACAAAGCAACGCGATTGTGGTGTAGTTGTTCTACATGAATGAGCGTTAATGCAGTAGAAAGCGATGAATTACGCAAAGCAGCTTAATGAAGCGAGTGGTGCACTTCGGGGTTGAATTCGCGCAACAGATCCTAATCAGTTATCCACTTTCAGCAGGGTTCATTGTAGGAAAACCATCAAAAAAATCGCTGTTATTTAGTTAATTAGAGCGGAATGGACAAATTAATTGGTAAATTTACGAGATAAGCAGGAATTTGTCTAATAAGTACCAAATCTGCCTGTTACAGACACAAAAAAGGCGCCGAGAAGGCACCTTTCAAAAAAATCATTGCAATCGCAATTACTTCTTACCACCCAGCATGCCGAAGCGCTTGTTGAACTTATCGATACGACCACCGGTATCAACAACTTTCTGGGTACCTGTGTAGAATGGGTGACAAGCACCACATACGTCCAGGTGCAGATCTTTACCAACAGTAGAGTTCACCTTGATAACGTTACCACAGGTACAGGTTGCAGTGATTTCTGCGTATTCAGGATGGATACCTGGTTTCATTTGGATTACCTCAAAAATTAAGGCCATGTCGCTCTTCCAACCCGAAGTCGGACACCACATGCAGTTAATGACATATGTTCAGGGTGCGCAATAGTACAGTATCCTACCAGCCAAAACAAGCAGATTTTCTGCCGTGTAACCTCATCAATTCGACGCCCTCAGCTGCTTAAATGTTCGCTTGGCCCAAATCTTATCGCCAGCACTTTGCCACAGTTCATGGGGCGGACATCTCAGCCAGACACCCCATTCAACCATCTGATATTACAGAGATAATATAATTTCATTTGTTTCATAGAATGCCAGTATCGCACCATAAACATGGGTATTACGTTGCTCAGCATAGCGCCAGCCGATGCGTCAGAGTGGCTCGCCCGGTGTATAATCGATAGTGCAATTTTGAGCGTTTGGTTCAATTTCAGCTCCAAGGCGATCCCCAAAGATCCCTTTTGCGTTCTCACTGGCGTTATTATTAGAATTATTATTGACAATAACCACCTCATCCCTGGTCGCCAGCTTTAAATTATCCGGCATCTCAAGACCTCATCCTTCGGGGAAACAGGGACAACCGGGTCAGCGGCAGCCATCGGTCAATAACATGTACCCTAACGCCTATGTAATATCATTTCGCGCAGGAGCCCTGTCACTCGCAAGAATGAAAAGGTGTGAGACAATCAGGGGAATCGAAGGCTTATTGACGCAGCAGCATCGTCAGAGTAGATCCTGAGGGTCTCTGTCGAGGCTCCAGCGGCATTTTTTGGCACTGGCGAGTGAATCAATCTTAGGCAGCATTCGCTCAGTCTCCTGCTGTAGCCGGCTTCTGTCCCTCGCCTGAAACATCAGCTGACGCCGGTACTTGCCGGCTTTTCTGTCTAGCGGGGCCGGCATCGGCCCTATGACTTCAAAGTCTTTATCTCTGGGTAACATGGCTACTATCTGCGACAAAAACTCATCAGCATCCCGGGGATTGTGAGCCTCGGCCCGCACCAGCACCATATGCCAGGCTGGTGGCAGCAAGGCCTGTTGCCGCTCCTGCAGTTGGCTGCGGGCAAATTCGCTGTAGCCACGCTGTATCAGATCCCGCAATACCGGATTGTCTCCCTGATGGGTTTGCAGCAGCACGGTACCGGGTTTGGCGGCCCGCCCTGCCCGACCGGCGACCTGGGTATAAAGCTGACCGAAGCGCTCCGGGGCGCGGAAGTCGGCACTGAACAAGGCGCCATCGACATCCAGCAGACCGACCAGAGTCACATCCGGGAAATGGTGACCCTTGGCCAGCATCTGAGTGCCGACAAGTATTTTGTACTCGCCCCGGTGAATGGCATTCAGATGTTGCTCCAGCGAGCCTTTGAGGCGGGTGGTGTCCCTGTCGATGCGGACTACCGGATGTTTTGGGAAGAGCTTTTCAAGCTCTGCGGCTAGTTGCTCTGTACCAACGCCCTGACCGAGCAACATGGTACTGCCGCAGTTGTGGCATTGGCGGGGAATGGGGTACTGGTTGCCACAGTGGTGGCAGCAGATTTCCCCTAGCTGTTGATGCAGGGTGAAGAAGGCATCACAGCGATCGCACTCATGCAGATAACCGCATTCATGGCACAACAGCGCAGGGGCAAAGCCACGACGGTTGAGGAACAGCAGTACCTGATTACCGGCATCCAGATGCAGGCGCATCTCATTGATAAGAGGCTGTGACAGGCCGGCGGTGAGTGGTTGGCTGCGGATATCTATGATCCCCTGTCGTACATTCTGCGCGGCGCCGGCTCGTTTGCTCAGGATCAGATGGCGATAACGGCCGTTAAGGGCATTGTTAAGGGATTCCAGCGAGGGGGTCGCTGAGCCGAGGATCACCGGGATCCCTTCCAGATGGCCACGCATCACCGCCAGATCCCGGGCATGGTAGCCGACCCCTTCCTGCTGTTTGAAGCTAGCGTCGTGCTCTTCGTCCAGAATGATCACCCCGGGATATTTCATCGGGGTAAACAGCGCTGAGCGGGTGCCAATGATGATTGCAGCCTCGCCGCAGCGCGCATCACGCCAAGCATTCAGACGGGCGTTGTCGGTCAGCCCCGAATGAATGACCGCCACCTTGACCCGAAAACGGCGGCGAAAACGGTTGATGGTTTGTGGCGTCAGGCCGATTTCCGGTACCAGGATCAGCGCCTGTCTGCCCTGTTTGAGGTGATGCTCCAAGGTTGCCAGATAGACCTCGGTTTTGCCTGAGCCGGTAATGCCCTCAAGCAGGGTTGAGCTGAAGTTATCCGCCTGGGTCATGGCCGCTACCGCGATGGCCTGTTCCTTATTGAGCTTATGGGGCTGCTCATCCATCTGCAGATGTTGGCGCCAGCTTAAATCCGGACTCATCAGCAGTTGGTGCTTGTGCACCCACCCTTTGTCCAGCAATGCCTTTAGCCCGGCTTTGCTCAGTTCAAGGGCATTGAATTCTTCATCGGTCAGGTGGGATTTGGCCAGTTCTATCAGGATTTTTTGCTGAGCCGGGGCACGCTTGAGCATCGCAGGAACTGCTGCTTTGCCCGCTTCTGCCAGGTGCAGCTGGGTGATGGTTGCGCGCTTGGCATCAGCACCTTTGCGCAGTGCCGCCGGGATTGCCTGGCTAAGCATCTGACCATGACTGCAGAAGTAGTAACGGGCAGCCCACTGGGTAAGTTTGTAAAGAGGCTCAGGTAACAGGGCTTCGATGTCGAGTAACTCGCTGATGGGCTTGATTAGTTTAGGGTCGAGATCGCATTGCTCAGAGACGCCGCTGATCAGTCCGATAAGCTGTTGTCTGCCAAAGGGAACCCTGACTCTTGCACCGATAACCGGTGTGGGGAAATGTTCCGGCAGACGGTAACTGAAATCGCGTCTTAACGGGACTGGCAGGGAAACCTCTACAAACAGGGGCATATGGGCGTAAATCATAACTGGATGGTTGCTTAGTTTACCCTAAGGGAATGATTTGTGAAGGATGGAGACTCAGCCCAAGAGTGCCGCTGTGGGTATAGCAAGATTGCAGCCGGGCTGACTCCCGGCGGCCGATGTGCAGGCTGAGATTAGGCATATCAGTCTGAATAAATTGCAATTTACCAAAGGTAAGCGGTTAATATGTGCATCAATCAGGTGGCGGATCTCCGGGATATGAGCAGGCTGGAGTTTGTGTTGTTTCAGGCTTCCGGTCCGGAAAAGCTGGTGGAAAAGCAGTTAGCTGCTGGGATTTCAGCCTGAGACCGATCCCAATGCTTATACCAATTCCATTTAGTCATTGATCTGTTTAAGCGGGGAGTTCAATGCGCTTGAGACAAGGCCATTAACGGCTCCTCGGCAACTGCTCCTGCGTTGCTCTACCTCCTATATCCGGATAGTCGTGCGAGAATGACATTCGCACATCCATGTGGCTTGCGAGTTGCCGAAGTCATAGTGGTGCTATGTCGAGGCGGCTCAACACAAGTGCCGGAAAAATAGGTTTATCAGGCACAGCACCAACCACTTCCCCTAGCCGCCGGATAAAGCCGAAGTAAAGGCGATGTGCAGATCCAGCGGCACAATCCATTGGCATGACCAGCAACAGCAGGAATAAAAAAGCGCCCGGGGGCGCTTTTACCGTCATCCACAAAAGTAGAGAACCACTTCACTCTCCCCTTTGCGTGGCTAAGCTGTCTTCTTTTTGGGTCTGCCCATGAACTTGTAGATCACCCAACTGCTGATGGCCAGACACAAAGTAATCACAGGCGCCGCCATCAGGAGCATGGTCACTACCCTGCTGACATTTTCCGGCAGTGACGGTAACAAATACCCCAGTCCCACCAACAAACAGCCCCAGATAAAAGCGCTCAGCCAGGTAAAATACTGAAAGGTACGCCGACGCTGCAGGCGCATCCCCATCATTAACGGTAACAATGAACGCACCACAGGAATAAAGCGGGCGCTGAACAGTGCGACTAACCCGTGACGTCTGAGCAGCTTATCAACAGTCTGCAACTTGTCAGAGGGCACAGAATCGACCCAGCGCTGCACCAGAGGCAAACGATTGAGCCACTTGCCCTGCAGATTGGCAAGCCAACTGCCCAAGGCAGCAGCGACGACAATAATGCTCAGCATCGACAGTGGAACAACCACCCCTACAGCTCCGAGCGTACCGGAGAGGATCACCACTGAATCACAGGGCAGGGGCGCAGCCGGAATAAAACCACTTTCCAGCAAAATAAGGGTACCGACACAAAGGTAGATCAGTTGCGCACTCCCGGGCGCCATCAGGGTGGTAAAGTCCTGATGCCAAAGGGCTGATAAGACAGTTTGCAGGGAGTCCAACATCTTTTACTCCGATGATAAAACACGGGAAAGTGGCTCACGCCAAAGGCACTGACGCCGAGCGCTACTAGGGTAAATTGCCCTAAGCATAGGGTACACCCAATCGCCCGCCTCCCGGTGCGACATTTGATGAATTTTTTGTAATGTTTACCTGTAAAAACAGCAGCCAAGAGGTTTACCATCAAGGCTGCATGCGGCTGGTTATCGGGACTGATTGTTAATGTGTCATTCCCGGATAACAGCAGATGGGCTCATCACAATCTGAATCCCAATCCGCCTGTCAGCGGAATTTGCAGCGCAGTTTCAGGGCAATCCAGCTGGTCACGGCGATACAGAAGGTCATCACAGGGGCAGCCATGAGTCCCATGGTTATTGTTTTACTTATAGGCTCCGGTAAAGAAGGCAGCAGATATCCCAGCCCCACCAACAACAAAGTCCAGAGCGTGGCGCTGAGCCAGGAAAAATAATGGAATTTGGGTGCTTCTTTTACCCGCATCCCCATCATCAACGGCAGCAGCGAGCGCACCACTGGTACAAAACGGGCACAAAACAGCGCCACCAACCCATGACGGCCAAGTAACTTATCAACCATCTGCAATTTCTCTGACGGTACCGAATCAATCCAACGCTGCACTATCGGCAGGCGATTGAGCCAACGCCCCTGCAGATAGGCCATCCAGCTGCCCACCGCCGCGCATACTATCAGTATCACCAGTATCAGCAGCGGGTCAATGACGCCCACCGCAGCCAGCGTGCCAGATAACACCACAACAGAGTCACAGGGAAAGGGGGCAGCAGGAATAAAGCCGCTCTCAAGAAAAATCAGCGTACCCACACACAGGTAGATCAGAGTGGCGCTGCCTGGGGTCAGCAGGGCGTTGAAGTCCTGGTGCCAAAGGGCAGCCAGCACGGTATAGATGGAGTCCAGCATGTTAAGCTCCGAATTACAAACAGGCAAAGAGTTACCAATTCAATTGGGACGGGAGAAATAAGCCGCCTCTCATTGGCGTGACTGGATAAACCTGAATTGCAGATTTGACTCCTGCCAACCGTCCAGTCTGATACTGTCGTATCTCAGGTAATCCCTGAGCCAACGCAAAAGCTTTGGCACGTCAAGAAACACCGGCAACAGCAACAACTGAGGTAGCGGCAAAGGCACAGCCGTACCAATTACCCTGCCGCCAAGCAACACCTGGGCCTGCGCCAATAACAACACAGCCAATAACAGCAGTAATAAGCAGCCAAGAGATAAAGGACGCAACATCAGTCCGGAAAATACCTGAGAGAGGATGGGTCGATTTTTACTGGCAAGCCAGGGAAAACGCAAGCATTGAAACGCAAAAGCACCGCGGCCAAAGGCGCTTTGCCTGCGATTTAAAGGAATCCCCACACGGATATAACAATCCATTCCCAATTGTACCAATTCCCCCAGACTTGCAGATCAAGTCAGTCGGTGGCCCGATACCATGTTGACAATGCAAGCAATCACAAACAGACCAATACAGCTATGCACACCTGTACAATAAAAACTCATGCCAGAGATAGCATTTGTTCGTCACTAACCGTTAGAATGAACGGTTATTCGGTAAGGAAAGTGTAAATCAGTCCACACTATAATATATGCCCGAGGCCCGAGATATATGCCCGAGGCCCGAGCAGGACTCGTTGACACCTTCCCCAATTATCAAGCCATAAGTTGTGGATAAAGTTACGCCATGAAATCACATATCCAATCGTTACTTGAGCAAACTGTCGACTCCCTGAAACAGCAAGGTATTGTACCGGCTGATTTTGAGCCGCGGATCCAGGTGGATCGAACCAAGGATAAGAGCCACGGAGATCTGGCAACCAATCTGGCCATGATGATGACCAAAGCCGCCGGCAAGCCCCCCCACGAATTAGCTCAGTTGCTGATCGACAACCTGCCGGCCTCCAGCCACGTGGCCAAAGTCGAAATCGCAGGTCCGGGCTTTATCAACTTCTTCATTGATGAAAACGCCTTGGCGGATCAGTTGATGGCCGCGCTGGCCGACGACAAACTGGGGCTGACACTGCCTGCCGCCAAGACAATTGTGGTGGACTACTCCTCCCCTAACCTGGCCAAAGAGATGCACGTCGGTCACCTGCGCTCCACCATTATCGGTGACGCCTGTGCCCGCGCGCTGGAATTTTTGGGTCACAAGGTGATCCGTCAAAACCATGTAGGTGACTGGGGGACCCAGTTCGGCATGCTGCTGGCCTATATGGAAGAACTGCAGGCTGAAAAAGGGCAGCAGGCCAAACTGGAACTGTCAGATCTGGAAATCTTCTACCGTGCTGCCAAGCTGCGCTTCGATGAATCTGCCGATTTTGCTACCCGCGCCCGTCATCTGGTGGTCGAACTGCAGTCCGGCGACGAGTACTGCCTGAATCTGTGGCGCGAATTCAACGATATCTCCATGAGCCACTGTCTGGACATCTACGAGCGTCTGGGCGTGAGCCTGACCAAGGCCGATGTTCACGGCGAGTCAGCCTACAATGATGATCTGCCTCAGGTAGTCAAAGATCTGGATGCCAAAGGCCTGCTCTCAGAAAGTGGCGGCGCCAAAGTCGTATTCCAGGAGGAGTTCCATAACAAGGAAGGCGAGCCACTACCGGTGATCATTCAGAAGGCCGACGGCGGTTATCTATATGCCACCACCGATCTGGCTGCGATCCGTTACCGTGCCAACGTGCTGAAAGCCGATCGCATCCTGTACTTTGTGGATCAGCGTCAGGCACTGCACTTCCAGCAGGTATTCTCGCTGGCCAAGACAGCCGGTTTCGCGCCTGAGGCCATGAGCTTGGAGCACCTGGGCTTTGGCACCATGAACGGCGAAGACGGTCGTCCATTCAAGACCCGCTCCGGCGGCGTGGTGAAACTGGTGGATCTGCTGGAAGAAGCCAATGCCCGGGCACTGGAACTGGTACGCAGCAAGAATCCTGACATGGACGAGCAGGAACTGGCACACATTGCCAAAGTGGTGGGCACCAGCTCAGTAAAATATGCTGATCTGTCCAAGAACCGCGCCAGCGACTACATCTTCAGCTTCGAGCAGATGCTGAGCTTTGAAGGCAACACAGCGCCATACCTGTTATACGCTTACACTCGCGTGGCCGGTATCTTCAAGCGCGTGGAAGAGATCGATCTGTCCGGCGCCACTCTCAGCCTGGATCATGAAAAAGAGAAAGAGCTGGGTAACAAGCTGGCCCAGTTTGGCGAAGTACTCAGCCGCATGGTCAGCAAAGGTCATCCACACGTACTGTGTGGTTACCTGTTTGAACTGGCGGGCGCTTTCTCTAGCTTTTACGAAGCCTGTCCTGTGCTCAATGCCGAGACTGAAGCGCAGAAGCACAGCCGTCTGCTACTGAGCCAACTGACCGCTAAGACTCTGAAACAGGGTCTTAATCTGCTGGGCATCGAGACACTGGAGCGCATGTAATCCATGACCCGGGACTATGCCAATCGTAAACCTCGCAGTCCAGCAAAACCCCGCACGACCGGCCGCAATATCAAGGCTGCGCCGACCAGGCGCTTCCCTGCGGTATTGGCGGCGATAGCAGTTATCGGACTAACCTGCTTTAGTTACTTTTTGTGGAGCATCTATGGGAGTTCGGATTCTGCGCCAGCCGACCAGGTTGAAGCGCCTCAGCCTCAGCCCAAACCGGCACCTAAAAATGACCCGGATGCTCTGCCTCCCAAGCCCAGGGATGAGTGGACTTATCAGTCTGAGCTGGAGAATAAAGAAGTGTTGGTGGATCTGCCCCAACAGCCTCAGGGCCCCAGCCGCCCGTATCAGATGCAGTGTGCGTCATTCAAGATGAAATCTCAGGCGGATGAGCTCAAGGCCATGATCGCCTTCCAGGGGCTGGAAGCCCATGTGCGTCAGACTGAGGGCAGCAGTGGCACCTGGTACAAGGTGGTGCTGGGGCCCTACGACACCAAACGTGCCGCCGAGCGTCAGCGCCATGTGCTGCAACGCGCTGGGATACACGGCTGTCTGATCTGGTTTTGGGAAGGCTAACTCACTTATTCAGTTACAAAAATTACTTTTCAGCCCCATATCACGCGGGGCTGTTTTTTTGTCCGCTGCCGCGTGCGATCGCTGTAACAAATCATTTTTCCCCTTGCATTCCCATTAGTCCGTCCCCATATCGTATGTCAGTTCCATTAGGTATCTGTTCTGCTTCAGTGGCAACCAATCAGGAAACTCACTTCAGTGTTGCATTGCTCTAAAATCGACCCATTCTTGCGCGATCAATGCGCCTTGAATTGAGCTCCCGGGTAGGTTCACAGGTCAGCATATACCTAATCGAGCTGGTATTTTTCGACCAGCAGCAATGCTGTTATTGCTGGCAACTTGAGAGGATCTAACGTGACCACAATCGTATCAGTACGCCGTAACAACCACGTGGTTATCGCAGGTGATGGCCAGGTATCTCTGGGCAACACAGTGATGAAAGGCAACGCCAGAAAAGTCCGTCGTCTTTACAACAATAAGGTATTGGCCGGTTTTGCCGGTGGCACCGCCGATGCCTTCACCCTGTTTGAACGCTTTGAAGCCAAGCTGGAGATGCATCAGGGCCACTTGCTGAAATCCGCCGTTGAGCTGGCCAAAGACTGGCGCTCAGACCGCGCCCTGCGCAGGCTAGAAGCCATGTTGGTGGTAGCCGATCATGATAGCTCCCTAATCATCACAGGTAACGGTGATGTGGTGCAGCCAGAGCACGATCTGCTGGCCATTGGCTCAGGGGGCAACTATGCCCAGGCTGCGGCCCTGGCACTGCTTGAAAACACAGAGCTGAGCGCCCGCGACATTGCTGAAAAAGCGCTGACCATCGCCGGTGATATCTGTGTCTACACCAACCAATTCAAAACCATTGAAGAACTGTCTTACTGAAGACAGCGCGTTAAGGATGTAATCATGTCTGAAATGACCCCCCGCGAGATTGTCCACGAACTGGACACCCATATTATCGGTCAACAGAAGGCCAAACGCTCTGTCGCCATCGCCCTGCGCAACCGCTGGCGCCGTATGCAGCTCGATGCCAGTCTGCGTCAGGAAGTAACCCCAAAAAATATCCTGATGATCGGCCCAACCGGCGTGGGTAAAACCGAAATCGCCCGTCGTCTGGCCAAGCTGGCCAAGGCGCCTTTCATCAAGGTTGAAGCCACCAAGTTCACCGAAGTGGGCTATGTGGGTAAAGAAGTGGAAACCATCATCCGCGATCTGACTGATGCGGCCGTTAAGCTGACCCGCGAAGAGCAGATGATCAAATGCCGCAGCCGCGCTGAAGAAGCTGCCGAGGAACGTATTCTGGACGCTCTGCTGCCCAAACCAAAAAACGACTGGGACAACGACACCCAAAGCGAAAGTCAGTCCAATACCCGCCAGCTGTTCCGCAAGAAACTGCGCGAAGGGCAGCTGGATGACAAGGAGATTGAAGTTGATATCGCTGCCCTACAGATGGGAGTTGAAATTATGTCTCCTCCGGGCATGGAAGAGATGACCAACCAGCTGCAGAGCCTGTTCCAGAACATGGGCCAGGGTGCCAGCAAACGCAAAAAGATGAAGATCAAAGATGCCCAGAAGCAACTGATCGAAGAGGAAGCCGCCAAGCTGGTAAACCAGGAAGATCTGAAAGAAAAAGCAATCGAACTGGTAGAACAGCACGGTATAGTGTTCCTGGATGAGATCGACAAGATCTGTAAGCGCGGTGAAACCTCAGGTCCTGACGTATCCCGTGAAGGGGTGCAGCGCGACTTGCTGCCTCTGGTGGAAGGCTGCACAGTCAATACCAAGCACGGCATGGTGAAAACTGACCATATCCTGTTTATCGCTTCAGGTGCGTTCCAGATGGCCAAGCCATCGGATCTGATCCCTGAACTGCAGGGACGTCTGCCAATCCGTGTCGAACTGGATGCCCTGACCGCCGGTGACTTCAAGTGTATTCTGACTGAGCCACACTTCTCTTTGACCGAGCAATATGTTGCCCTGATGGGTACTGAAGGTGTGACCATTGAATTTACCGAGTCCGGTATTGACCGTATCGCGCAAGCGGCGTGGCAAGTCAACGAGCGTACTGAAAACATCGGCGCCCGCCGTCTGCACACAGTCATGGAGCGACTGATGGAAGATATCTCTTATGAGGCTTCCGACAATTCCGGCAGCACCATGGTGATCGATGCCGACTATGTCAATGCTCACCTGGACAACCTGGTTCAGGACGAAGATTTAAGCCGCTTCGTGCTCTAATCGTTCTGACGGTAGAGTTTGATTTGTTCCTGTTTGTGTGGGAAAACAGCAGTTGCCATTGAGTCGCTGATAAAAAGCCGGGGCAGAGTTCCCGGCTTTTTGGTTTCTGTATAAATCGCTTACTGAAACAGATGCTCAGTCTGCTCCCAGCAGCAAATCCTCTTTAATCAGGCGCTTGCACAGCGACAGCAGCAGCTGACGTTTATCTGCAATCAAAGGTGCATAAAAGTCATCGACCACTTTAGCTACACACTCCTGGGCTGAAGCTTACACGGCCCGTCCCTTATCGGTCAGGCTCAGGTATCTAGCCTTTTTGTTCTGCTCACTCTTGTGCGCCACTATCAGCTCTCGCTTAATGCAGTTGTCCACCAGCCGCTTTATCACAGAGCGCTTTCGGTGCAGGCGGTCGCACAGGGTTTGTTGCGGCACTTCTCTCAGGTTGACCAGCACTGGCAGAGCACGCACGGGACCTGTTCGCACCTTCCCTAAAAAAAAGCGCCAGACGCGACTCTGGCACTTCGAATTTAAAAATTTAAACCTCAACCTCTAAAGGTTCAAAGTTAAGGATTTGAGACGCAGGATACGTAGAGTGGGAGGCTCGGACTGTAGTGGCTGACGTTGCCAAAGTAGAGGTCCACGGCGCGATATTTAGAACCATTAGCTGTCGTCGACCAGAAGTAGAAGGTGGTCGACCAACCGCGCGCGGCAAACATGTTACCGAATGCACCGAACAGCTCCACTTTTAACTCGTCTATTGTTGGTAAGCGCCAGTTATTCCGCCCTCCGCTATTCTGAGTGTTATAGGTAGCACACAGTGCATTTGCATTATCCCAGCTGAATCGGTAGAAATCACCAACTGGGCCGTAATCTCCGGTTTCAGTTTCGATTAAATCTGTTGCACTTCCACCAAGACTGTCTAGGTAAGCCACTGATGGGGAGTTGGTCAATAATTTTCCACTACCAGTATCGAAGATATCAATACATGCATCAGTCAAATCACTACACACATTCACATTCACCGTGTTACTGGTCACGCCGTCCTTTGTCGCCGTCAAGGTGGTCGTGCCGACCTCAACGCCGGATAACAAACCCGCTGATGTTACCGTGGCTGTGGCCGTATCGACTGGCGTCCACGTGACAGAGCTGGTCACATCAGAGGATGTACTATCACTGTAGGTCGCCGTGGCGGTTAACTGCTGAGGATGACCTTTCAGCACACCCACAAAGGAAGGGGTCACTTGAATATGGGTAATAACCGCCGCCGTGACAGTCACATCCACCGCATTACTGGTCACGCCGTCCTTTGTCGCCGTTACCGTCGTAGAACCGATTTCAACACCGGATAACAAACCCGCTGACGTCACCGTGGCTGTGGCCGTATCGACTGGTGTCCAGGTCACTGAGCTGGTCACATCAGAGGATGTACTATCACTGTAAGTCGCCGTGGCGGTTAACTGCTGAGTCTGACCTTTCGCCAGATTAACAGGGGAAGGGGTCACGGTAATTTCGGTAATAACCGCCGCTATGACATCGACATTGACCCTGTTACTGTTGATACCGTCCTTTGTCGCGGTCAAGGTGGTCGTGCCTGCCTCAACGCCGGATAACAAACCCGCTGACGTCACTGTGGCGGTATTGGTATCGACGGGTGTCCACGTCACTGAGCTGGTCACATCAGAGGAGGTACTATCACTGTAAGTCGCCGTGGCGGTTAACTGCTCGGTCTGACCTTTCGCCACACTCACTGGGGAAGGGGTCACTTGAATATGGGTAATAACCGCCGCTGTGACATTGACATTCACCCTGTTACTGGTCACGCCGTCCTTTGTCGCCGTTACCGTCGTAGAGCCGATATCAACACCGGATAACAAACCCGCTGGCGTTACCGTGGCTGTGGCCGTATCGACGGGTGTCCAGGTCACTGAGCTGGTCACATCAGAGGAGGTACTATCACTGTAAGTCGCCGTGGCGGTTAACTGCTGAGTTTGACCTTTCGCCAGATTAACAGGGGAAGGAGTCACTTGAATATCGGTAATAACCGCCGCTGTGACATCGACATTGACCGTGTTACTGGTCACGCCGTCCTTTGTCGCCGTCAAGGTGGTCGAGCCTGCCTCAACGCCGGATAACAAACCCGCTGACGTCACTGTGGCGGTATTGGTATCGACGGGTGTCCAGGTCACTGAGCTGGTCACATCAGAGGATGTACTATCACTGTAAGTCGCCGT
>JAJNAU010000068.1 GCA_021462625.1 Shewanella sp.
TACCAACCAGAGTAAAATCTGTATATCACAGCTTGCAGTGGCCAACTCCGGTCCGCAGGGCAACAGGGCATCTGAGTTTCCAAGATAAGGCCCTTAATCGCCTAATGAAGGTGCGAGCAAGCCCTTCCCTGAGCTTTCTGGTACACTCAGCTCACTGACAGCAAATTACCGGCTGACTGAAACCACCAATGAACAAGAGTGAACACAATGCAAGGCACCCTTTCCAAGATGCGTACTCATCTTGATGACGATGCGCAGGTCCAGTATCAATTGTCGGTAGGCGAGCAGTTGTTGCCCCTTAATCCGCTGATTGGTCAGTCCCTGTCCCTGAACTATTCGGGCAATATTTATTGCTGCAACTGCGGCAGGAAAACCAAAAAAAGTTACTCCCAAGGGCATTGTTATGTGTGCATGCAGAAGCTGGCCAGCTGTGACATGTGCATCTTGAAGCCTGAAACCTGTCATTTTGATGCCGGCACCTGCCGCGAGCCGGACTGGGCCCAGAGTCATTGCTTTGTACCCCACTATGTCTATCTGTCCAACACCTCTGGCATTAAAGTGGGGATTACCCGTCACACACAGCTACCAACTCGCTGGATAGATCAGGGCGCTACCCAGGGACTGCCGATATTCAAAGTTGCCAACCGCCGCCTGTCGGGCATAGTGGAAGTGGAACTGGCCAAGCTGATTAAGGATAAAACCAACTGGCAGGCCATGTTAAAGGGCAACAATGCTCCACTGGATTTGGCTGAGCAGGCCCAGGCACTGCTGCCCCAGATCCATTCACGCATTGAAACACTGCAGCAGGAAGCGGGCCCGGATGCGATAGTCACACTAACCGCCCCAACTCAGGCTATCGACTATCCGGTCGAGACCTTCCCCACCAAGGTTAAATCCTTCAATCTGGATAAGGACCCCATTGCCGGAGGTATCCTGATGGGTATCAAAGGTCAGTACCTGATTTTTGATACCGGTGTCATCAATATCCGCAAGTACACCGCTTATGAAGTCACGGTTCAGCACGACTGACCCGTACACCGGTGCAGGCTGCCCACCAGTCTGCACACGCTACCTCAGCCTCAGAACCGCTGGCGATTGCAGAAGCATTCAAAGCCGCGGCACTGGCTGCGTAAAGTAGAACAGCTTTTCCAGCTGCAACACCAAGTGAAGCCGGTGCAAATAGACGAGCAACAATTGGCCTCCCCACAGCAACAGACAGAGAACTGGGTTCGCCGCCTTATCGTCAAATACAATATCTGCCCCTTTGCCCGGCCGGATCTGGAGGCGGGCAATATGCGTTATTGCGTGACGCAGTCCCGGGAGCTTGAGTCTGTGCTGATGGGGCTGATAGCAGAGTGCCTGTTCATGGACAAGCATCCACAACTCAATACCAGCCTGTTTATTGTGCCTGAGGGATTTGAGCGATTTGATGACTATCTGGAGCTGTTGGATATCGCCAACGCCCTGCTAAAGGCCCAGGGGTATGATGGCGTCTATCAGCTGGCAAGCTTTCATCCGGATTACTGCTTTGACGGGCAAGATGAGGCGGATGCGGCCAACTACACCAACCGCGCGCCGCTGCCTGTGCTGCACATTATTCGTGAGTCGGCTCTAAGTGAAGCGCTGCTCGGATACCGCAACCCGGAATCCATTCCCAGGCGTAATATCCAGTTCACCCGCCGAAAAGGCGCTGACTTCTTTGCGACCATTCTGCAGGGCTGTCGTTGGCCCTGACATAATGGCGCAAAACCCCTGCTTACCAATTACTGCGCCGCTGCGGGGGCTAGGGACGCAGTGTCACCATAGCGGCCAAGCAATATAAACCAGAGGTACATCAGGGTTTCCATCAGCCTCTGCATCACTCCCACCCAAGGCAGTTGAAGATTGAGATTCAGCAGCAGGCCAAAACACAGTATGGCGACGACGCACAGACAAACGCAAACGCAGTCATCCCTGGGATAGTGGCAACCACAAAGGTTAACTGCCAGTCCTGTATGTGTATCACCATGACAATGCCGGCTCCCCTGTGCTGGCGCACAAGACAAGCTGGCGCAGGATGAAGTCAACGACAAGGCGATTACGCTGCATGTGGGCGGTGAAATCATTCAGATCACCCGCTGCCTGTTGGCGGTGCCCGCATACCTGATTAACCTCAACACTGGATAAGAAACAGCGTAATTTATTGATATAACAAAATCTGTATTTGACTCTCTTGTTGGTCGGCAGTTTTTGTTGATCGAAGGCGAATTTGCGCCTCAATAGCAGGCTTATTGCAAGTAAATTCAACGCAACTAGCTGCAAAAACGGCCACGAGAAAGGCGTTCTGTTATCCCAAGCTGAGGTTGATTAAGCCCACTGTCGTGGGCCCTTAAAAGAAGGCGCGAATAAGCCCCTAAGAGTGGAGTTCAAGGCAGAGATTAATCTTCAATGCCTTTGCTGCGCAGGAACTCATCATAGGTTCCCTTAAAGTCAGTCACGCCGTCAGGGGTGATTTCAATAATGCGGTTCGCCAGCGAGGATACAAATGCGCGGTCATGAGAGACGAAGAACAGGGTGCCTTCATACATTTCCAGTGCGTTGTTCAGCGACTCAATGGATTCCATATCTAGGTGGTTGGTCGGTTCGTCCATCACCAGAATATTGGGCTTTTGCATGATCATCTTGCCAAACAGCATACGACCCTGCTCACCACCAGACAGCACTTTCACTGACTTTTTGATATCGTCAGCACCAAACAGCATCCGTCCCAGAATACCGCGTACCGCCTGCTCGTCGTCGCCCTCTTTCTTCCACTGGCTCATCCAGTCAAAGACAGTCATGTCGTTCTCAAAATCACTGGCGTGATCCTGTGCATAGTAACCGATAGCGGCGTTTTCAGACCAATGAATTGTCCCCTCATCCTGTGGCAGTTCGTGAATAAGGGTACGCACCAAAGTGGTTTTACCGGCACCGTTCTCACCTAAAATGGCGATACGCTCGCCCACTTCAGCGATCAGATTAAAGTCTTTAAACAGCGGCTCGCCATCGAAGCCTTTGCTTAGCTTCTCAACCACCAACGCGTTACGGAACAGTTTCTTTTCCTGCTCGAAACGAATGTATGGGTTAACCCGGCTGGAGGCCTTCACTTCATCCAGCTTGATCTTCTCGATCTGCTTGGCGCGGGAAGTGGCCTGCTTGGCCTTGGAAGCATTGGCAGAGAAGCGGGATACGAAGGTCTGCAGCTCGGCGATCTGAGCTTTCTTCTTGGCGTTATCAGCCAGCAAACGCTCGCGAGCCTGAGTCGCAGCAGTCATATACTCATCATAGTTGCCCGGGTAAACACGCAACTCGCCATAGTCCAGATCCGCCATATGGGTACAAACGGAGTTCAGGAAGTAACGGTCGTGAGAGATGATTATCATAGTGCTGTTGCGCTGATTCAGCATGTCCTGCAACCAGCGAATGGTATCGATGTCCAGGTTGTTGGTGGGTTCGTCCAGCAGCAGTACGTCTGGATCGGAGAACAATGCCTGCGCCAGCAGTACACGTAGTTTCCAGCCAGGCGCTACTTCGCTCATTGGGCCAAAATGTTGCTCCAGCGGAATACCCACGCCAAGCAGCAGTTCACCGGCACGGCTTTCGGCGGTATAACCGTCCATCTCGGCAAATTCCATCTCCAGCTCAGCAACCTTGATGCCGTCTTCTTCGGTCATTTCCGGCAGCGAGTAAATACGGTCACGTTCCTGCTTCACCGCCCACAACTCTTTGTGACCCATGATCACAGTATCCACTACACTGTACTGCTCATAAGCGAACTGATCCTGATTCAGTTTACCCAGACGCTCGTTTACATCCAGAGACACGTTGCCACTAGTTGGCTCCAGCTCACCGGCGAGAATTTTCATAAAGGTGGATTTACCGCAGCCGTTGGCACCGATAAGACCGTAGCGGTTACCGCCGCCAAACTTAACCGAGATATTTTCAAACAGTGGCTTGGCGCCAAACTGCATGGTGATATTCGCTGTAGTGATCAATGTGAAGTTCCAAAATAGTTGTGTGTGGCGAACAACAGCTCAGCGCAAATTGGCCAAAAACTGTGCCGCAAAAATCAAACGCGGCACTATAACAAAAAACCATGACGATGTCATGGAATGAGCAATCACCCAAACGCGCCGAAACAAAACGCCTTTGGGGATTCTACCTTACATCAGGGCCAGATCCTGTCCGGATACAGCCACAGGTGAACTGTTACTTCATCACGGTCGTGGTACAGGTGTTTGCAATTAATGCGGAAATCTTCCACGCCATTTTCACGCAGGATTTCATCCATGGTCGCCAAAATCTGATGCACTTCCTTAAAGCGGCTCTTCATCGGCAGTTTGAGGTTGAAGATTGCCTCTTTAAACCAGCCATTGATCGCCCAGGTTTCCATCAGCTCAGCCACCCGGCTTGGCTTTTCCACCATGTCACACACCAGCCAGTAGATGTTCTTGCGTGGCGGTTCCCAACGGAAACCATCGGCTCTGTGGTGTTTCACCTGGCCGGTTTCCATCAGTTTGTCGTTCATCGGGCCGTTATCGATGGCGTGCACCATCATGCCACGACGTACCAGCTGATAGGTCCAACCGCCCGGACAAGCGCCCAAGTCCACAGCATTCAGACCACTGCGCAGGCGGGTTTCCTGCTCAGCTTTCGGGATAAAGTGAATAAAGGCTTCATCCAGCTTCAAAGTCGACCGGCTGGGGGCATCGGCCGGAAACTTCAGCCGGGGAATACCGCCAAAATGTGGCGATGAGTTATTGCTGTAGGAGTAACCCGCATAGGCCTGACCCGGAGCCACAAAGCACACATGGATAATTGGACGGCGTGGACTTTCTTTCTGCAGCAAGTTGCCATGCTTACGCAGGCCTTGACGCAGCGGCACGGTAAACTTACGGCAGAAGGCCGACAGCTCTTTGGACTCGTTGGTATCCGGCGTTTCAACCCTCAGTTCACCGGCTTTTTCTATCTGAGCCAGTGCCTCAACAATAGGGGTTACCCTGTCTTCCTGAGGCAGTTCAGAGAGCAAGTCGGAGGCTGCAAACATCTGCCGGGCAAATACCAGCGAGTCCAGGCTCAGCTCTTTCGCCAGGCGATCGGCGTCACCCTCAAGGAAACACTGGAAAATTACATAGGCGTCATCGCGGCAGGCTTTGACGAAACCGCCGATATTCATTTCACCGGCACGCAGTTGGATTTCAGCCGCGCAGTCTTTCTCATAGCCGGCACGGCAAAACAAAAACAGATTCTTCATCAGGAACTCAGATCAATCCGGGCTGAACGTCCTTTAAAAAGGCGCGGCAGTATACCATAAACAAAAAATGCGGCATGCCCGCTGGCAACGCCACATTTTTCAGGTGAATGATGATGGGCTAATCCTGCACCACTACCCTGTCTCGCCACAGCGCCACAGCAATCAGCAGCCAGCCAATCAGGAACAGACCTCCGCCCATGGGGGTGACAGGGCCTGTCCATTTGGTGCCCAGCAGTGCATAGAGATACAGGGAGCCGGAAAACAGCAAAATGCCACAGGCAAAACACCAGGCCGCCCAGTTCAGCAACTTTGACTTGATCCAATGACCGGCAAAAGCCACCGCGATAATGGCAAAGGTGTGGTAGAACTGGTATTCCACCCCAAGGTTAAAGATATCGATCATATTGGGCGTGGCGATATGTTTCAGTCCATGGGCGCCGAAGGCCCCCAGTGCCACAGCCAGAAAACCACTTAAGGATGCCAGCAACAACCAGCCTTTACGCATGTCTTTCTCCAAAAAACTCAACACAATAATCAACAGCAAGCACTAGATTAGCCGTTGCCGTGGTAGCGGACGACTTACGGGGAACAAAGCTGTGATCCCCATCAGGGATTGGCTTAATCGAGATATTTTGTCCCAGTTGCCAGCCGTTTGCCTGAGTGAAAGAGCCAAAACTGTCCCGCTCCCCTTGCAGCACCAGTACCGGCACTTTAGCCTGCTGCAGGGGCTCAAGCCTTGGCTCAACCTCAACGTCTTTACGTTTAATCGGCATAAAGGGATACCCGAGGCACACCACACCGGCAACCCTACCTGAATAAGCCTCATCACCCGCCAGAATTGCCGCCATCCGCGAGCCCATGGATTTCCCTACCAGCCAAATTCGACCGGCACCTGACTCAGTAGCTAGCATCACAACATGGCCAAAGAATTCAAGCAATTTTGGCGCTCTGTCAGGAGGTCTGCGCTTGCCGTCTTCGGTGCGCTTTTGCATATAGGGAAAGTTGAAGCGCACGACACACAGGCCTTTGTCTGCCAGACCTTTGGCCACAGCCACCATAAAATCATGATCCATACCGGTGCCGGCACCATGAGCCAGCAGCACCAAATCCCCCCTGGGTTTCAACTCACCATCGACAATAACATGACCGGCCTCAATCTCAGCCTGGAAGCAATTCACTGCGTGACTCCTCGGCAAACATATCCAGCATCCACTCGCGGAATGCGGCAATTTTTCCCTGCTCAGCATGGCGTTGCTGACACACCAGATAATAAGCGTCCTTACTCACCAATACTTCCTGAAAGGGCACCACCAAGCGGCCGGCTTTAATATCCGGGCGGGCCAGCACACTGTAGCCCAATGCAACCCCCTGACCGTGCGCCGCAGCCTGTAGCACCAGCGAAGAGTGGCTGAAAATCGGCCCCTGGTTAACATTCACATCCGTCACGCCGCACTGGCGGAACCAAGCCTGCCAGTCCTGACGACTGGAGTCATGCAGCAGAGTATGAAATTTAAGGTCGGCCGGTTTTTCCAGCGGGTTAGGACCATTGAGCAGCAAAGGCGAGCACACGGGGATCAGCACCTCATTGCGCAACTTATCTGCCCGTACTCCGGGCCAGTTGCCCTGACCATAGTAAATAGCCACATCCACATCATCGGTAAGGCTGGCAGACTCAGAATCCACCGCCTTGATGCGCACGTCAATATCAGGATTCTTTTCACTGAACTTGGCTAACCTGGGCACCAGCCACTGAATGGCAAAACTGGGAGACATGGCTACCGTCAGGGAACCTATCGCGCCCCTAGCCAACAGGCGTTCAGTCGCTTCCCCCAGCTGAACAAAGATGTCTTTGATATCAAGAAAATAGCTCTGACCTTCTTCGGTCAGCAGTAAAGAACGGTTTTTGCGCCGGAACAGTTTCAATCCCAGAAACTCTTCCAGCGCCTTGATTTGGTGGCTGACGGCTGCCTGAGTCACGAACAGCTCTTCCGCTGCCCGGGTAAAACTCAGATGACGCGCTGCAGCCTCGAAGGCTTTGACCGCATTGAGCGGAGGTAAACGCCTGGACATAGTGATCACTTCCCTTGTCTATATATCAAACCGGCGAAAATGCCGATCGCTACCCAGCCTGTTGGGAGAAGATATTGAATAGAAACTGGATTAGTTTTTCTAATCGCTATTGTGACATTTTCCTTGGCAGAAAGGCTAGGGTCTGTTGACCTTTGAAGATGGTTTTTGCAGCACTTTGTCGTTGTTTTATACAAAGCAACGCGATTGTGCTGTAGTTGTTCTACATAAATGAGCGTTAATGCAGTAGAAAGTGACGACAAACGCTGCCCGAAGGGCTCGGCTATACGCGCTTTACTTTTTGTTGCAAGGTATTTGCTTAGGCTCCTAGGCGGCACACCTTGCGTCGCGATTAAAGCGCGTCTAGAACGAGCAAAATTCAACCATGAAAGGTCAACAGACCCAAGCTTATCCAGACAGTTTCAGCGTTTATCTGACGACTTTTGTGACAAACTAACCTAAAAAAGCCGCATCATGGGATGCGGCCTTGCGTAGAGATAGCAATTATGGGCGATACACCTTCACATTGTTGAAGCCCTGCTCCTGCAGATACAGAGCCTGCAATTTACTCATCACCCCACGCTCACAGTAGAGCAGATAAGTCTTGCTGCGATCCAGATCGGCAAACTGAGTCGCCAGCTTAAAGAAAGGAATAACCTTAACCTCTACCCCTTCTATTTCCAGCGGCTGCTTCTCTTCTTCTTCCGGCGCACGGATATCCACCACGATTTCCCGGACGCTGACCGCGTTGACAGTTTCAGTCTCTGTTACTTTGGTATCCATGCTGGCAGCAATCTCCCGGATATCGATGATCTTGGCATCTTCCAGCACCTTATCGATAAGGCCCTCGGAAAACTTCTTCTCTTCTTCTTCGATTTTGGTCAGTACAGCCTTGACGGTTGGGCGCTGGGAAATCACACCACAATACTCAGGCATGGACTTGGCAAAATCTTCAGTGCCAATACGGCGGCTTTCGTTGATGATCTCCTGCTTGTCCATGGTGATCAGCGGACGCAGGATCAGTAAATCCGTGCAGCGGTCAATCACATTCAGATTGGTCAGAGTCTGGCTCGACACCTGCCCCAGACTCTCACCGGTGACCAGCGCCTGAATCCCCATACGTTCAGCCACGCGGGCGGCAGTACGCATCATCATACGCTTGAGGATAACGCCCATCAGACCATTGTCGATGCGCTCTAGGATCTCGGCTACCACAGGCTCAAAAGGCACAGACACAAACTTCACCTTATGGGACTCACCGTAGGTTTTCCACAGGTGATAGGCTACCTGCTTCACCCCAATTTCATGCTGGGCCCCGCCCAGATTAAAGAAACAGTAGTGGGTACGGGCACCTTTCCTGATGAACTGAAAACTAGATACACCGGAATCGAAACCGCCGGAGATGAGTGACAGCACATCTCCCTGAGTTGCCATCGGGAAGCCCCCCAGACCATCGATGCGCGACTCGACCATGTAGAGTTTCTGCTTGTCGATCTCCAGATTGATGAGCATGTCCGGGTTCTTCAGCTTCACCCCGGCCGCTTCGGTATTCTGGTTCAGGCCACCGCCAACGTAACGCTCAACTTCAATGGACTTAAAGTCATGCTGCCCCACACGCTTTACCCGCACACAGAAGGTTTTGCCCTTCAATTGCTCACGGTACACAGGCAGCGCGTGCTGGTAGATGTCATCCACAGTGTTAAATGTGTATTCATTTACTTTCAACGAGTGGGCAATGCCGGGAATGCATTGCAGGCGCTCAGCGATCCGGTCGGCCAACTCAGCTTTGCCCTCAGGCACTACCACCACCAGCTTATCCCACAGGTGCTGAACTTTGATGTCTTCATCAACCTTTTTGAGCACATTGCGGATATTGGTTTCGAGCATCTTGGTAAAGCGTTTCCTTACCGATTTGCTCTTCATCATGATTTCTGGATACAACTTAACGATAAACTTCATGGGAGATCCAAAGGACTGTATTTCCAAATAGCGATCCGGTGATTATACCAAACCCATGCTGACAGGCGTACCCTGTTTGGTTGAACGGGATTTTAGAGAGATAAATCAAAGGGGTTAAGTCCATCAAATGATGGACTCAAGAAAACTCAGCTGGAAGATTTGTCGACAGAGATCTCATTAGACTCTTTGGCCTTACCCTGCTCAATGACAATTTCCACCCTGCGGTTGCGAGCTCGGTTGGCAGCGGAATTATTGGGTACCAGTGAATTATTGGACGCCATACCCACGACTTTCATCCGTCGCTGATCTATGCCTTTCACCTTGCCCAGCTCCTGTGCCACCGATACCGCCCGGGTAGCCGACAGATCCCAGTTGGAGGAGTAAAGCTCGTTGCTTATCACCTTATTGTCGGTGTAACCCGTCACGGTAATCACCCCGGGTAAGTCTTTAAGGGTCTCACCTATGGTACGGATAAGGGGCTTAACCTTGGGTTGCAGGAAGCCTGAGCCAGATGCAAAGGAGCCTTTTTCGCGGATACGGATAATGATTTGCTGACCCAAAGACTCAAGCTCAACCGCCCCATCTATGATTTCCTGCTCCAGCTTTTCGGCCAGCTTCTTCGCCTGCTCATTGATCTGTTCCTGCTCTGAGCTGGTTTGATTTTCCGCCGATGAACCTGGATTCTGGGATGCGGATGCTGCCGACTGGCCGCCGCGCCGTTGCCCCTCCTGGGACTGTCTACCGCCGCTGTAGTTATCATCACCGGCCTGCACATTGACGCTCTGCTCAGTCATTTCATTGGTTTGCTGAGTGATGATTTCAATCGGAGTGGGATCTGGCCTACCGGGCCGAAACTCCAGCGCAATCACAGAAGTCCCCTTGGGAATATCCTCAAGTTCGACTTTGTTTTGCACTCCAAAGGCGTATTTCATTGAACCGGCGATCTGCTTGAATTTGACCACGTCCATCTCAGAAAACGACAGCAAGAGCACGAAGAAACACATCAGTAGCGACATCAAATCAGCAAAGGTTGCCAGCCACATGGGTGCGCCCGGTGGTGGGCAAACACATTTGTCCTTGGCCACGGCTTATTCCCCGCCTGTAGTGTCAACTTTACGCTTGCTCTCATTGAGGTAATTCTTCAGGAAACTCTCAATGACTCTGGGATTCTGGCCATCCTGAATGGCAAGTACCGCATCCATAATCAGATTTTTGACCAACACCTCTTCAGTCATGCGTAATGTCAGCTTATCCGCCACCGGAATTGCCACCATATTGGCCAGCATGGCACCGTACAAGGTCGTCAACAAAGCCACCGCCATCGCAGGCCCAATGGATTTTGGGTCATCCATATTGGACAGCATGGCAACCAGGCCAACCAGAGTACCGATCATCCCCATCGCCGGTGCCACGTCCCCCAGGGCCTTGAAGATACTGACCCCCGCTGTGTGCCGTTCTTCGGTCAGGCTGATATCCTTCTCCAGCGCCTCACGTACCACATCACCATCGTGACCATCCACCAGCATATCCACAGCGCGCTGCATAAAAAGGTTGGAGATCTGCGCTTCTTCCAATGCCAGGAAGCCACCCTTACGGGCGGCATCCGCCATAGTGACTGACTGCTCAATTAAATCTTCCGGTTTGTCCAGTTTGAACATAAAGGCTTTGACAAAAATTTTTCCGGCACCGATCACTGAGCCCAGATTGAACTTCATCATCACCACAAACATTGAGCCACACATCACGATAAGTAGCGAGGGAACGTCAATAAAGGTGGAGAGGCCACCACTGGTTACCATGGCGCCGACAACAAAACCGAATGCTCCCAAGATACCTATGAGTGTTGCTAAATCCACTGAACGCTCCTAAATCAACAAGGTACAACTGCGTACCCCAATCCCCAAAATATACTCAAGGCCTGCGCTGCCAGCCCTGCGCCAGTCCGGTTACCAGTTCCTTCTGCCTGTAGAAATCAGGATGACACCTGTTCTCAGTTATCGGTCAGACTCAAGAGAAGTTTAGCTTCATTTTAATTTTTCTAACAAAATTTCCCCAATAAAGCGTGCTGTTGAGCAAATATCCAACGTCCTGATTTGACCCCAACAGCGCCCTGAGATACCTTGTGCAGGCCTGAATATTAGGAAAGACAAAGTGGCCAAAAAACCGGAAAATCTCAGTTTTGAAGAGTCCCTTGCCGAGCTGGAACACATAGTGAACCAACTGGAGCGTGGAGAGATCCCGCTGGACGATGCACTCAAACAATTTGAGCGTGGCATATCCCTGGTGCGAAACAGCCAGGCCAAGCTGGAACAGGCACAGCAAAAAGTTGCCATTCTGATGCAAGCCGATGAACAAGCCCCCCTGTCGAGCTACAACACCGAGGTAGAATAAGCGTGTTAGCCGATGCGATTACCGGGTATCAACATCGGGTTGATGCTCAGCTTAAGGTGCACCTCAACGCACTGGATGACCAAGCCGCCACATTGAAAGCCGCCATGATCCATGGTGCCCTTATCGGCGGCAAACGTATCCGTCCATTTTTGGTTTACAGTATCGGCGAAATGCTCGGTGTGCCATTAGGCAAACTCGATGCCTGTGCCGCCGCCATTGAGTGTATTCATGCCTATTCACTGATCCATGATGATCTGCCGGCAATGGATGATGACCACCTACGCCGTGGCCAACCGACAGTCCATATTGTCTTCGATCAAGCCAGTGCCATTCTGGCCGGTGATGCCCTGCAGACACTGGCCTTTGATATTCTCAGTCAACCCATTGATGGACTGACACCAAGCCAACAGCTCAAACTGGTGTCAGTACTGGCCAAAGCATCCGGTTATCAGGGTATGTGCGGTGGTCAGGCAATCGATCTGGCCAGCGAAGGCAAACGCATTGATTTGCAGACCCTGACCCGCTTACACAACAAAAAAACCGGCGCCCTTATTCGCTGCGCAGTTGAGATGGCGCTGATTTGTGCCGATGCCAATGAAGCTGACCGCAAGGCCTTGCTGGCTTATGCCGATGCCATTGGCCTGGCCTTCCAGGTGCAGGATGACATTCTGGACATTACAGCGACAACCGACGATCTGGGCAAACCGCAGGGCTCTGACACTGAAGCGGAGAAAAGCACATTCCCTCAGTTGCTGGGACTTGATGGTGCTATCGCCAGTGCCAATTGTCTGGTCGCCGACGCTCTGGCAGCACTGCAGGCTTTACCATACAATCGCCAGTTAATTACAGACTTTGCCCGATATATTATCGAGCGGAGAGTATAACAAGAGATAAAGTTGCTCATTATGAGTTTGAACATATCGCATTACCCCCTGTTGGCACAGGCCAACACCCCGGAAGAACTGCGCCAGCTGCCCCCCTCTGTATTGCCGCAGGTGGCCGATGAGCTGCGTGAGTTCCTGCTCAAGTCCGTAGGAATTTCCAGTGGCCACTTTGCGTCCGGCCTGGGGACGGTGGAGCTGACTGTAGCACTCCACTATGTATACAACACCCCGTTCGACCGTTTAATTTGGGATGTGGGCCACCAGGCTTACCCTCACAAGATTTTGACCGGTCGCCGTGACCGTATGCCGACTATTCGCCAGAAGAATGGCCTGCATCCTTTCCCATGGCGTGAAGAAAGTGAATATGACACCTTCAGCGTGGGTCACTCGGGAACTTCGGTTTCCGCAGCCCTAGCCATGGCCGTAGCCGCCGAGAAAGAAGGTGCCGGTCGCAAGGTCGTTGCTGTTATCGGCGATGGCGCCATGACAGGTGGCATGGTGTTTGAGGCCATGAACCATGCTGGCGATCTGCACAATGACATGCTGGTCGTGCTGAACGACAACGAGATGTCCATTTCGGAGAACGTGGGGGCCCTGAATAACCATCTGGCGAAACTGATGTCCGGACGCTTCTACACCACCATCCGTGAAGGCGGTAAAAAAGTGCTTCAAGGCATGCCGGTTATCAAGGAAATGGCTAAGCGTACCGAGGAGCACCTCAAGGGAATGGTGGTTCCCGGCACTTTGTTTGAAGAGCTGGGCTTTAACTATATCGGGCCTATCGATGGCCATGATGTGAATGCGCTGGTGGACACCATGAGCAATATGCGTAACCTGAAAGGGCCGCAGATCCTGCATATCATGACCAAAAAAGGCAAAGGCTATGAACCGGCCGAGCGCGACCCTATCGGTTGGCATGCTGTGCCCAAGTTCGACCCCAGCACCTTCGCCAAGCCCGCCAGCAAACCCGGCAAACCAACCTTTTCCCAGGTATTCGGCAAGTGGCTGTGCGATATCGCCGCCAGGGATGAAAAAGTACTGGGCATTACCCCGGCCATGCGTGAAGGCTCAGGCATGGTGGAGTTCTCGCAGCGCTTCCCCAAGCAGTATTTTGATGCCGCCATTGCTGAGCAGCACGCGGTAACTTTGGGGGCTGGCTTTGCCTGCGAAGGCTATAAGCCGGTAGTCGCTATCTACTCCACCTTCCTGCAGCGCGGTTATGATCAGCTGATCCACGATGTGGCGCTGCAGAAGCTGCCGGTACTGTTTGCCATTGACCGCGGCGGTATCGTCGGCGCCGATGGCCCAACCCATCAGGGTGCCTTTGACTTAAGCTTTATGCGATGTATCCCCAACATGGTGATTATGGCGCCGAGTGATGAAAACGAATGCCGTCAAATGCTGTACACAGGTTACTGCTATAACGAGGGCCCAACTGCCGTGCGTTACCCACGGGGCATCGCTACCGGTGCCGAGCAAGTCGAACAAATGACTGCCATGGAAATCGGTAAAGGTCACCTTGTGCGTCAAGGCAAGGGCATTAATGGCAAGCGCATCGCCATTCTGAACTTTGGCACCAGGCTGGCAGCAACATTGGAAGCAGCTGAATCGCTCGATGCCAGTGTCGCTGATATGCGTTTTGTTAAACCTCTGGATGAAGCCCTGATAAAACAGCTGGCGGTTGATCATGACGTCATAGTCACAGTGGAAGAAAATGCCATTAAGGGCGGCGCGGGCAGCGGCGTGCTGGAATTTATGGCCGGACAGCAACTGCTCAGACCCACTTTGCTTATCGGTTTGCCTGATGAGTTTATCAAGCATGGTGCACCCCAAGTGATAACCGCAGATTTGAAACTGGATGCCAAAGGTATTGTGGAGCAGGTCCAGCAATTTATCGCCTAAGGAAGGTGCAAATAAATCCCGTGCGTGCTCTGCGAGTAATGATAGCCCCTAGATGCGCAACGCAGCTCGACGTTAATGGCCTGAGTCCTTAGCGAGAGCTGCAACCAAGCAGATAGAGCTGTCAGCCTCACCCTTCGGGAGCTTTCGGGCAAACACGATGGCTGTGGTATTGCGCTTTGAAAGGCAACCCGCCTTGCTGCAGCTGAATACCTTGAACTCGAATTTGTCCGTAAGCCAGAGCGGTGCGAGAACTTGTTCGCACCTTCCTTAAGCGAGTGGCATTAAGCCAAGGTCGGGGTTTTTATTACGTCCAAATCGCTCCTGACAGCCCAAGATATAAGACATCAATACACTAAATAAGTGTTCCTAATTGTGCTACACCTTGCTTAAAGCCCATTGGCACGGGGATTGACGCATATACCATCGAACATCCCTGTACTATGGGATTCGCAGCACAATTACGCTAAACGGGTCGGTGTCTTGGCAAATCAGCTTAGTGATCTACATTTAGGAGCAGCTAGTTAGGGTCTGTTGACCTTTCATGGTTGAATTTTGCTCGCTCTAGACGCGCTTTAATCGCGACGCAAGGTATGCCGCCTAGTGGGCCTAAGCAAATACCTTGCAACAAAGAGTAAAGCGCGTATAGCCGAGCCCTTCGGGCAGCGTTTGTCATCGCTTTCTACTGCATTAACGCTCATTCATGTAGAACAACTACACCACAATCGCGTTGCTTTGTATAAAACAACGACAAAAAGCTGCAAAAACCATCTTCAAAGATCAACAGACCCTAGCAATAACCGCACGTAGAAAACTTTCCACATATGTGTCATTCGTTTCCATTTTTGCGCTGCCAACTGATAAATTCAGGTGACTTTCTTGATCCTGATCACACCAATTCATTGCAACTACTGGTAGCTTTATTACAGACAAGGCTCATTGAACAACAGAAGAGTTTACATGATTCGTTACGTATAAAGGAGTTACGCCCTTTTATTAGACACGACTTATGTGAATTTTTACTGACTTGAGAGGTGATCTATGCCCGCTAAATTCTTTATCCCTTCCGTAAACACCTTGGGGCTGGGTGCGCTGGATGATGCAATCAATGACATCAATTCCCTTGGCTTCAAACACGCCCTGATTGTGACAGATAACCCCTTAGTAAAAATCGGCCTGGCCAGTGAACTGATTGAAAAGCTCGGTGCAAGTGGCATCACATCTACCCTGTTTGATGGCGTGCAACCTAACCCCACGGTTGGCAATGTTGAAGCCGGTCTTAAGCTGCTGAAAACCAACGGCTGTGACTTTGTTATCTCCTTTGGCGGTGGCTCTCCCCATGACTGCGCCAAAGGTATTGCTCTGGTGGCGACCAACGGCGGCTCCATCAAAGACTATGAAGGGGTAGACCAATCTGCCAAACCACAAATGCCACTGGTGGCCATTAATACCACAGCAGGGACTGCCAGTGAGATGACCCGTTTCTGCATCATTACCGATGAAGAGCGTCATATTAAAATGGCCATTGTCGACAAACACACCACTCCCATTCTGTCGGTCAATGACC
Organism: Shewanella sp.; assembly: GCA_021462625.1. GTDB lineage: Bacteria > Pseudomonadota > Gammaproteobacteria > Enterobacterales > Shewanellaceae > Shewanella. The sequence continues at coordinate 16,040 of JAJNAU010000068.1, forward strand.
CTGAACTGATGTTGAAAAAGCCTGCAGGACTGACTGCAGCAACCGGTATGGATGCACTGACCCATGCCATTGAAGCCTATGTATCCATCGCCGCTAACCCGATCACCGATGCCTGCGCCATCAAGGCTATTGAGCTTATCCACCAGCATCTGGAACACGCGGTAAAAGATGGCAGCAATATCGATGCCCGCGAACAGATGGCCTACGCCCAGTTCCTGGCTGGTATGGCTTTCAACAACGCCTCTTTGGGTTATGTACACGCCATGGCACACCAGCTGGGCGGCATGTATGACCTGCCCCACGGTGTCTGTAACGCGCTGCTGCTGCCTTATGTGCAGGAGTACAACGCTCAGGTTGCCGCCGGTCGCCTGAAAGATGTGGCCAAGGCCATGGGTGTCGATGTGGCTCAAATGAGTGATGAGCAAGGTGCCCAGGCGGCCATCGCCGCCATTAAGACTCTGGCTGCCTCTATCAATATCCCTGCCAGTCTGACTGAGCTGGGCGTTAAGGAAGCGGATATCCCAACACTTGCTGACAACGCGCTGAAAGATGCCTGCGGTCTGACCAACCCAAAACAGGCGACCCATGAAGAGATCTGCCAGATCTTTAAGAATGCGCTGTAACTTCAGATAAACAGTCAAAAAAGAACCCAGCCTGAGCTGGGTT
>JAJNAU010000069.1 GCA_021462625.1 Shewanella sp.
CAGAGAACCACTATGCCGTCACCAATTTCGCTGGTACTCGAATGGCTGACATGGCTCTGATGAGATCAATCTTCTATGCGGATTGGTATAACCAATCATCAATGACCTTCCTTGGCGGTAGACTTTATCAAAATCCGGACTTTGTAATTTATTTATGGAGCAGTTAATGGATTGTGCATTTTTCTGCAATTGCAACGCAACATTTTGATTTTTAAGATTTGAGTCGGCAGATGGCAAGCGGTTAGCAGTCCTGAAAGGAGGCTTGAAAGGCAATAGACTGTTTCGCTTTTCATGAGTTACCCCTGATTTTTTACGTACATCCCATTTTTTAAAAACAATCTAGTAAAAAGTGTGGGTTATGTCCCGACTAACTCTGTAAGCCGAAGCTATATTAGTGGAGGGTTTGTATTAGGAGAAAACGTTCGTCATGAATATCGAAATAATGCAACAACGAGCAGATCACGCTGTTGTCCTGCTGAAGGCACTGGCGAATGAACGCCGTTTATTCATCCTGTGCCATTTGCTCAATGAAGGTGAAATGTGTGTGGGGGAGATGAACAAGAAACTGGGCCTCAGCCAGTCCGCTTTGTCCCAACATCTTGCCTGGCTTCGCAAAGACAAGCTGGTGGCGACCCGCAAGGAAGCGCAGACCGTTTACTATTCGCTGAAAAGTGAAGAAGTAAAAGCAGTGATTCAGCTGTTGCACGACATCTATAGTCGTTAAGTTGACCACAGCAAAAAAATATCCCGGTATTATCTCATCAGTAATCCGGGATATAAAAAAACCGGCTAATGCCGGTTCTTTTTTTCTGAGCAAAGAATTAAGCAGCCAGCGCTTTGATCTTGGCGTTCAGACGAGCCTTGTGGCGGGCAGCCTTGTTCTTGTGGATCAGGCCCTTGGTCGCCATACGGTCAACGATTGGCTGTGCAGCAGCAAAAGCTTCAACAGCGGCAGTGTGATCGCCAGCTTTGATAGCAGCGATAACTTTTTTAACGTAGGTACGCAGCATAGAACGACGGCTGGCGTTGTGCTGACGACGCTTTTCAGATTGAAGCGCGCGCTTCTTTGCAGTCTTGCTATTAGCCAAGGTGCAACTCCTAAAAATGGGATTAATACTCTCAAAGGCCGAGGAATATGCCTGTATTCTGCCAATTTGTCAATGACAGGGGCGGATTATCCATCACAAAGATAAATTCATCCAACCCAGCTTGGCTATCTTCAGCCCAACTCATGTAAAATGTGCTGCGATTCTACCAGCAAATCAGGCTGTATGACAGTGCCGCAAAGGAAAAATTGTGTCACTGTAGTAAAACTTTTTAGTTTCTTCGGGGGTATTTTGAGTAAGAAATTGCTGAGGTCGGGCATGATTGTCAGTGCCATGACCTTAATTTCCCGCGTCCTGGGATTGGTCAGGGATGTCGTGATTGCCCATTTGATGGGGGCGGGCAGCAGTGCCGATGTGTTTTTCTTTGCCAACAAGATCCCCAATTTTTTGCGCCGCTTGTTTGCCGAGGGAGCGTTTGCTCAGGCGTTTGTGCCAGTATTGACTGAATACCAGGAACAACACACGTCAGAGGAAACCCGCGAACTGCTGTCCAAGGTGGCCGGAACCCTGGGAGTTTTGGTGACGCTGGTGACCTTGGTTGGCGTCATCGCTTCGCCGATTATTACCGCATTGTTCGGTACCGGCTGGTTTATGGCATGGGTGCATGATGAGCCTGCGGGAGCCAAATTTGAGTTGGCGTCACTGCTACTGAAAATCACTTTTCCTTATCTGTGGTTTATTACCTTTACTGCGTTGGCTGGGTCGATACTCAATACCCGTGGTCGATTTGCGGTATCTGCTTTCACCCCTGTGTTTCTCAATGTCGCCATTATTGGCGCGGCTACCTTTATTGCGCCGGGCATGGAACAACCTGAAATAGGGCTTGGACTGGGGGTGTTTATCGGCGGTGTGGTGCAGTTTTTGTTTCAAATCCCGTTCTTGATGCGGGAAAACGCTTTGGTTAAACCAAGTTGGGGCTGGAATCATCCCGGTGTGGTGAAAATCAGAACCTTGATGCTACCAGCGCTGTTTGGGGTGTCTGTCTCCCAAATTAATCTGCTGCTTGATACCCTGATCGCCAGTTTCCTGGTTACCGGCTCTATCAGTTGGCTCTACTATTCCGACAGATTGCTGGAGTTTCCGCTGGGCTTGTTTGGCATTGCAATTGCCACTGTTATTTTGCCTGCGCTGTCCAGAAATCATGTCAACGCAGAAGGTGAGGGATTTGCCCGGACCATGGATTGGGGCGTTCGGGCGATATTATTGCTGGGTATGCCAGCCATGCTTGGGTTGATTGTACTAGCCAAGCCCATGTTAATGGTGCTGTTTATGCGTGGCGCATTCAGCTTGAACGATGTGGACATGGCCTCTTACTCCCTGATGGCTTATGGTTCGGGCTTGCTGAGTTTTATGATGGTGAAGATACTGGCACCCGGTTATTACTCGCGGCAGGACACCCGCACGCCGGTGCGTTTTGGCATCATCGCCATGATCAGCAACATGGTCCTTAACCTGTTTTTTGCCGTGCCTTTTGGTTATGTCGGCCTGGCGATTGCGACCTCTATGTCAGCCCTTTTAAATGCCACTTTGTTGTATCAGGGGTTAAAACGTAAGCAAGTGTACTGTTTTAGTCGTCGAACCTGGGTGTTCTTTGCAAAAGTTTTGATGGCGACTACGGCAATGGTGTTAGCCTTGCTTTATATCTTACCTGAGCAGCAGGTTTGGCTGAGCTGGCATTTAGGCGAGCGGGGATTTGAACTTGTCAGGTTAATCCTGGCTGGTGCTGTGGTGTATCTGCTGAGCTTGATTTTGATGGGAGTGCATCCCTGGAAAATAACAGCCGGTGCTGATTCTGATTAACAGCTGAGATATAATCCGCCAATTTACGTTGTGCGGTTGTGGAATAGCAGAAAATATGGAACTTGTCCGTGGTAGTTACAATATATTGCCTGCACATCATGGCTGTGTGCTGACAATAGGGAATTTTGACGGCGTACACCGCGGTCATGCCAAGGTGATAGCCAAGTTGCTTGCCAAGGCTGAGCAGTATAAATTGCCCGCGACTGTGTTGCTGTTTGAGCCTCAGCCTCAGGAGTTATTCCGGGGTGCTGAGGCTCCGGCCAGATTGAGTCTGTTACGTGACAAACTCATGCTGCTTGCAGAGTTGGGTGTTGACCGGGTGGTTTGTGTCAACTTCAACCATAAGTTTGCCAATATTGATGCTGATGAGTTTATCGACCAGTTGCTGGTCAAAAAACTGGGCACTCGATATCTGGTCATCGGAGATGACTTCTGCTTTGGCAAAGACCGACGTGGTGATTTTGACATGCTGTGCAGTGCCGGCATGCGAAATGGCTTTGCGGTGGAAAGTACAGAAAGCTTTCTGGTAGGAGATCAACGTGTCAGCTCCACTGCTGTGCGTAACGAGTTGGTGAAGGGCAATCTGGAACAGGCCAGACGTATACTGGGGCATCCATTTACCATCACCGGAAAGGTCGTTCATGGCCAGAAAATTGGTCGTACGCTGGGTTTCCCTACCGCCAATGTGGCCCTGAAACGTAAAGTTGTGCCCGTTCGCGGAGTGTTCGCTGTTAACGCCTGGTGGGAAGACAGCGATGTTTATGAAGGGATTGCCAATATCGGCTTTCGCCCCACAGTGAACGGACAGCAATGCCAGCTGGAAGTTCATCTGTTTGACTTTGATGACGACATCTACGGCAAACAGATTGAAGTGGAGTTGGTAGCCAAAATCCGGAATGAACAGCCCTTTGTGTCCCTGGATGCACTGAAGAAACAAATCTTGAAAGATGTAGACGAAGCCAAGGCTTTGTTCAACAACGACGCTAGCTGAATCAACAGCAATAATGACTGTTGAATTAATGGTATAGGATCAATGAGCGACTATAAATCTACTTTGAATTTGCCGGAAACCGAGTTTCCGATGCGAGGCAATCTGGCCAAGCGTGAGCCGGAAATGTTGAACCGTTGGACCCAGGATGGTCTGTATCAACAAATCCGTGAAAGCCGCACCGGTGCCAAGCCTTTTATTTTGCATGATGGCCCTCCATACGCCAACGGCAGCATTCATATTGGTCACTCAGTTAACAAGATCCTCAAAGACATTATTATCAAGTCTAAGACCTTGTCTGGCTTTGACGCGCCTTATATTCCTGGCTGGGACTGCCATGGTCTGCCTATTGAGCTTAAGGTAGAGCAAAAGGTGGGCAAGCCTGATCAGAAGATTTCTGCTGCCGAGTTCCGAAAGGAGTGTCGTAAGTATGCGCAAACTCAGGTTGAAGGTCAGAAGCAGGACTTTATTCGCCTGGGTGTATTGGGTGAGTGGGACAAGCCTTATCTGACTATGGATTTTGCGACTGAAGCCAATATCATCCGTTCTCTTGCCAAAGTGATCCAGAATGGTCACTTGAACAAAGGTGTTAAGCCGGTGCACTGGTGTACCGACTGTGGCTCTGCACTGGCAGAAGCGGAAGTGGAATATGAAGATAAGACTTCACCTGCCATTGACGTTGCTTTTGAAGCGGTTGACGGCGCTGCTGTAGCGGCCAGGTTCGGTGTTGAGAATTACCCTCAGCCGGTATCCATGGTGATCTGGACTACCACACCTTGGACCTTACCTGCCAACCGTGCGCTGGCGATTGCTCCTGAGCTGGATTATGTGTTGGTAAGATTCGAAGCTGCAGGCTTGAACCATACTGTGATCCTTGCTGAGATCCTGCATGAGGCCTGTATGACTCGCTTTGGCGCTGAGTCTTTCGAAGTGCTCGGCCTGGTGCAGGGACAGGCGTTGGAGTTGATGCGTTTCAAGCACCCATTCTATGCCTTTGATGTACCAGCTATTCTGGGTGATCATGTGACCACAGATGCTGGTACCGGTGTCGTTCACACTGCCCCAGGTCATGGTCAGGACGACTTTGTCGTCGGTCAGAAGTACAGTATCGAAGTGGCTAACCCTGTGGGTGACAACGGGGTTTTCAAGCCTGATACCGAGTTCTTTGCCGGTATGCATGTATTCAAAGCCAATGACGCGGTGGTCGAAAAACTGAAGGAAACCGGCGCGCTACTGCACTACGAAGCCTATCGTCACAGCTACCCACACTGCTGGCGCCACAAAACGCCGATTATCTTCCGCGCCACACCCCAGTGGTTTATCTCTATGGATAACAAGGGCTTACGAAGCCAGGCTCTGAGCGAAATCAAAGACACCCAGTGGATCCCTGAGTGGGGGGAAAGCCGTATCGAGAAAATGGTTGAGAACCGCCCCGACTGGTGTATTTCCCGCCAGCGTACCTGGGGGGTGCCTATCACTCTGTTTGTACACCGTGAAACTGAGGAGCTGCATCCAGACACTGTCTCCCTGATGGAACGCGTTGCTCATCGTATTGAGCAGCAGGGGATCCAAGCATGGTGGGATCTGGATGCCAAAGAGTTGCTGGGTGAAGAAGCCGAGCAATACCGTAAAGTGACTGACACTCTGGATGTGTGGTACGACTCAGGTTCAACCTTTGAAACTGTGGTTGCAGCCCGTCCAGAATTCCAGGGCGCAGACATTGATCTGTATCTGGAAGGTTCAGATCAGCACCGTGGCTGGTTTATGTCATCTCTGATGCTGTCTACTGCCATGAACAATAAAGCGCCGTACAAGCAGGTGCTGACCCATGGCTTTACCGTCGATGGTAAAGGACGCAAGATGTCCAAGTCGATTGGTAATGTCATAGCACCTCAGCAGGTTACCAACAAACTGGGGGCCGATATTCTGCGCCTGTGGGTGGCGGCCACTGATTACAGCGGTGAAATGACGGTATCTGATGAGATCCTCAATCGCAGCGCCGATGCATACCGCCGTATTCGTAACACCTGTCGCTTTTTGCTAGCTAACCTGAATGGCTTCAACCCTGAAACTGACATGATTGCCATCGAAGATATGGTTGCGCTGGATCGCTGGGTGGTTCGTCGCGCCGCAGCGCTGCAGGAAGAGCTGCTGGCGGCATATGACAAGTATCAGTTCCACATAGTGACTCAGAAACTGATGCAGTTCTGCTCTGTTGAGCTGGGTGCCTTCTATCTGGACATCATTAAAGACCGTCAGTACACCGCCAAGCGCGAAGGTCATGCCCGTCGCAGCTGCCAGTCTGCCTTGTTCCTGATCGCAGAAGCCATGGTGCGCTGGATTGCCCCTATCATGAGCTTTACTGCTGATGAAATTTGGCAATTACTGCCAGGTAAGCGCGACAACTATGTATTCACCCAGTATTGGTTTGATGGTCTGAAGTCAGTGACGCTGGGATCTGATCTGAGTGATGCATACTGGCAGCAACTGCTGACAGTTCGTGACGAAGTGAACAAGGTCATTGAGCAGGCCCGTCGCGACAAGCGTATTGGTGGTTCTCTGGAAGCTGAAGTGACCCTGTATGCCGATGACGCATTGGCAGCAGAGTTGGCCCGAATCAGCGATGAATTGCGCTTCGTGCTACTGACTTCCAAAGCGACAGTGCTGCCACTGGCAGATGCGGTTGAAGCCGTAGAAACGGAAATGCCCTCTCTGAAGCTGGCAATCGCCAAGAGCGAAGCACACAAGTGTGAGCGCTGCTGGCACTATCGCGAAGAAGTGGGCGCTATCGCAGGACATGAAACCCTGTGTCAGCGCTGTGTGACCAATATTGAAGGCGAAGGCGAAGATCGCCGTTTCGCTTGATTTGGAGAGCACCACTATGGCCAATGATATGGAAAAAGGGCCCGCAAGCTGGCGTGGCAGCGGCTTACGCTGGTACTGGGTGGTGGTGCTGGTCTTTCTGGCTGATCAGCTTTCCAAACAGTGGGTGCTGGCGAATTTTGGCCTCTATGAGTCCATCAACATTCTGCCGTTCTTCAATCTGACTTATGTGCGTAATTACGGCGCCGCATTCAGTTTTCTGAGCGATGCCGGCGGGTGGCAGCGTTGGCTGTTTACCATCATCGCAGTAGGGTTCAGTGTGATTCTGACCTACTGGCTCAGGCGACAAAACGCCGCATTATGGCGGTTGAACCTTGCTTATACCCTGGTAATTGGCGGGGCGCTGGGAAATCTTATCGATCGTCTGATGTACGGTTATGTGGTTGATTTTCTGGATTTTTACTGGAAAGCCAGCCATTACCCGGCGTTCAATATTGCCGACTCAGCAATTTGCGTGGGTGCGGCGTTGATCATTTGGGACGCATTTACGTCGCCAAAACAACAGAAAGATACAGATCCGACAGTTAAGGAGTAACTGGATGTCCGCACTCTTGTGTCACATGAATATTTTGTTGGCTGATGGCTCAACGGCTGACAGTACCCGGGTTGCAGGTAAGCCTGCCCGGTTAAATATCGGCGATGGCAGTCTGAGCCCGGCGTTTGAAGCCCAGATCGAAGGTTTGGCACCAGGGGATAAGCACAGCTTTACCCTTGAGCCTGCCGATGCTTTCGGTGAGGCTAACCCAGATGCCATTCACCATTTGGACAGAACACGTTTTGCCGCCGACATGGAACTGAACCCCGGGGTGATTATCAGCTTCACCGGCCCAGGCGGAGTTGAGATCCCCGGTATCATTCGCGATGTAGCTGGGGACTCGGTGACGGTAGACTTAAATCACCCGCTGGCTGGCCATAGGGTAACATTCGAACTTGAAGTGATGCAGGTACTTTAATTTATGCAACAGCCTATTCAATCCCCTGCCGACACAGAGCTGAACATTATGCTGGCAAATCCCAGAGGCTTCTGTGCTGGTGTGGATCGTGCCATTAGTATTGTAGAGCGTGCGCTGGAACTGTTTTCCCCACCTATCTATGTGCGTCATGAAGTGGTTCACAATCGTTATGTGGTGCAGAACCTCAAAGATCGTGGTGCGGTTTTTGTTGAGGAACTGGCTCAGGTTCCCGACGACAGCATAGTCATCTTCAGTGCTCATGGGGTGTCTCAGGCGGTTCGCGCCGAGGCCAAGCGCCGGGGACTGAAGGTGTTCGATGCAACATGCCCACTGGTGACCAAAGTGCATCTGCAGGTGACCCGTGCCAGTCGTAAAGGCATCGAATGTATTCTGATCGGCCATGAAGGACACCCGGAAGTGGAAGGCACGATGGGGCAATACAGTAACCCGCAAGGCGGCGTGTATCTGGTGGAGTCTCCGCAGGACGTGGCTGCACTTGAGGTAAAAGATCCTGACAACCTGTGTTTTGTCACCCAAACCACGCTGTCGGTGGATGATACTATGGATGTGATCACAGCGCTGCAGGACAAGTTCCCTGCCATTGAAGGACCCCGCAAGGATGATATCTGTTACGCCACTCAAAACCGTCAGGATGCGGTGCGCAAAATGGCATCTGATGTTGACTTGCTGATTGTGGTGGGCTCCAAAAACAGCTCAAACTCCAATCGTCTGCGCGAACTGGCACAAAAGGCTGGCACTCAGGCGTATCTGGTAGACAATAAAGATGATGTGGATGCGACCTGGTTTGAGGGCGTTGCCCGGGTTGCGGTAACGGCTGGGGCATCTGCTCCAGAGGTGTTAGTGCAACAGGTTGTAGAGGCGATTGCCAAGCGCGCCCAGAGCGTGATCACTGAAGTTGAAGGCTGCAAAGAGGACGTGGTATTCGCCGTTCCGGCTGAACTTCGATGATACAAACTTATCCCAATTTGACAATAAAAAGAGGCTTTGGCCTCTTTTTTATATTTATGACTCAGAAGCGGATGTTTAACTCGGATTGTATAGTGCTAATCGCTATAAAATGCAGCCTTTTTAGATGTTAGTGTTGCTAACGCTTTATATTGTGGTCATATGGCATTAACTCGAGTAATATTGGACTAATTAGCAGATTTATAAAGAAAATTTTTTTAGGATAGCGTCAGAAAACTGACGATTTCAGGAGATTTGACACCATGGGTCGCTTTAGTTCCGGATTTTCCCTGATTGAGGTCTTGGTTGCCTTGATCATCCTGACCATTGGGCTGATCGGAATCTTCAATCTTCATCTGGTTGCCAAGCGTGGCAGCTATGAGTCGTTTCAGCAAACCCAGGCTGCCTATCTGGCCTCGGATATTATTAATCGTATGAAACTCAATCGCAGTGAGCTTGCCGGTTATGCAGGAACATATACAGGCGGGTTGTCGAAACCGGGTAAAAGTTGTGATGTCAGTGTCGGTGATGGACTGGCCGAATGTACCACCGCAGATACCCAAGCCTGGGACCTCTATCAGTGGGAGTCTTTATTCAGAGGTTCAACTGAAGTTGTTAATAACGCCAATGTGGGGGGACTGGATAATGCTCAGGGATGTGTTTTGGTGAATGATGGCAACAGAGAGGTGACGGTTATTATCAGTTGGCGGGGTATTCGGACTGTCAGTGATGGCAGTGCTGCGATAGATAAGTTTAGTCAGTGTAGTTTTTCCAATGGTAATGATGGTGCCAAGCGTCGAGCTTATGCAGTCACGACTGTGATTATTTAGGTGAAGGGAATGCAAGTGAGTAAATATCAACAGGGATTGTCTTTGGTTGAGTTGATGGTAGCCATGGTGATTGGCCTGTTCCTGACCCTGGGTGTATTTGCCATGTTCAGTATGTCATCGGGCAATGTCACCACCACCAGTCAGTTTAACCAACTGCAGGAAAATGGTCGTATCGCGTTGGCGCTGATGGAGCCAGATCTCAGTCAGTTGGGTTTTTTCGCTGATATTACCGGTACGGAATTGATCCCCGTTGGCAATACCCGGATAACCGCAGCAACGCCAACAGAGGATTGTGTCGGTGCCGGACTGAATAACGCCACCCTGCCAAATAATACCGCTGCCCACTTTCGCCGCCTGTGGGGCTATCAGCAGGGGGATGGTAACTCACTGGCCTGCCTGAGTGATGTTCTGGACGGGACGGATGTGATGCAGATTAAGCGCCTGCTGGGGCCGGATGTGGGCAATCCACCTGAACTGAATGACAACCGTTATTACATAGGAACAACGGCCAATGAAGCCGTAATATTTACCGGCGACCAAGGGGCCCCCGCTTTGGAGAACGGTAGGTTCTGGGAGTATCAACACCGTGTGTACTACCTGAGAAACGATGACAATGGTGTACCGGTAATGCATCGCAAAACCCTTAGCGCAAGCGGTATGAATAACGACGAGCAGCTGGTGGAAGGCGTCGAGAATATGCAGATCCTTTATGGCTTTGATAATGACGGTGACGATACTGCAGACACCTATATGCCATCCCAGAATGTCACTAATTTGATGTGGGATAACGAGTTGTTTCAGCGCCTGGTGGCCTTGAGAGTGTTTCTGCTGATCCGCGCTATTGAGCCTGATCCAAGCTATACCAATAAGTCTGTATATCAACTGGGCGATCAAACCCTAAAAGATTTTAACGATAACTTCCGCCGTAAAGTGGTTGCCTCAACCATAGTGCTGGAAAACCCTGTACTGATCCGCAATTAGGTATGGAAAGATGAAAAAACAACAAGGTGTGGTGCTGTTTTTCGCGTTGATTGTATTGCTGATAATGACGGTTATTGGTGTGGCTTTGGCGGTGAATTCAAGTCAGAGTCTGAGGATGGCCGGGGCCGGCTCAGAGCGGGTTGAGGCGTTGGCTGCTGCACAGGGGGCGCAGGCCCGCGCGATAAACAACAATCAGGGCAGTAACATGGCAAATATTGACATTGACAATGTTATTCACGTGCCCGCGGATGCCACTTTCCCAAATGCCAGCAGCGACATCGTGCCAAGGGAGTCTGGCGATGTGAACTGTCAGCGCAGTGCTGATGCCAGCAGTACCAATTTAATCAGTTGCCGTCGGATGGAAATTACCACCACGGCGAAATTTGGCCGCGACAATCTGGGGAGTTTGACCGTGGTTACTGGAGTGGAACAAGAGGTTCTAACAGGAAGTTAAGGTTATGTTTTTCAGACGATATCTAGCAGGGGGAATGATCGCCTCTGCGTGTTTCGTCGGTGGCAGTTTTGCCGATGATACTGAGCTTTATGTGATGGAGTCGAGCCCCCGTACTGGTGCCCGGCCTCAGGTTCTTATCATATTCGACAACTCCGGCAGTATGGGTACCCGGGAATATGTCGAAGATTTCTACCCCAGAAATGACAATATCACCAGCTCCACCAAACTGTATTACACCTATTCAAGTGAAGCTATGCCCAAGGTAGGAGATAGTCGCAGCTTTGTTCAATCGATCAACGGTTGTGCCAGCTCAAAGAAGTATCTTGAAGACTACGGCATGTTTACCGGATTTATCCGTGAATATACCTTCAGTGGTCAGTCTGGTGCCTGGAGAGAGTTACCGACCAACAGCCAGCCTGTTGGTATTGCACTGGATTGCTTTGAGGATATTGATAACCGTAACTTCAGAAATGCTGAAAGTCAGGTATCAGGTTTGCCGGTCGATGGTTTGGGAAGTGTTGTTGAGCCGGTTAGTTACACAGAAGTAGACCGCTCCTCTACACAACATGAAGTTGATACTGCCGTCGAGAAAGCACTTCGTACCGGCTTTGGTACCGGCAGGCCAGTGACTGTATACACAGAGAATTATATTAACTGGTATCACGGCGCCAAAAACTCCAGTCGTAAAACCCGCTTGTCTATCGCCAAAAGAGTCATGCAGGACACAGTGGTGACTACGCCGGGTGTCGATTTCGGTCTGGCCATTTTTAATCTTAACTGGCCTTCAGAGGGGAACCGGGATGGTGGGCGGATTATCGCGGGTATTCGCGACATGGATGAAGACAATCGCCAGACACTGTTGTCGACGATTAACTCATTGCCAGCCGAAACCAATACCCCTTTATGTGAAACCCTGTATGAAGTTTACCGGTATTATTCCGGGCAGAGCGTACTTTATGGTAATGCTGACAGCAGCGTTGATGATTGGTACACAGCAAACCGTCCTGCCAAGGATGAGTCCATTATTAACGACGGCGTGTATGAATCGCCGTTTAAGCCATGCCTGAATCGGGCCTATGTTGTGTTGATAACCGATGGGCAGCCGACGGTCGACAGTCACGCCAACACCGAAGTGAAAAATTTACCTGGGGCGAATCAAGATGCTGTTCAGAACAATTATCTGGCGAGCCTGTCCGGCTGGATGAACACCCATGACGTCAATCCCAATGTGACAGATGAGCAGAATGTCAGCACTTTTACGATTGGCTTCAGTGATGGCGCCACAAATGCCGCCCCTTTACTGATCAAAGCGGCAGAGGTCGGTGGCGGTAAGTACTTTGCTGCCCGGAACGCGGTTCAACTGCAGTCCGCTCTGCAGCAGGTGTTTACTGAAATTCTGGAAGTCAATGCCAGCCTTACCTCGCCGTCAATTGCCAGCAATAATTTCGACCGCACTCAAACCTTAGATTCAGTGTATTACGCGATGTTTCTGCCCAATAAAGGCCCGAGGTGGCATGGAAACCTCAAGAAATTTCGCGTCACTGGCAGTGGCGAGATAGTGGACAGAAACGGAAATCCTGCCATTGATGACGATGGTAATCTGAAGAATTCAGCCTGCTCTTATTGGACGTCCACTGAAACCTGTGCTGGCGCGCCGGGTGGCGGTGATGGCAATGATGTGCAGTTGGGGGGAGCGGCGGAAGTACTGAGAAAGGCGTCAGATCGCAAACTTTATGGCAATTTTGGTGATGACGGCGCCCTGAATGATTTTACAGTCAACAATGCCGCAGTGGCTGCAGGTTCACAGCAGGGGCTTGCTGATTACATGGGCATTGATAAATCTGAGCTGGATGAGGTCTTTGCCTGGGCCCGAGGACAGGATGTGGATGACGATGACCAGGATGCCAATATCCTTGAAAATCGTCAGGACATAATGGGTGACCCGTTGCACTCAAAACCATTGGCCATCAATTATGGCACGGCAACCAGCCCGGATATCCGCATTTTACTCGGGACAAATCAGGGCTTTTTGCACATGTTTCGCGACACTGGAGACTCTGTTTCTGAAAGCTGGGCATTTATGCCTTATGAGTTGTTGACCAACCTGCCTGATCTGAAAGCTAATATTCCCAGTGGCGTACATTCGATATACGGCCTGGACAGTCCTCCTGTGGCATATATCAAGATGGGGAAATCGGCTGTTGAGAAGGTCTGGGTATTTTTTGGTATGCGCCGTGGTGGGAAATCTTATTATGGGCTGGATATCACTAACCCGGATGCGCCAGAACTCCTGTGGCAGGTCGGGTCGGATGATGCCGGTTTGGCTGAACTTGGGCAGACCTGGTCAGAGCCTGTGGTAACGACCATTCCCGGTTGGCCGTCAGGTAATACCGATCCTGAGAACGCAAAACCAGTACTCATCATCGGCGCTGGTTATGCACCTGAGACCAAAGACACCACAGCCTTAGGCGGTGACGACAGCATGGGGCGGGGAGTATTTGTACTGGATGCTCAATCCGGCGCGCTGGTACATTTTTTTGGGGCCACAAATGCCAATACAAATATGAATGGGCTGATCGACAGCATACCCAACTCAGTGGCTATTCTTGACAGTAACAGTGATAATTTGACGGATCGGATTTATGCCACGGATACAGGTGGCAATGTGTGGCGTATTGATATGCCTGGACCTAATCCTGACAGCAGTGAGACCCCCTGGACCGCGTTCAAATTTGCCGCGCTAGGCAGTAACACCAGCCTGCCGTCTGACCGGCGTTTGTTCGCTGAGCCGGCGGTTGCACAGACGGTATTTACCAACATCAGCCAGGTATCCGTCTCCCAGAATGGGCAGATAACTCGCTCACTGGTATACCAGAATGTCCCCTATGACGCTGTAGTCGTTGGGAGCGGTATGCGGCCCAATCCATCAGATAAGAGTCGTAATGATATGTTTTTTGTCCTTCAGGACAGGCATATTGTGACGCGCTCATTTACCGGTACCACTGAGAGTCCGATTCCCCCACCCCTGTATTTGTCCAATCTCTATGATGTAACTGACAGTGCGCCGGCAAGTGATAACATTGCCGAAAATATTGAGTTTGGCCAGAAGCGGGGATGGTTTTATGACTTTTCAGCGGAAGGAGAAAAGTCTCTTGCCGGCGCTTTAATCATTCGGGGGAAGGTGTATTTCACATCTTATGTCCCAGGTGATACCGAGGTAGCAGACTCTTGCCTGGTGGCCGGTCAGGGACGGCTCTATAGCTTTGACTTGCACCGGGGCACTCGCACCTATGATCATGAATTTCTTGAAGTTGGTGAGCGGGTGCCGGATACTCCTCAGCTGGTGCTCCCTCCAAATGCGAGTGGCGAGAGTTATATGTACCTGATTGGTATTGGCAAAGCCACCAATGAGATGACACCTCTCAACAGTATCAAAGGGTGCGCCGATGGTGACAACCGCTGCGTCGGTGGCGGTTTGGGAGTCAATCGAATTTATTATCATATTGATGAGTAGTGAAATATGCAAAGGATGCGAAACCTAAGCAAGCATAGCGGATTTACCCTGATTGAAGTCATGATAGTCGTGGTGATTATCGGGATCTTGGCGTCGATTGCCTATCCCTCCTATACCCGCTATGTGGCGGAAGGCGCACGGGCAGAGGCTTTATCTGAGCTGATGCGTATCGCCAATCTGCAGGAGCAGTACTATCTGGATTTCCGTAGTTATACGGATGATATGACAAAGCTTGGCTTGGCAGCAGATCCTTTTGTGACTGAGAGGGATCATTACAGCATTGATGCAACGGTAGCCGGTGCGAGTTTCACCTTGACGGCTACGGCAAAGGGCTCTCAGGCTTCCCGTGACGGTGATTGTACCCCTCTGACCCTGACGTCAACAGGTGCCAAGAACAAACCGGAGTGTTGGTAATGAAAACAAAAATGATAGGGATATGTCTTGCTGTGCTGGCAGCTAGCGGGACCTTCAGTGTTCAGGCAGCTTCAGATAAGAAAGCCAGTGACTATAAGTGTTATCTGGAAACGACCCGGGGTCATCAAATTGGCTTTTATCGTTGGAAAGAAAATAAAAAGACTATGCTGATGGCGAAACTGGTAGGGATGCAAACCTACAGTAAAGATAAGCCCAAGCCCTACATTAAAGAGGTGCTTGAGTGTGTAAAACTGCACGATGAGTTTTCATCGGAATCAGCACAGCAGTTGGATAAAATGACCGCCAGATAAGCGGTAAACTAGAACACCAGATCAGTTGCAATTGCCGGTGGCTGACTCGTTCAGCCGGCTTTTGCCGCTGTGCAGCAGTTCACTGGTAAGTGAATAGGGCGAGATTTGACTGCCCGGGCAGTAGACAAAGCTTGATTCCTCGCCTGGTGTCGAAACCAGTCCGGATGAGTTGAAGGTTACCCTGTCTCCACCTGAATATTTTAAAAAGTCACCGTCATCAAATCCTTCGTGTAGCTTTAACATACCATCGTTACCGCTCTCCCCCTGCAGTATGTTTCCAGCTGCATCTGACACATAGATAAGATAACCTTTGCTCCAATCTGACCCACATGAGCCATTGTTATTGGCACACATAGAGACTGAAACGCCATAGCTGACAGCATAACTGCGGGCAAAGGTCAGTCCCTGCTGAATATCCCGAATGCCATTATCTGCCCGGATCTGTTCATAGGTATTATTCATGGCTGGAAAACCCACAGAGACCAAAATAACTAAAATAGCGATAGTGATCAGTAATTCAACCAGGGTGAAGCCCTGTGCCTGCCTTGCCATTATTCACTGTCCGAGGTGTGATTTTTGGGGCACCAGTATATCCACTATTATATTGGATTACATCAGCTGATTTATTTCTGATTCAGATGGTTACAGGCAGGTGATTGGCGTGGTGGCGCTGCGGATCCTGCCATTGTTATTGACGACAAGACCAACCGACTGTTCGCTGTTTTTGCTTGATGGGCAATACTTGAAGGTGCCATTGGTACCGGATGCCAATCCTGTTGGAAGAAACCGCACCGCAGTGCGACTGTATTGCACTGTATCTGCCGAGTTGAATGCTTGCATTACTTTCAGTACCTTATCATCACTATCCAGGGTACTGTAAGAGCCCGAATCAACAAACATGGTCATTCCTTTCGACCAGTCATTGTTGCAACGATTGCCTTCCAGAGGACACACGGTGACTCGGACACCATAGCTGATAGCTTGATTTCTGGCTGTCATGAAAAACAACTTTACCTTGCTGACATTGCTGTCGGCACGATAGAAGTCATAGACTTTGGTTAAATTTGGCACGGCCACCATGGCAAGGATCACGGCGATAGTCAAAGTAACTATCACCTCTATCAATGAAAAACCTTTGTGAGCCAGCATAGCGTAATCCGTTGAAGCTGTGGTCATAAATCCCTTTGATGACCTGAGTGATATCTTTTCTCCTTAATTTTAGCCTAGAGTCTGCTGATCTTTGGCGATTATTTTTGCAACAGCTTGTGGGTTCTTTATCCAAGGCAGAGGCTTCGATGTTTCGCTAGGGTCTGTTGACCTTTCATGGTTGAATTTTGCACGCTCTAGACGCGCTTTAATCGCGACGCAAGGTGTGTAGCCTAGTGG
>JAJNAU010000070.1 GCA_021462625.1 Shewanella sp.
CGCCGGTTGACGGCGGTTTTCCGAATAGTTAAGAGTCCTATCAGTCTTTGAGCAACTCTGCCACTGTCAATACGCCGTGGGCGGTTGCACCGGCGCTCCACATGGGGCCTGCGTTGTCTTCAAAGGCAGAGGCGATATCCATATGCAGCCAGTCCACATCCGGTGATACAAAGCGTGACAGGAAAGCAGCAGCATTGGAAGCGCCACCCGGACCACCACCTTTTACCGCGCGGCTGTTGGCCGTATCAGCATAAGCCGATGGACAGGCTTCCAGATGCCAGGGTTCCAGTGGCAACGGCCAGACCCGTTCACCAACGGCGGCGGCTTTTTCCTTGGCCAGTTCGAGCACTTCGAGACGGGTAGAGAAAATCGCGTTGTACATTTTACCCACCGCCATTACTGCAGCGCCGGTCAAGGTGGCGGCATCGATAATTAACGCCGCGCCGGATGCACTGGCAGCCTGCAGGCCATCGGCCAACACCAGACGACCTTCCGCATCAGTATTAACCACTTCCACCGTCACTCCATTTTTATAGGTGATAATGTCGCCAAGTTTATAGGCATGACCACTGATCAGGTTTTCGGCGCAGCACAGATAAAGCTTTACCCGCTTGTTCAGCCCCTGATGGATCGCCAACCCCAAGGCTGCTGTCACAGTGGCGGCGCCCCCCATATCACACTTCATCCCCAGCATGCCTTCAGAGGGCTTGATACTGTAGCCACCGGAATCAAAGGTAATACCTTTACCCACCAGCGCCACAGACACAGGTGCATCTTTACCCAGCGGGTTGTAATCCAGCTCCAGCAATACCGGCGGACGATCGCTACCACGCCCAACAGCATGAATACCCATCCATTGCTCTTCCAGCAGGCCTTCGCCTTCAACTATCCGGTAGCTGATATGCTCACTGGCCAGATCCTGCAGCCAATGGGCGGCCGTCAGTGCCAATTTTACCGGCGACTGATTCTCAGGAGTTTCATTGATCAGCTGACGGGCAAAATTGGCACAAGTCAGACGCTGGGAAAGATTCTGTTGGGTTTCATCATCCCCACACCAACTCAGCTCATAATCCATGCGGGCATCAACAAACCCCTGTGCAAAGGCCCACTGAGATGATAATTGCCACAGTTCGCCCCCCAGTTGCACCCGATTGATGCCCAAAGCACGAAGCTTGCGGGCCGCCTTTTGGATCTGCAGCAACGGCTGACTATTGCCGACGTGTATATAAGCAGAGCTTCCGGCAAAGGTGACATCTGCTTTTCCCCAGCTGGCCTGGGGCGCCTCTTCGGTCAGGCTGACCAACATAAGTTCCGTCATGGAGATTCCTTAGTCTATGTGTACAGATTGTCCTCAGTTTACATGGGCAGCATAGGTGAACCAAGTGAGATCATTGACTGACAAAGGCAACTTGCTAGGCTGTAGCCTTTTGAACTGCCGGAGCCCTTAATGCAATTCACTGAGCCGCTTGAGCAGGGAAAACTGCTCAAACGCTACAAACGCTTTCTCGCCGATGTAAAGTTGCCGGACGGCAGTGAAATCACCATCCACTGTCCCAATACCGGCTCCATGAAAAACTGTCAGTTTCCCGGGGAAACCGTCTGGTTCTCGCGTTCTGACAATCCCAAACGCAAGTACGCCTGCACCTGGGAGTTAATGCAAACGCCTGATGGTGACCTTATCGGGATCAATACAGGTCGCGCCAATCCGCTGGCAGAAGAAGCCATTTTGGCAGGCAGGATCCCTGAGCTGACGGGATACGCCAAACTCACCCGCGAAGTAAAGTATGGTGAAGAAAACAGCCGAATAGATATTCTGCTAACCGATGACCATAAAGCAGATTGTTATATCGAAATAAAAAGCTGCACATTAAAAGAGGGAGACCGAGGTTATTTCCCCGATGCAGTGACCGCCAGAGGTCAGAAACACCTGCGTGAACTGATGCAGATGGTGGCAGAAGGCAAACGGGCAGTCCTGCTGTTTATTGTGCAGCACACAGGCATAAATAATGTAGCAGCTGCAGCCCATATCGACCCGGATTATGCCGCCCTGTTCAAGAAAGCCGCGAAGGCTGGCGTTGAGGTATTGGCCTATCGCTGCAAGTTGAGTGAAAACAGCAGTGAAATAGACTGCGCCTGTTCGATATTAGTATAAAAGTATAAATTTTCAGCACAATATTTGAATTTTTGGAAATTAGCGGACATAGTCAAAGAATTCATTCAAGCTGACGAGAAAGATTTGCCTAGGTTGGTAGATTCTGATATAGATAGCGGCCGTTCTGAATCAGACGCCCTACAACGCAATTGAAGACAGGAGATGCGTTATGCCCGAAGGCACTAAAAAACTTGGCGTTCTCGCTATCGCAGGTGTAGACCCATACCAGGAGAAACCAGGCGAGGAATATATGAACAGCCAGCAAATGGCCCACTTCAAGACCATTTTAGAAGCCTGGCGTAATCAACTGCGTGAAGAAGTGGACAGAACCGTAAACCACATGCAGGACGAAGCTGCCAATTTTCCCGATCCCGTTGACCGAGCGGCTCAAGAAGAAGAGTTCAGCCTAGAACTGCGTGCCCGTGACCGTGAGCGTAAGCTGATCAAGAAAATTGAAAAGACACTGCAGAATATCGAAGACGATGATTTCGGCTTCTGTGATTCCTGTGGTATCGAAATCGGTATCCGTCGTCTCGAAGCGCGCCCTACCGCAGACCTTTGTATCGACTGTAAGACACTGGCAGAGATCAAAGAAAAGCAGATCGCAGGTTAATCCCTGCCTCAGATGCGGGCCTATGCCCGCCCTGGCTGCAACCTCAAGCAGCATTAGCCGAGCATGTCATCTTATATAGGCCGTTTCGCGCCATCCCCCTCAGGTTCACTCCATTTTGGTTCACTGGTTGCCGCACTGGGCAGTTATTTGCGCGCCCGCTCGCAGCTGGGCCGTTGGCTGGTTCGTATTGAAGATATTGATCCCCCCAGAGAAATACCGGGCGCAGTGGATAATATCTTGCGCACGTTAGAGCAATTTGGTTTGCACTGGGATGGAGAAGTTCTGTACCAGAGTGCCCGACTGAGCGCCTACCAGCAGCAGATTAACCACCTGCTGGCCGAGCATCAGGCCTATTTCTGTCAGTGCAGTCGCAAACAAATCAAACAGATGGGTGGCACCTATGATGGCCGCTGCGGTCGTTTGCAGCCGCCGCTGAGCAGCGGGGCTATTCGTATTCACAACCAAAGCGCCATTGAGAGTTTCTATGATGTGCTGATGGGAAATGTCATCACATCCACTAATTTTGCCGCCGAGGATTTCATCCTCAAGCGCAGCGATGGTCTGTATGCCTACCAATTGGTCGTGGTGCTGGATGATGCCTTTCAAGGCATCACCGAAGTCGTCAGGGGCGCGGATCTGCTCGAAGCCACCGTCAGACAAATCAGTCTTTATCGCCAGTTTGGACTGCCCGAACCCGGATGGCTGCACCTGCCGCTGGCCAGTCTGGAGCCGGGCTTTAAGCTGTCCAAGCAAAATCACGCCACGCCCGTCGATGGCAACCAACCACAACCCGCGCTGCAGGCCGCTCTGGCGTTTCTCGGCCAGGCTCAGGTGGAGTGGCATCAGGATATTCGGCTTATGATCGAGCAGGCGGTGACCCAATTTGATCTGCACCGGGTTCCCGGCCAACGGGAAATCCTGCTGACAGACTAAGGCCGGTGGGCTTGCGTATACTCATCCAGTGGCATTTGGTATAGAATAGCCGCCAGATTTTTAACCCATTACGCAATTGTTCCGAGGTGTCCCATTTTTCGCCGTATCAGCCAATTCTGTAAACAACTGTTCGAAGACACGCAGAGAAAAACCCATTCAGATGTTGAGACCCTGGAATCCGGCCTGACTCTGGAAGTCATCCCTCGCAACGGCCACAACATTTCCCGCAGGCAAATCAGTGAAAATGCCCTTAAGGTGTTGTACCGTCTGCACAAATCCGGTTTCAAGACGTATCTGGTCGGCGGTGGTGTTCGCGATTTGCTGCTGGGTCTGGACCCCAAAGATTTTGACGTGGTGACCAACGCGACGCCGGAAGAGATCAAAAAGCTGTTCCGCAACTGCCGCTTGGTTGGCCGTCGTTTCCGCCTGGCGCACATCGTCTTTGGCCGGGATGTGATTGAAGTCGCGACCTTCCGTGGTCACCATGATCAGGGCAACGATAAAACCTCCAAGTCCAATGCCTCTGGCCGTCTACTGCGTGACAATGTGTACGGCACCATTGACGAAGATGCCGAGCGCCGAGACTTTACTGTCAATGCCCTGTATTACGACATCAGCGACTACAGTATCCGCAGTTATGGCGGTGGCCTGCAGGACTTGAATGCCGGCGTATTGCGCCTGATTGGCGATCCGGCTACCCGCTACCGGGAAGATCCGGTGCGGATGCTGCGCGCCGTGCGCTTTGCCACCAAGCTGAATATGCAGTTGGATAAAGCTGCTGCCGCACCTATCCGTGAGCTGGCGCATTTGCTCAGTGACATCCCCGCCGCCCGTATGTATGAAGAAGTGCTGAAGCTCTTCTTCGCCGGCAAAGGTGAAGCCAACTTCCATATGATGCAGGATTATGGCCTGTTTCAACCTTTGTTCCCGCTTATTCATAACGGTATCAAAGAGGATCCCAAAGGCCCGCTCAGCCGTATGGTACAGATGGTGATGAGTAATACCGACGCCCGTATAGTGGAAGATAAACCGGTGACGCCGGCCTTCTTCTTTGCCGCCCTGCTTTGGTATCCGCTGCGCACCCGTGCCGAAGAGATCGCCCATGAGAGTGGCCTGAATCTGTATGACGCTAGCTTTGCCGCTATGGGTGATGTGCTGGAAGATCAATGCCGCACCATCAGCATTCCCCGCCGCTTTACAACGCCGGCACGGGATATCTGGCAGATGCAGCTGAGATTTGAACGCAACCAGAACACCCGCGCGTTCAAGCTGCTGGAAAGCCCGAAATTTCGCGCAGCCTATGATCTGTTGCTCCTGCGGGGTGAAGTCGAAGGTGGCCATACCGCTAAATGCGCCAACTGGTGGCAGTCCTTTGCTGAAGGCAACAACGAACTGCGCTCAACTTTGGTGAAGTCCGGTGTTAAAGCGCCCCGTCGCCGCAACCGCAATCCCAGACGTCGCCGTCGCAACAGCGAAGACAGCCGCAGCCCGAAAAGCCAGGGCGGAGACGAATAATGCCGCTGGTGTTTGTCGCGCTCGGAGCCAACCTCAAGCATCCCAGGCAACAACTGGACAGCGCCTGCTTGGCGCTGTCCGCATTAGCTGAACCCAACACTCTGCAGGTGTCTCCCTACTATCGCGCAGCCCCCATGGGCGATGTTGAGCAACCCGACTATGTCAATGCAGTTGCCTCTTTCCATACCGAACTGGCACCACTGGCTCTGCTGGATGAGCTGCAGCATATTGAGCTTAAGCAGGGGCGGCAACGTTTGGTACGCTGGGGCCCCAGAACCCTGGATCTGGATCTGCTACTATACGGTAATGAAATTATAGATATGCCCAGACTCACCGTGCCTCATTACGGCATGAAAGAGCGCGCCTTTGTGCTGGTGCCACTGGCTGATCTGGCCCCGGATCTACAACTGCCCTGCCATACCCGTCTGGCAACATTGATTACCCAATCCATGCGCAACGAGTTGCTTCCCCTCTGATTTAATCACCAAATATTCTCAGCCTGTAGCGGACAAACGTTGAACTTCCCTTGCAGTTACCTTATAACTGCCTCTTCTGACAGCTTAATAAGTACCCACATGTCTAAAGTCACCAGCTCGACCTTAATCAAATTCAAACAGCAAGGCCGTAAATTTACGGCACTGACCGCCTATGACGCCAGTTTCGCTGGTGCATTTGACCAAGAAGGCATTGATGTTTTGCTGGTAGGCGACTCTCTGGGGATGGTATTACAGGGTCACAGCGACACCCTGCCCGTGACCATTGACGATATTGCTTACCACACTCGCTGTGTGCAAAGAGGGATTGAGCGAGCCTTATTAATTGCTGACATGCCTTTCATGAGCTATGCCACGCCTGAGCAAACCATGAGCAACGCCACCAAGTTGATGCAAGCGGGGGCCAACATGGTCAAAGTGGAAGGTGGCGAGTGGCTGCTGCAGACCGTAAGAATGCTGACCCAACGCGGTATTCCTGTCTGTGCTCACCTGGGACTGACGCCACAGTCTGTCCATGTTCTCGGTGGATTCAAGATCCAGGGACGTGATGCTGACAATGGCCAGCGTATTATCAACGAAGCCAAAGCCATGGAAGCGGCCGGGGCTCAGTTACTGGTACTGGAGTGTATACCTGCTGCACTGGCAAAAACCATTACCGAGGTGCTGACCATTCCGGTCATTGGTATAGGCGCAGGCAAAGATACCGATGGCCAAATCCTGGTCATGCATGATGTGCTGGGGATTTCCAGCGGCTATATTCCAAGATTCTCCAAGAACTATTTACTGCAAACCGGTGAAATCCGCGCTGCCGTGCGCGCTTACATCGAAGAGGTCAACGAAGGCCGTTTTCCGGCTGCAGAACACACTTTCAACTGAGCCTACAAGATGATTACCAGTGCCAATATTTCTGATATCCGTGCCCGACTAAAGGCCTGGCGTCAGCGCGGCGAGACCATCGCCTTTGTTCCCACCATGGGTAATCTGCATCAGGGGCATATCACCCTGATCAAAGAAGCCGTCAAACGTGCAGACCATGTGGTTGGCTCCATCTTCGTCAATCCTCTGCAATTTGGTCAGGGTGAAGATCTCGACGCCTATCCCAGAACCCTTGAGGCAGATCAACAGGTGCTGAGTGACGCCGGATGCGAACTGCTGTTTACCCCTACGCCAAACATCATGTATCCCAAAGATCTGGCTGAGCAGACTTATGTGGAAGTGCCGGGGATCAGTGATGAGCTCTGTGGCTCGAGCCGCCCGGGACATTTTCGCGGCGTTGCCACTGTGGTGTGCAAACTGTTTAATCTGCTGCAGCCGGACGTGGCCCTGTTTGGCAAAAAGGACTTCCAACAACTGCTGGTGATCCGCACTATGGTGGAAGATCTGTCCATTCCAGTGGAGATAGTTGGCATAGATACAGTGCGTGAAAGTTCAGGTCTGGCGCTCAGTTCCCGCAATGGCTATCTCACACCTGACGAAAAACAGCGGGCACCGGCCCTGAAGCGTACGCTGGATAAGCTGGCAGAAGCTATTCAGGCAGGCACCTGTGTGCAAGACGCAACTGATGCAGCCCTCACGCAACTTGATGCCAGTGGCTTGAAGCCAGATTATATCGCAGTGCGCAGCGCACGTACCCTGGCAGAGCCAACGGATGAAGACACCCATCTGGTGATCCTGGCCGCCGCCTACCTGGGCAAAGCCAGACTCATCGACAATCTCGAGTTCAGCCGCTGACCGCAGTTGAAAACTACTGTTCACGGGTCGGTCACAGACAGGCGACCCTTTATGTCTCCAAGCCGTCTGTTCAGCAGGATAACCTCGCGATAAGCCCGCTTTCGCAGGTACAACTGCAGCCTCTGTTGAAGCTCCGCAATATCCGCTACTTCGGGCCTTTGTCTCAGAGCATTAATTGCTTTTTGTTGGGTGGATACCGCCGCGGCAAAGTCACCGGTTTCTGCATAGGCTGACGCCAAATTGTCCAGCACAGAGGGATCATACTGATCCTTTTGCAACAGCACCAATGACAGCTCTACCACCTTGCCACCATCAGGGTATTTATCTTCAGGATAGCTTGCCGGGATCCTGCTCCACATAGCGGCCAGACAGGCACATGAGTCCCAACAGTTACTCGGCTTCAGTATCGCCGGACTGTACGTTTAACTCGATAAAGGCTACCTTGGTCGCCACTTTTCAGCCTCTGGCGGAGGTATCGCAAATCCCAGGCCCATTGACTTATCGACAGCAGTGCGGTTACTGCAGCCGCTACTTTCTATCGCTTCGCCATGTTATTACCTCTGATGCGCATGCGGTATGGTACTTGCATAACAAGTTATGCCAGAATTCACCGGGCAAGTCGAGCCCTTCCCTGCTGGCTAAAATACAATTTGTCTAACGCACCGGGTGATAAAGTCCCAGCAAAGGTTAAGATGTGATACAGGCTGCAGAGTTAACGGAATCCTGTAGTATAAGGGTTCTGTCGAGTTGACTAAATCACTAAAGTAGCAGAATACCGCGAATGTCAATCGACTTGACGTTTCAGTACGCGTTACAGCAGAGTAAGAAGCCTGTCAGTGTCTGACAGGCTTAATTGACGTAAAATGCTTGTTTAGAATATTCTAACCTTCGTTTTTATCAGTAGAGGAACATAGGCATGGCTCTGATTGGTAAACCAAAACCAGATCCGACTTTGGAATGGTTTTTATCTCACTGTCACATTCACAAGTATCCAGCCAAGAGCACACTGATCCATGCTGGTGAAGACTCAGACACCCTGTACTACATAGTTAAGGGAACAGTCGCCGTTTTGATCAAGGATGAAGAAGGCAAGGAAATGATCCTGTCTTATTTGAATCAGGGTGACTTCATCGGTGAATTGGGTCTGTTCGAAGAACAGGCTGAACGTACTGCCTGGGTTCGCGCCAAGCAAGCCTGCGAAATCGCAGAAATCTCTTACAATAAATTCAAGCAGTTGATCCAGGTTAACCCTGATATCCTGATGAAGCTGGCCTCTCAAATGGCACATCGCCTACAGAGCACCAGCCAGAAAGTGGGCAATCTGGCATTTCTGGATGTGGCAGGTCGTATCGCTCAAACTCTGCTGCACCTGGCCAAGCAGCCAGATGCCATGACTCATCCAGATGGCATGCAGATCAAGATTACCCGTCAGGAAATCGGTCAGATCGTCGGCTGCTCCCGCGAAACGGTAGGTCGTATTCTGAAGATGCTGGAAGAGCAAAATCTTATTCAGGCTCACGGCAAAACCATCGTGGTTTACGGTACCCGCTAAGCCCTGATGCCTTTAGGAAGGGTGCGAACAAGTCCTCGCACCACTCTGGCTTACGGACAAATTCGAGCTCAAGGTATTCAGCTGCAGCAAGGCGGATTGCCTTTCAAAGCGCAATACCACAGCCCGAAAGCCCCAAAGGGCGAGGCTGACAGCCCTATCTGCTTGGTTGCAACTCTCGCTAAGGACTCAGGCCATTAACGTCGAGCTGCGTCGCACATCTCGGGGCTATCATCACTGGCAGAGCACGCACGGGAGTTATTCGCACCTTCCTTAATATCAAGGTTCAGCTTGATTTAAGCCTCAAACAGTAAAGTGGCACAGAATAATTTCTGGGCCACTTTTTTATGGGTGTTAGGGAGTGTCTATGCTAAGGCTGGTTTTCATTTGCTTTTTCAGCCTGCTAGCTCTCCAGCCCTGGAACAGGGTGGCCGCCTCACCTATTGAACTGCACCACAATCAGGCCGTCACCCTAGTAGCCAGTGGCCAAATCCTCTCGCTAACAGACACGCTTGCTATCGTAAGCCATTATTGCAAAGGCAAATTAATGGATGCGCACCTCTATCAGGAAGGTAACAAATGGCGTTATGATTTGGAACTCAAAGTCGACAAGGGGCAATTGCTGCAAATAAGTGTTGACGCCCGTAGTGGCAAACCAGTTGCTGCAATCCCTCTACCCAGTGAATGTCAGCAAAATGAAATTACTGCTCGTTGAAGATAACGCCCTGCTGGTTCAGGAGCTACAAAAACAACTCAAACAGGCAGGTTATGTCACTGACGTGACCGATAAGGCCTCGGAAGCCGATTATCTGATTAGCGAAACCCAATACGATTGCGTCATACTGGATATCGGTCTGCCCGACGGCAACGGTCTGGAATTGTTAACCCGTTGGCGTAACCGTGGTGTCAATATCCCAGTGATCATGCTGACGGCCCGCAGTCAGTGGCATGAAAAAGTCGAAGGCTTCAATGCCGGTGCCGATGATTATCTGGGTAAGCCTTTCCACGCACAGGAGTTGCTTGCCCGTATCCAGGCCCTGATCCACAGAGCGTCAGGACGGATGAATACGCCATCAAAAACCCTGAGCTTTAGCGGCGTAACCCTGGATGAATCGCAACAGACTGTGACTGTCGATGGCACCACCTCTGAGCTGACGGCCATGGAGTTCAGGCTGCTGAAAATCTTCCTGCTGTCGCCCAAGAAATTGCTCTCCAAAGCCCAGCTCACCGACAAGCTGTATCAGTTTGACGATGAGAAAGAGAGTAATGTCGTGGAGGTTTACGTAACCCATCTGCGCAAGAAACTGGGAAAAACGGCAATTGAAACCCGCCGGGGTCAGGGCTATATCTTCCACGGCCAACAGCGATGATGTCGATTCGCACCAAGCTCAGCCTGTGGCTGACAGCTCTGGTGGTACTGGGAACCATAGTCGGTATGCTGCTGTTTGAGTCTATGCTCAGACAAGCCTTTCACGACTCCATCATCAACCGCCTGGAAGAAGATCTTGAACATGTGATCATGGCAACCCACTTCCACGATGGTCAAATCAGCATTGATGAATCGCAACTTTCTATCTTCTATAAACCGGCTTATTCGGGTCGTTACTTTCAGCTGAATCTGCCCCATGACATTATCCGCTCCCGCTCATTGTGGGATCAAACGCTGGATATCGACCTTCTGGGTAAAGGGGAAAACCGGGTCTGGCAGGCCAAGGGGCCAAAAAACCACGACATGCAGCTGTTGTCGGTCGGACTGAGCTCTAACGCCAGTCACCAGACAGCCACCCTGACGGTAGCGCAGGACCTGAGCATAGGCAGAAGGGTATTCAGCGAAATCTACGGCACAAAACTGCTGGTCAATCTAGGCATGCTGGCCGCCATGATCGCCGGTATCTTTCTGGTACTTCGCCAGTCCTTTAAGCCTTTGCGAAAAATGACGCTGTCGCTGTCACAACTGAGGGACGGCGATATCACTAAACTGGAGCTCAATGAGCTGCCGCCTGAGATTGTACCGCTGGCTCGCACCCACAATGAACTGCTGGACTATACCGCCAATCAGATAAAGCGCAGCCGTAATAATCTGGGCAATCTGAGTCATGGGCTCAAGACTCCGCTGGCAGTAATGCAACAGCAGGTCGAGGTGCTGGGTCTGAAAGATCCCCAACTGGCAGAGGCGATGCAGCAGCAACTGGATCAGATCTGCAAGATGATTGAGCGCAAACTCACTGCCGCCCGCATTACCGGCAGCATGCTGCCGGCTGCACGTATGACATTGCCCGAAGATCTGGAGGGCCTGACCAATACCCTGAGCAAGGTTTACCAGCAAAAACAGGTTCACTGCCATCTGGATTTGGACACTCAGGTCAATCGCCTGCCCATTCACAGGGAAGATGGCATGGAGCTGCTCGGCAACCTGCTGGATAACGCCTACAAATGGGCATGCAGTCAGGTACTTATCAGCGTGCGCCAAACCACTGAGGGGGTTAAGGTGAGCATTCTTGATGATGGCCCCGGTGTGGCAGACCACGAGCTGAGCCTGCTGACAGAGCGGGGAATCCGGCTTGATGAGTCAGTTATGGGTCATGGTTTGGGGCTGTCTATCGTCAAGGAAATCTGCGAGCAATACGATATCAGATTGCTGTTTTGCCGCAGCGATAAACTAGGCGGCCTGAGTATCCACTTGGAGTTTGCGCAATAATTAAGCGACCCATGGCCGCTTTTAAGCTATGACCCTGTTATCTGGCAACATCGGTACTCTCGAAAATCTTGTCAGCCGATGCTGCCACAAAGCCGGTATACAACTCACCATCTGCTTTGGGATAACGCAAGGCAAACTCATAGAAGCAGCTTGGAATCGTCAGCACGGTATCACTAAATGCGACTTCAATCTGATCCGCCATAGTGGAGGACTGCTCCAGCAGCACCTTAGGCGACCCTTTGATTTCACCGCCGGATGAGTTGAGTACAAAGCCGCCATCCTTGAGCGCCTGATTCACCGCTTCAATACTGCCAAAATCCGGCAAGTGATTGATGGATACCGTAAAGTGGTTGGCGCGATAACCGATTGCCGCCACCCAGGCTGCATATTCACTCTCTTTTAGCAGCTTACGATAAGTCGTACTGTCCAGTTGCCAATGACGACCTGAGTACAGGAAGTTGTCCGCGGTAAGCGCCGCTTCATCGATTTGCGCGACCAAATCCGCAACCATTGCCTGCAATTTCGGGCTGAACTCCTCAACAATCAACTCAGAAATGAACACCTTGGGTTGAGTGAGATCCGGATGCTCAAAATGCTTGGCATTCAGCTTCTTGGATTCAAAGTAATAATCACCACAGGCTTTATAACCCAGCGCCTCAAAATGCGCAGCCAGCACACCGATATTAACCTTAGGCAGATTAAAAGTCCTCAGGGCGATATGGTCATTGATAATGGGCTTGCCCTTGCCGAGCAGTTTATGAACCCGCGCAGCAGAGGGGGTCATTTGGATGTAATCCTGCCACAGGGTAGCAAACATTTGATTAACGTCCGTGTGCATGAGGTTTCCTTAAGCCTGAGTGTTTGAGTAGGTTAGCTTGGGTACAGGGCGTTGAACTATAGGGTAAGGCCTGGACTCAGCGTGGCTGGCAAACTGACGAAATCAGCCTCCATGGAAGCGACTGGGTAGGCACAGTAATCTGCCGCGTAGAAAGCCGATGCCCTGTGATTACCCGATGCGCCGACACCACCGAAAGGCGCCGAGCCGGAAGCACCGGTAATCTGCTTGTTCCAATTGACAATACCGGCACGGATGCGAGCCAGAAAATAGTCATAATCAGCCCGGCTGTCAGCCAGCAATCCGGCAGACAGGCCATAGCGGGTGTTATTGGCAAGACGAATTGCCTCGTCAAAGTCTGAGTATCGCACCAGCTGCAACAGAGGTCCGAAATACTCTTCATCCGGCAATGCATCAATGTCAGTCACCTCAATGAGTCCAGGAGAAACCAGACCCGTTCCGGCTTCGAGCTGTTTCAGCTCGACCAGCGATTTGCCTCCCAACGCCAGCAGCTGTTGCTGCGCTTTCACCATGTCTTTGGCTGCGGCTGCAGAGATCATCGAGCCCATAAATGGCTGAGGCTCATCGTTCCAGAGACCAACCCGTATCTGCCTGATCGCCTCAATCAACTGCGCCAGCAGCGCATCACCGGCTTTTCCTTGTTGAATATAGAGTCGGCGGGCACAGGTACACCTTTGACCAGACGAGATATAAGCAGATTGAATAATGTCATGCACTGCCGCTTTGGTATCGGCGACATCTCTGACAATCAGCGGATTGTTGCCGCCCATTTCCAGCGCCAGGATCTTGCCGGGATGACCGGCATATTGCTGATGCAGCAAATGCCCGGTACGGGAGCTGCCGGTAAAGAACAATCCATCCAGCTGAGGATGAGATGCCAGTACCTTGCCGGTTTCAACCTCCCCCTGAAGCAGATTGATCACACCGGCAGGCAAGCCAGCCTGCTGCCACAGTTTCAGGGTTTCCTCAGCAACTTTGGGCGTTAATTCAGAGGGTTTGAAAATGACGCTATTGCCCGCCAGCAATGCCGGAATGATATGTCCATTGGGCAGGTGTCCGGGGAAGTTATAAGGGCCAAATACCGCAACGACGCCATGAGGCTTATGCCGCAGTACCGCTTTACCTGAAGGCGTATCCGACTCAGTTTCGCCGGTACGCTTATGAAATGCCGTCACTGACAGGCCGATTTTGCCTATCATGGCCGCGACTTCGGTTGCCGTTTCCCAACGTGGCTTACCGGTTTCCTGGGCGATAACCTCGGCTAGGCGATCTTTGTGCAGCTGCAGTTGATCCCGATAGGCTTCAATAATTTGCTGACGGGCCTCAAACCCCAGCATAAACCAGTCAAACTGCGCGGTTCTTGCCGCAATCACAGCCTCGTTAACCTGAGATTCGGTAGCGCTCTTGCCCTGCCATATCTGTTCGCCATTGGCAGGATTGACTGATTGCATCTGCTGACCTTCTCCGGCCAGCCACTTTCCATCGATAAATTGAGTCATGTCATCATTCCTAAATCGCCAAAATTCGCACAGGATCACCGGCACTGACTGCCAACGCCTGCGCTTCTTGCAACGACAGCGTCAACGTCTGCTGTTGTTGATTTATCTGGATCTCAGTCATGATCGCCCGGTAGCCAGAGACTGACGTATTGGCGATAATATAGGTGTCGACTGCATCGGCTTTGTCGCCAATCATGACCGTCAGCCGACGACTGCTTTGCACCGAACGAATATCACTGAGGTGACATTCAACCGTTGGCCCACCATCGAAAATATCCACGTAACCACGATGACGAAAACCCTCGGCATGTAGCAGTCGCAGCGCTGGTCGGGTATTGGCATGCACTTCGCCAATCACTTCCTGAGCTTCTTTGGGTAGCAGCGGCACATAGATAGGATTACGGGGCATCATCTCGCCCATAAAAGTTTTTTGGCCAAGGCCGGAGAGATAGTCGGCATGGACGAAATCAATCCCCAGAAAATGGGTCTGCAGCCAGCCATAGAATGGGGAATGCCCTTCGTCATCACAGACACCGCGCATCTCGGCAATAACCGTTTCACCAAAGCGCTGGGGATGTTCAGCCAGAAACAAAAAACGACTTCTTGACAAAAAACGCCCGTTGTTACCCTGTCTGTGCCCTTCTCGCAGGAACAGAGTGCATAACTCAGCAGATCCTGTATAGTCATGACACAAGGTCAGGGTTTCGACCTCATTACGCACGTCGATTTGTTCGGAATGATAAACCTCGGTACCAATACGGTAGTGGTAAAAGGCATATTCCATTCCCACAGCAGCTTCGATACCGCAGGTCCCGACAACTTCACCTGTAGCGCTGTCTTCCATCACCATCAGATAGCCTTCATCGAAGGCCTTTTCGACTTGCTTATTGACTGAGGCTTCAGCACGGGCAATTTTACGACGCAGCAGATCTTCGTTAACCGGCAATGAAGTAAAGCCGTGACCCGACTCATGGGCAATCTGCAGCAATGCATTGAAATCCGTGGCCCGGATTGGACGTATGATTAACATCGATTGTCTCCTGAACTGTGCCGCCACAAACGCGGCAGCAACTGGCATCCATCAACCGGCAACGACCCTGGCAACCGCCTTTTCGAATCGTTGCAGACCTTCTGTGATGTCCTGTTCAGGGATCACCAGAGATGGGGCAAAACGCACCACATTGGCACCGGCCACCAGTGCCATCAAACCTTCATCTATTGCAGCCAAAAGGAAATCACGGCTGCGCCCCTGATACTGTTCATTCAATACCGCACCAAGCAGCAGCCCCTTACCACGAATTTCAGAAAATACATGATATTTGGCGTTGATCTGCGCCAATCTCTTACGGAATAATTGCTCTTTGCGCCTCACACCGTCCAATACTTCTGGAGTGCTGACAACGTCCAACACGGCGTTGCCCACCGCACAGGCCAGCGGATTGCCGCCATAGGTGGAACCGTGAGTGCCGACTTTCAAGTGGTTGGCAATTTCAGCCCGGGTCAGCATAGCGGCAATCGGGAAACCGCCGCCCAGTGCTTTGGCGCTGGTCAGAATATCCGGCACAATATCGGTTCCCATATAGGCATACAGATAACCTGTGCGGCCTACACCAGTTTGTACTTCATCGAAAATCACCAATGCGTTGTGCTTATCGGCCAGGCGACGCACAGCCTGCAAAAACTCGGCCGATGCCGGCAATATACCGCCTTCCCCCTGTAACGGCTCAAGCATGATGGCGCAAGTCTTGTCAGACACAGCCTCTTCCAGCGCAGCAACATCGTTGTAAGGAAGATGGGTAATACTCTGCGGCTTTGGCCCGAAACCATCAGAATAAGCAGCCTGACCACCGACACTGACAGTGAAGAAAGTGCGGCCATGAAAGCCCTGATTAAAGGCAATGATCTCTGTTTTATCTGCACCAAACTTGTCCAAAGCATAGCGGCGTGCCAATTTCAGTGCCGCCTCATTGGCTTCAGCGCCCGAATTGGCAAAGTACACTCTGTCGGCAAAAGTGCCTTCAACCAAACGTGTTGCCAATGCCAGCGCCGGCTCATTGGTCATCACGTTGGACAAATGCCACAGTTTCTGTCCCTGAGTCGTCAGGGCATTGACCAGAGCCCGATGGCAATGCCCCAAACAATTCACCGCAATACCGCCGGCAAAATCGATATATTCACGTCCTTCCTGATCCCAGACATGACTGCCCTCTCCCCGGACAGGAATAACAGTTGCTGGCGCATAGTTAGGCACCATAACTTCATCGAATTGGGCCCGGGTCAGATTCATCGTAGTGCTCATAATGCTTTAGTCCTTTGTTGTTATCGGATCGGCTGCCCCTAGGGTCTGTTGACCTTTCATGGTTGAATTTTGCTCGTTCTAGACGCGCTTTAATCGCGACGCAAGGTGTGCCGCCTAGGGGCCTAAGC
>JAJNAU010000071.1 GCA_021462625.1 Shewanella sp.
ACCAAGTCATAAAAACAGGCGATTTATCTGCTTTTTTTTAGCAAAACTCCTTTTGAACGAAAGTCAACTCGGTGCCGGTGAACAGTTACGCAAAAAGATAGCGGAATTGCAAATTGTGGACAGTGACAAATCGTTCGAAGCACTGAAAGTGAGCTATATCCGCAGAGGAGAGATACAGAGATGCCCCGGGATGGGGCAAGCCTGAGTGGGACTAAATTTCTGAGTCCTGATCAAACAGGGGCAGAGGATTTAATTCCTCGGCATCTTCTTCAACTTTTGCGGGCAGGTTTCCCCCGATACGCCGGGCGATAATGGTGACGCCTTGAGTAAAGCTGTAGCCATAACCGTAGCCACCACTTTCAAACATGCTGCCAGAGCCATGCATAGTGGCAAAATCATACTTGCCGGAGGTGATGGGCATGATGGACTGAACTTCATACCCTTGGGCGTTCAGGGTCTCTACCGCAGCGGCAATATCCCGGCTCAGACGTTCGCCATCTACCAGAGAGTCCGACTGCTTTGGTGACTTCTTCTTTGACCAGGCATCGGCGGCTTTGCCGGGGAGGGCCTGAAAATGAGCAGGTACATACAGGACTTTGTTCATGGGCTTACTGTTTTTTGATTGATTTGTTCGCCATTGTGCATGGCTTTACCTGGCTTGCCAAAACCTGATTGTCAAAAATATTTGTTGAGATTTTGGTTGTTACCCCCCTTGCTTGTATCGTTAAGGTGATGGCAGGAAAACCCGCGAGGGCAGTTGCTGCGGATTGAAGGCAGGTTGCAGGACAGTTACTATCAGGTGCTGGTGGCCAAAGGTGCCAGTTATCCAGCTAGCGTCCTTGTGGGGGTAAAAACATCTTAATATTCTATATCGCCCCGGCAAGGTATGGCGGCAAAATGCCGGCCAGCCCCCGCAGATATCGCCCGAGCTATTGCCGAAAGGCGGGCTAATCTCAGGCAGAAAGTCGGCGATGCCGGCTCAGGCAGCTGGGGATTGCGCCGGAGAAGAACCGCCGCTGACACAATGGCATGTCCTTTCAGTCATTGCAGCGCATTTACCGGATAAACAACACCATGACTGAACTCAAACAGAGCCGCAGCGCCACAGGCTCCGCTTTCAATTCAGGGGATGACTCCCTCTGCGGCTTTGGTTACACCTTCAAAAAATTCACGGGCCAGGCACCCAGTGAACTGGCCACTGCGCCCTTGCTTATCGATCGTTTTACCACCCCTCTGGGTCCCATGTTTGCCTGCGCCAGCGCTCAGGGACTGTGCCTGCTGGAGTTTGTTGACCGGCGTATGCTGCAAATGGAATTTAGAGATCTGCAGCGCCGCCTCAAGATCTGTATTGTGGCAGGGGAAAATGAGTTTATCCACCAGGCCAAAACCCAGATAGCTGAATATCTTGCCGGCAGCCGCACCCGCTTTGATATTGCGCTGCACACGCCGGGTACAGAATTTCAAAACCGGGTGTGGCAGGCCCTCAGGCAGATAGATTTTGGCAATACTGTCAGTTATCAGCAGCAGGCTGAAAAGTTGGGTAATCCAAAAGCTATCAGGGCGGTAGCCACAGCCAATAGTATGAACCGAGTGGCGATTATTATCCCCTGCCACAGGGTGATAGGGAAAGATGGCAAGCTGGTGGGTTATGCCGGTGGCCTGGAGCGCAAGCGTTGGCTGCTGCAGCACGAAGCCAGAATTACAGGCAAATCACTGCTGCTGTGAGATTGACACAGCCTTGCTGACCCGGACGTCAGCAGCTGTTCAGGCAGGGTATCAGAGCTTGTTGCCCGCTTGATTTGCCGCAACGCCGAGCAGGTATGATCGGCTAACGCCAGCACCTCATTATCCTCAACGGTATCGTCAAAATCGAACCGGGCGAGATCCATGAAATTGCTTATGGGTTCGGGCGAGCTGCTGTTTGCCGGCAGCTTAACCAGTGTCATTGTTCAGGTCATTGGGGCTGTCATGTGCCTGATACTTGTTTATGAACAGGGAGTTGGAAAGTTTTACCGTGAAAAAAGATTAATAGCTACGACACAGGGCTTTCATCTGTCCCGTTTTAGACTCTACGTCAAAGGTTGCAGGCATAATTAACGGCTTGCAGTTAACAGGGAATAAACAACTCCATTGGGAGCCAGTTGTTTGTTTATCAGGGGAAGGTGTAGTTATGAAGAAACGTTATTTGATGCCATTGCTGGTGATGAGCCCAGCAGTATTGGCCGCCCAGAATGCCAATGTGGAGTATGATGTTGACGCAGTCGAAGTGGACTCTCCAAACGGCGAAGAAGTGGTAGAAGTGGCCGAAGAAGTTGAGCTGCCAGTAACAAGCAACAGTGGCATCTATACCGGTCTGGAATACGGTATCAGCTCAGTAGATCAGGATTACCACACCAACTTTCCCAAAGACAAAGTAAATGTCAAGCCAGGTGGCGGTACCGACATTGGCGGTGCTTTTATTGGTTACCGTTTCGAAAACAACCTCGGTGTGGAATTTGGCTACAACCAGTACAAGGCCAAAGACTCATTTGGTAAGAACATGGGTGTAGTTGAGCATTTGTTTACTGAAAGCGGTAGCGCTCTTCAAGCCAATCAGGAACGTAGTTGGGATGCCAATACCACAGCTCACCAATATAGTGTAAAGCCAGTTTACTTTATGCCGCTGACTGACAAGTTCACCCTGAAAGCCGGTCTGGGGCTGGTATTGACTCACTACAGCTACCACTCAGGCAGTGAGGATGAATTTGAAGCAGTAGGCAATGACGACTTGGAGCAAACCATCAGCCGCGAAGGTGGCGAGCATCATACCGAAAACGCCGTGGGCGGTATCGCCAGTGTTGGCCTGAACTACAACGTTTACAAAGGGTTGGATCTGGGTGTAAGCGCTCAGTACCAGATTGATCATGTGGCTAACGTCAGCGAACTGTTGTTGAGCGCGACTTATCAGTTTTAAACCGTTTTGGGAGTTGGCCTGTACCCGACTCCGTGTTTCATCTCATTATTATCCTCCCCTTATACCGATTTCACAGGTATAAAGCATGGCTTACTCATCTTTTGAAGCCATGCTTTTTTTATTGTTTTTGCTCTGCCGAGTTCAATTAAACCGGGCAATGGAGTAGGGCGTTAGATTGACGGCAGGTTTTGTCGCCAGCAACTCGTCTGCCAGCAGCTCTGCGCTGATGGCCGCCAGCGTCAGCCCAAGATGTTGATGGCCGAAGTTGAAAAATACCCTGTGGTGCCTTGGTGCCTTGCCGATAATGGGCAGGGAATCCGGCAATTTGGGGCGAAAGCCGATCCAGCGTTTTTCTGCTTCTGATTTGTCATCACGAATATCCGGCCAAATGCTCTCGCCCAGCTGCTTCAGCATATCGGCGCGCTGGTAGTTGGGTGCTTGCTTGAGCCCTGCAAACTCCACAGTACCGGCAAATCTCAGTCCTTCACTCATGGGGGTGAGGATAAACTTTTTTTCAAAGGACACCACAGGCATGGCCGGCATATTCCGGCTGCTGACCATATAGTGATAGCCTCGCTCGGTATCCAGCGGTACCCGGTAACCCAGATCCCGGCACAGAGATTTGGAAAAGACGCCTGTGCAAATTACCAGCCTGTCCGCACTCAGTGGCTGACCGGCAGTGAGCAGCTGTAACTGCTCCCCCTGCTGCCTGATCCCTTCAATTTGAGCCTGCACAAACACCACGCCAAGCGCGCTGGCATACTGATACAGCGCCTGACTGAGCTGATAAGGGCTGGAGGTGTGGCCTCCTCGGGTAAAGTGCAGTGCGTGGGTGATATTGGGATGCAGCCCGGGTTGCAATTCATCCAGCGCTTCGCGCTCAAGCAATACCAGCTCGACTCCTTCACTCTGGTACATGGTCTGTGTGGCTCTGACTGCCTCGCGGGAGCTTGACTCAAAGGTCAGCAAACTGCCCCGGCGATGCAATAGCGCCTGACAATCTGCCTGCGCCAGCAGCCTCTCCCAGGCTTCCAGTGCACCTTCATTCAGTGCCCGCAACGATACGGTATTTCGCTTGAATACCGCTGGACGCATATTGGCCACAAAGCGCATAAACCAGGGGATGGATTTGGGCAAATAGCTAGGGCTGATGCGCAGGGCGCCTTTCGGGTTAAGCAACATGCCGGGTAACTGAGGCAACAATGATGCCTGCGCCAGAGGGAATACTTGCTCGGTGGCGAAGTGACCGGCATTGCCTTTGGAGCAACCTTAGCCTATACCGCTGCGGTCTACCAAAGTTACCTGAACACCCTGGCGTTGCAGCGCGATGGCGGTGCACAGGCCAATTACCCCTGCGCCCAGCACAGTGCAGTTTGTGGCGGTGGCCTTGCTTGTGCGCTTGCCCGGGTGCTTGTGAAGGTTAGCCTGCAAAGCTGTTTTTTGCTGAACCTCATTGTTCAGCGCTGTCCCATGCAGAGCGTCAGCTGACTGTACCAGAACCTGCTGGGTTTGTGCCTGCTGTGTCTGAGTTGGCTGTTTGCCGTCTTGCCCGCAGTGAACCTGCGGGGCTACTGGCTCACTGTTGTTTTCACGCTGCACCTGTCCGAACTTAATCTGCCTGAGCTGAGTCTGCTGATGAGCCGTTTGTTGATGAGTCAAACCGTTGTGCAAATCGCTTTGTTGTGACTCTGTCATGTTTGTTAAGAGATTGCTTGATTTTGTATACAATATACCCTAGCTTGAAAAGCAGTCAATTGGGGCCGCCTTTTTATGGCTGGTAAACATCAGCATTTTTCAGGAGCAACAAGTCAATGAGACCAGATTGGAAAGGGGTATATCCGGCAGTATCCACCCAGTTCAGGGCGGATGATTCCATCGATTTTGAGCAGAATGCCAGCATGTGGGAGAGCCTGATCCAGGACGGCGTACATGGCATTATTGTGTGCGGCACTGTGGGCGAAAACTGCCAGCTGTCTGCCGATGAAAAACGTCAGATGATGCGCGCTGCAGTGGAAGTGGTGGCCGGTCGGGTACCGGTCATTTGCGGCGTGGCTGAAACCACCACGGCCGCTGCGGTGCAGTTTGCGAAAGATGCGCAGGCCATTGGCGTGAATGGTCTGATGGTGCTGCCGGGCATGGTTTACCGCTCCACCGAGGCCGAGGCGCTGGTGCACTATCAGACAATCGCCCGCGCCACGGCGCTGCCCATTATGATCTACAACAACCCTGTGTCCTATGGCGTGGATGTCTCCATCGAGGGCATGAAGGTGTTGGCCAACGAGCCTAACATTGTTGCCATCAAGGAATCCACGACAGACACCCGCCGTATTACCGAGTTGTACAACGCCTTTGACGATCGCTTTATCCTGTTCTGTGGAGTAGATGATATTGCGCTGGAAAGCCTGATGCTGGGTGCAGTGGGCTGGATCTCCGGGCTGACCAATGTGTTCCCCCGTGAATCCGTGGCCATTTACACTCTGGCGCAACAGGGTCGTTATCAGGAAGCGCTGGAGATCTGGCGCTGGTTCCTGCCGTTGCTGCGTCTGGATACCATCCCGACCCTAGTGCAGTGCATCAAGTATGCCGAGCAGTTGGCCGGTCGCGGCAGCGAGCGGGTGCGTTCACCACGTTTGCCACTGGCAGGTGAAGAGCGTGCCGATGTTGAGCGTCTGTATCAGGAGGCGCTGCAAAGCCGTATTGACCTGGGCAAGTTTGGTCTCTGATCTTGGCTGCCGGGGGCAGGGATATGCGCCCCAGCTTAAGGCGAATCCTTATGAATAAAGGTACCTTTTTCTGTATTGATGGCCATACCTGTGGCAAGCCTGTGCGCCTGGTGACCTCAGGTCATCCGCTGCTGGAAGGCAACACCATGGGCGACAAGCGGCTGCACTTTATGCGGGAGTTTGACTGGATACGTCAGTCGTTGATGTTTGAGCCCCGCGGCCACGACATGATGTCCGGCTCCTTCCTGTATCCGCCCTGCAGCGATAATGCTGATGCTTCGATTCTGTTTATCGAAACTTCGGGCTGTCTGCCCATGTGCGGCCACGGCACCATAGGCACGATCACGGCTGCGTTGGAGGCCGGGCTGCTCAAGCCAAGGGTGCCGGGCAAACTGGTAGTGGATGTGCCTGCCGCCCTGATGGTGATCTACCGGGATGACGCCGAGCTGGAGCAGTTATTGGCAGGGCTTGAAGGTCAGCTGACCGGCAGTATCCACGGCAGTGATGAGCATATTGCCGCCCACCGTGAGTTGGTGGAGTCCCTGTCTTATCTAGTGGGCAGGTTGATCTTTAACCAAATGCCTACTGGGGTGGAAGTGTGTGATGCCATTATGCATGGCGGCCCCTTCCCCAGCTCCACCGATGTGCGCAGCACTTCGGTGGGCAGTCAGGCGATTGAACGCTTCCAGCGCCCCTTGTGTATCCAAAATGCAGTGTGATGCAAATAGGCATTATTCTGCTTATCAGTTGTTGTGTGAGTAATACTCTGGCGGCACTGGGCTTTTTGTGTTTGCTGAGTGATACATGGGGCGTTTTCTCAATGGCTTGCCCGGTTTTTTTGGGGCTGAAGTCAGGAAAGGCGCCTGTCGGTGGTTTTCCAGAGCCAGCTTGTCTGGTCTTTTTTTAACGAGTTACATAAACTGCTGTGACTTTTTATACAAAATGCAAAGTGACCATGAAGATTACCTACAAGACTCGTACCCAGTTTGTGGTGGATGCCATTCGCGAGAAAATTCTGTCGGGTGAACTGACTGCTGGTCAGCCACTCAGGCAGGCGGCGCTGGCCGAGGAGCTGGATGTTAGCCGTATTCCGGTGCGGGAGGCACTGTTGCAGCTGGAAGCCGAAGGCTTGGTGAAGTTTCAGGCCCACAAGGGTGCCACCGTCACTGAGCTAGATGCCGACTATCTGGATGAGCTTTGCGACATGCGGGTGCTGCTGGAAACCGATTTGCTGGCGCGCTCTGTACCCAATATGACGACGGCAGATTTCGATGAGGCCGAAGTGCAGTTGGCGGCGCTGGAGCAGGCTTTTGCTGATGGCTGCATCAATCAATGGGCCGAACTCAATACCCGCTTTCACCTGTTGCTGTATAAGGGCGCAAAGCGGCCACAGACCATGGATATCGTCAGTAACCTGAACAAGAATGCCGACCGCTACATCAGTCTGCACTTGCTGCTGGCCGATGGCATCAAGAAATCCGGTGGTGAGCACAGGCAGCTTATCGATCTGTGTCGTAGTGGTTATATTGAGCAGGCCTGCAGCCTGCTTCAAGACCATATCTTCAGCGGCAGAGATGAAATTAAAGCACTGCTCAAGGATGGCACTATCTGAATCTGCGCCGGTTTAATGCGTTAAAGAAGCGCCCGCGTAAAAACAAGTTGCCATCCGCTGCGAGTATCTGAAAGCCAGCATCTGAGCCAAGGTTGAACATCCATTTCGGATCATCAAGTGTCAGTTCGGCTTGATAAAAGTCTGACTAAAAATGACAGTCAGCGGGTGGTGCTATTCACCTTGGCAAATCTGGTTCGGGTTGACCAAATGATGCGGGCACAGACAAGATCTACCTGAAATCAGGTGAATGTCCCCGAAAAAGGGCAAAAACGGTCAAATAAACTCGATTTTTGCCGGGAAATGGAAAATTGAGTAAATGAAGGTCAAAAAGATGATTTTAGCATCATGTAGGAAGAGGCGAGCCACTTATTCGCACCTTGCACAGTTTGCTGGTTAAACGCTACATTGGTCGTGTCGATCAGCACCGACTGAAAATACGACTGATGAAGTCCCTGGCAATGGAATCATTGAGCCAACTACGGGCAGCTCTGAGTTGGGCAATAGAATTTATCACAACAAACTGTCATCGAACCCAACAGTCGAAATCCAGGCAGGGCAACAGTTTTGAGGCAGTATGGGAGCATTTAAATGTTTAAGGTTCAGGCTATGACACCGAAATAAGTGGTAACGACATTTAAAATGTAAAAATGCAGGGGCGCTCTTAAAAAGAGAATATAAGATTGCAGCCGGGATCGTCAACCAAGATGTAGTAGGTTAAAAAACGTTCACATTCTTGCCTGGGGCGAGTATGTTCTCTAATAATCTGACCAATCAATAAGGCTTCACAGCTATAGAGTTCCTGATGATTGGTTATAAAATCAACTTGGACCTGACACTTAGTATAATTTGTAATCTCAAAGTGAGGAGGTAGTTGTTGATGAAAGCGATATCAAATAAGCTTTGCTGTAGTACAAGTCTGATATTTTTATCGGTCTCATTGTTATTTAACCAAGCTTATGCATATAGTGGTGGTTGTAATAATTTACACGTTGTAATTAATGACTCTGTTTTTCAAAAGTACGAAACGCTTTTTAAGCGCCCTAGAATTTTTAAAGGGACATACAATGGATGTCTGAAGGTATATAAAGGTACTGAGAATTGTACTGACTATCTATTTGATCAATCTGCTTTTTCGTACGGGCCGGAAATAGAAATTGAATTTAATGAGAGGGGTAGTAACAAGACGGCAAAGATTAGAATTCAGCAGAATTATTGTTTTATGGAGGCCGGAAATATAACTGTAACTGCGGAAAAGGGGAAGTTCAAGTATACAAAACTTGTGGGAAACTTCTTTAGTATTGAGCCCGGAGTGGTAACAATTACTTCCATCGAAGCTCAGTAATTCAGCGCTAGAGGTCGTAGTTGGTTTCAGGATCGGCTCCTTCTTTGCTCACATTCAGGGCGGGACTCTACTATGTGCAATATTTGATCAATTATTATCTGGATTCAAGTTTTCTCTACGCGAAATCTGATGCTCACACATAATGTAGTGATGTGATGGACGCCCCTCCCACAAACGGCGTCAAAATGCGCCAGAATTAGTTCTGCAAAGCTAATTCGCGTGAAGCCTATCAATCACCGGGGACCTGACACTTAGCGACAACTGCAACCAAGCAGATAGGGCTGTCAGCCTCGTCCTACACGGCTTTCGGGCAAACACGATTACTGTGGAATTCAGCTTTGAAAGGCAACCCGCCTTCCTTTATCTGAATACCTCGAACTCGCTTCTGCTCATAAGCCAGAGCGGTGCGAGGACTTGTTCGCACCTTCCTTAGCATTACGCGTACTTGACAGATAAAAATCCACAGTGCCGCCAGCGCTGCTAATGGCTCGGTAGAGGTACATCCAGCGGCCTTTCACTTTGATATAGGTTTCATCGAGTTGCCACAAAGATGCCCAGGCGGGCTTCCAATACCAGCGTAACCGCCGCTCAATTTCTGGCGCATATTGCTCTACCCAGTGGTAAATGGTGGTGTGGTCAACATTGACGCCACGTTTTTCGAGTATTCCAGCCAACTCACGATAGCTTATCCCACACTTACAGTACCAACGGACAGCCCAGAGGATTACCTGGCCAGAGAAATGACGCCCTTTGAAATCAGTCATATTGCCTTAAACTACAGAAAAATTAGGCTAGATTGCCTGAAATCCAAAACTTTGCACCGGAGCCGTTTTTTTGCATTTTGTTAAGATCTGAAATAGGCGATAAAAAATTTGCCAGTCATAAAATTTGGTCTACATTCCTAATGAAGGTGTAAACAAGTTTTCATTAGGGAAGGTGCGAGGCTGACAGGCCTTTCTGCTTTGTTGCCGCTCTCGCTAAGGACTCAGGGCATTAACGTCAAGCTGCGTCGCGCATCTAGGGGCTGTCATCACTCGTAGAGCACGCACGGGACTTATTCGCACCTTCCTTAGGATGACCGTCAACTCGGTGATGACTGAATCTTAACGGTCGTGCTGGGATTTGTGACACCTATTAGGATCTGTTGACCTTTGGTGGTTAACAGACCCAAAGTTTTCAATGAGCAATGTTTCATCTCCGGGGCATTGATTCCTGAAAACTTTCTGTAAAAAATACCGAGCTAATTGCCCCTGGTTCCCAACGGGCATCAATGGCAGCCCTGCAGGGCTGCCACGCAGATGAAATTTTGAGTTTATATGTTGATTAAAGGGTATTGGCATATATGTACAACACGGCAAAAAAACAGATTTGGATTGGTGAGCTGAGGACTTCCAGAGGTAACACTGTCGTTATCCATGACAATCAGTTACCTGATGCCTCTTCTGGCAGAATTTATCTCTATAACACCGACCGCAAAGCTATAGTGGAATACGTGGAAGAGATCGTAAGACCCAATTTACATGAGCTGGATAAGTCTGCCATCAAAGCTGCAGAATCTGCGTTTGGCTCAGATTGGAAACGGGTGAGAGCAGAGTTTCTGGGTAAACGCTCCAGGTTTGATGAACTCGGCGAAAATGCCCTGACACATAAAAAGGCCAAAGCTGAGGCCCAAGTCGATGATGATGATTTGGGCGAAGATTTTGGTGACGATTGGTCTGATGATGACTTCGACGACGATTAATCGGGCGTCATGGCGATGGGCTGAAGGTGTGGGAATGCTGTGGCTTGATGTCAAGCGGCGGCATTGAGGTGGGGCCATCATCTGCAGCATCAGCTGTCGGTAAAAGCAGAACAGATAAAGCGGCAACCCCAGGGTTGTCGCTTTTTTATGGGGAAACAGCACCGGCTGCACAGGTCAATT
Source organism: Shewanella sp. (assembly GCA_021462625.1). Taxonomy (GTDB): domain Bacteria; phylum Pseudomonadota; class Gammaproteobacteria; order Enterobacterales; family Shewanellaceae; genus Shewanella. Next base: position 10,552 of record JAJNAU010000071.1, read on the forward strand.
CACACAGGTAGCTGTCACACTGACTGAAGCGTGTTTGCAACTGCAATAGCAGTTCGGCGACTTCATTTTTGGGGATCAACGCCACCACGGTTTGATCTTCCGTCATTCTGGCGCCTCCACGGTTTGCCAGATGTTGATGCAGAAAGTCGCAGACTGCCATAGCCTGCTCATTGTCCGGATGCAGCGTCTTTACCAGGGAGTGATGTGAGTCTTTCAGCAGGGCGCTTATGGTATGGTAATCGCCCCGCCTCAGTGCGCCAACTAATTGATGAGCCCTGTCGTTTTCCCCTAAAAGATGTTTCACTTCATCAAAGAAACGACTGTGGTTTTGCCTGTCTACTGCATTTAATTGGGGTAGGCTCAGGCTGCGCAGTGAACTGACGCCAAAGTGTTCGGCACACGCCTGGCAATTGGTCAGTCTGGCCTGGCGTTTGGCTTCGGTTTTGGCTTCGACATTGCTGGGTTTGATCACCACCAGTGCCAGAGTATCGGGCATGGGGATCGGCTGGTAGTCCATATCCAGACTGTCGATCATCATGGCACAGTCCACCATGGCAAGAGCGCAGTTCATTTGACTGACGACACCACAGGTGTGTGACAGGTAGAGGTTTTCGCCGCGCTGTGCCAGTTGGGCGATGGCCATAGGGGTCAGTTGCTGATCGCAACACAAACTCAGCGCTGTTCCGAATCCGGTTTGCAGCGCCGCGGTGGAACCAAGTCCTGTATCTTTGGGAATGGTACTGACCACCGCTAGATTCAGGCCTGTCAGTATCAGCCCTGAGCGCACCAGCTCGCTGGTTATGCCCTTGAGATAATTCAGGCTGTCGGCATCGGTCAGGGGCGGCCCTTCAGCTCCGGCATACCATTCGTATACCTGGCTGGGCTGATGACCTTCGCCTTTGACGGCTGAGTGATGAAAGATGGCTCTGAACTTCCCGTCTTCCCGGGGCGCCGCGGCCAGCCAGGTATAAACATTGACCGCACAGCAGATCGTCAGTCCGTCGTAGCAGTCGCTGTAGTCACCCAGCAAATTAACCCGTCCCGGCGCACGAAACAGGCGTTTCGGTTCCTTGTTGAAGGTCTCTGAGAAGAGTTGACTGACAAATTCTTTCGCTCGGTTCATCCTGTCATCACTGCCATGCAATAAAGTGACTGGAACAAACTCACTGCGCAGCAGTGATAGCTGTTAAAGTTTTATAACATGTCAGCGCGAAAAATGGTATCAGTGCTTTAAGGTGGTGAAATCTACCAAGCTTTATTGTTGTTACCCGGGCCTTATTCGTTCTGCTCGGCGCGTTGTTGCCAGGCAATCGCCAGCCAGCGGTTAACCGGCCTGTAGGCCAATGAGGAGATTGCCCACTTGCCATTGATTGCCGGCGAAGCTCAGCGGGTAGATCAAGATATCAAATCCGTTTGCCCGGGCCACAGGGGACAGCAGGGAAGCAAACAGCACTGACAAAGCAGGAATATGATGGAAATGGGCCATGGACGTTTCCCTGTGTCGACCGGTGATGACTATTCTGAATCGCCCATTACCCTATTCTAGGTTGATGTTAATTCACAGTCTTGGTTTCTCTTTCCGATTCAGTCTGCTGGCTGAAAAACAAAAGCTCCGAAGTGACATGTTCTACAAAACCGGCCCCAGCGGCTTCATACAGGTTGTAAACACTGTCGACGCCGGCCTCTTTCAGCGACGTGACATCTTCACTGTATTGAACTATGGCGCTGATTTTGCCGCTGTAACCGCGCTTGCGCAGTTGCTCAACGGCAAACAGATTACCGCCGTGGTGTGGCATCGCCAGTAACACCAATTCCAGCCCATCGGCGTTATCCAGTTTTTCCCAGAAATCGATATCGGCGGCATCGCCCTGTACCACACTGCGGCCGTAATTGAGGTGATAACTGACCAGTTCTCGCTTATGTTCGATACCCAGAATGTCATTGCCGAACTTGGCTCTCAGTTCATCGTAAGCACCGGCGCCGATACGCCCCATACCAATGATCATAAATCTGGGATTGCCGATGGCGATGGGCCTGTCCTCAGGATGCAGCGGATAGCGCTCCATCCGCCGCAGGCGAGTATTAAACTTCTGGTACAGGCGGCACCCAGCATTGTTCAGCGGGGCAGCCAGAAGAAAACTGATACTCAGTGCCACGGCGATAATTACCAACCACTGAGCCGGCAGCCAGCCCTTCTGGGCGGCTACCGCAGCCACAATTAAGCCAAACTCACTGTAGTTACCCAGACTGAAAGAGGCCAGCATGGCGGTACGGGAGCGCAGCTTGAACAGTGTCAGCAGGTAGAAGAACAGCGCGATTTTCAGTGGGATCACTGCCACCAGGATGCCCGCCAGCGCCACGTCTTCCAGCGTCGGCAGGCCATTGAGACCGATAGTGAGGAAGAAGGCAACCAGGAACAGCTCTTTGAAGTAAAACAGCGACTTGGCCAGTTCAGATGATTTGGGGTGGCCAGCCAGCAAAATACCGATAAGCAAGGCCCCCAGATCCGGCTTAAGGCCAACGGCTTCAAATAGCCAGGCGCCGACAACCAGCGCCATCACTAAGCCAAACAGTACCAATAATTCGCCGTGACCGACCCGGTCGAAGGCTTTGTAAATCAGTGGCTTTAATAGTGGCAGCAGAAGCAACGCCAGTGCCCAGATACTGGGAATATCCCCTTTGGAGATAGTCAGGAAAGCAACGGCGAAGATGTCCTGCATAATCAGGATACCAATTGCCACCCGACCGTACAGGGTCTGCATGTCGCCCTTGTCCTCCAGCACTTTGACCGCAAAGACTGTGCTGGAGAAACTCAGAGCAAAGCCCAGCAGGCTAAGTTGCCCCCAGTCAAGTCCGGTTAACTGTGACAGTCCCAGAATGCCAAGCAGTTTCAGCACAGGGATAAAGAACAGCATGGAGGCCATCAAATGAATGCTGGCTCCGGCCCACACCTCAGCTTTGAACAGGCTGCGAAGATCCAGTTTCAAACCGATGGCGAACAGCAGCAGAGTCACCCCAAGATTGGCCAGTTGTTCCAGCAGTGGCAGGCTGGACTCTTCGATACCAAACATGAAAAGTACAAAGCCGGCGATTAGATAGCCAATCAGAGGAGGCAGTCCCACCCGGCTGACCAACAGGCCGCAGGCGAGTGTAATGACGAGGATCGCAGGTTCCATAGCTGTCCTTCTGGGGGAATCAATGATGCGGGATGCTGTCCTGTCCCGGGATAAGCTTTTGTAACTTCATATATTGTATAAGAAAACTCAGGCGTTGAGATTTAATTAATGGATATTGTTTGCGAAATGTGAAAGGAAAACCACCTGGGGTGACTTTTGCGGATGAAAAAAGGGAGCGAAATTCGCCCCCTTGTGCAAGCTGTTACTTCACCAGGTTATCCAGATGAGCGGCAAAATCATCCGGTCCCATAAAGCCGGTCACCGTCAGTGAGGGGAGTTGCTCGCCCTGGGCATCGAACATCAGTAGAGTTGGCAGCCCCAGTACATTGAAATGCTCCAACAGTGCCACATCAGTGGCGTCTGTTTTGGTGACGTTGGCTTTGAGTAACACCATATCGGCAAAACGTTCCTGAACCAGCGAGGATTTGAAGGTGATATTTTCAAACTCCTTACAGGCCACACACCAGTCAGCGTACAGATCCAGCATAGTGGGTTTACCGGCGGCTTTGGCCTTGGCCAGTTCTGCGTTCAGGTCATCAATGGACTTAATCAGAATGAACTTCTTGGTTTCAGCCGTGTTTTGCGCTGAAGCGCTGTCTGTCTGGAAGCCTAACGCACCCAATACAGCCTGGAAACCATAGGAGAAGCTGCCCATCAATGCCAGAATCAATACTACAGAGCGCACGGTCTGTTTCCAGTTGAACTCTGTCATCTTGTTCTGGTGCATCAGGTAGCCAATCAGGCTGATACCCCACACAGACCAAAGCAGATCCGTAGTCACGCCAGGCCAGATACGGCTGATCATAACGATAGATACCGCCAGCAGTAGGAAGCCAAACACGGTTTTGATCACTTCCATCCACTGACCGGCACGGGGCAGTAGTTTACCGCCGGAGGTGCCAAGCAGCAGCAGAGGCAGTCCCATGCCCATGGACAGCACATACAGGGCGAGGAAGCCCAGCATGAGATCACCACTCTGGGCGATATAGATAAGTACGCCAGACAGAGGCGCTGTGGTACATGGCGATGCCACCAGACCAGAAATGACCCCCATCATAAATACGCCGGTAAGGTTGCCACCTTTCTGGCTGTTGGAGGCGTTGTTCAGCTTCTCTTGCCACTTGGATGGCAGACGAATGTCATACATGCCAAACATGGACAAACTGAGCAGGGCAAACAGCACTGCCAGTACAATCAGCACGGCGGGATGCTGCAGTGCCGCCTGATATTTCATGCCAGCAGATGCCACCACCAACCCAACCAGTGAGTAGGTGATCGCCATACCCTGAACATAAGCCATGGACAGGGTGAATGCTTTACCTGTGGAGAGCTTTTGCTGCTGACCTACAATGATGCCCGACAGAATAGGGTACATGGGGAACACGCATGGAGTCAGTGCCAGACCGATACCCAGGCCGAAGAAGATCAGCAGGGTCAGAGCCAGATTGTCGCCGCTGAGCATCTGACTCAGAGAGTCCTGCTCGCTGACCACATCAGTGCTCTTCTGGGCATTGACTGCATTGACCGCTTCAGCCGTGGCGCGAATATCATTGGCCGGGGCCGCCACTTCGCCTGAGTTTGCGTCTACCGGCAGTACAGGTTGAGTGCGGGTGGTTGGCGGGAAACACAGCTTGCCTTCGGCACAACCCATAAAGGTGACAGAGAAGCTGGCGTCTTTGCCCGCCTGCTTCAGGGCTACAGGAATGTCCACATAGGTGTAGTACACCTCCTGCTCACCAAAGTATTCATCGTGATGCATTTTGCCTGCTGGCAACTGGACTTCACCCAGCTGCGCATTGTTGACGGCAAACTTGAGCTTGTCTTTGTACATGTAGTAGCCGTCGGCAATAACAAAGTTCACCTTGAGCTGGCTGCCATCCTGCTTGAGGTCGAAGACAAAAGCTTCGTCGACCGGCATGAGTTCGGGCTCACTGCTACCCAGGAAATCAAATTTCTTGCTGTCAAAAATCCCTTCGCTGTGTGCCAGAGGCGACAGCAATGTCAGTGCGACAAGGAATACTGTGAATAGTCGTTTCATGATTGGCTGTTTTCTTTTATCCATTCCAAATAAGCGGGCAGTCCCTGTGACACCGGTACTGCAATTAACTCAGGTACTTCATAAGGGTGCGAAGCGATCACTGCCTGTTGCAATGCCGGATAGCACGCCGCCAGACATTTGATCTGCAAACTGAACTCCTGCTCTTCACATACCTTGCCACCCCAGGAATAGCAGGAGGTGATGGGAGCAGAAATCTGTACACAGGCCGCCAGTTTTTGCTCCACCAGGGTTCTGGCAAGCTCTGCGGCTTCCTCTCTGGATGGGCAAGTGGTCAGTACCAACAGATATTCACTGTCGTATTGCATCAGTAAGTCCTTAAGTCTCGCTTAAGATTAAACCTGTTTTAAGCAAGTGAGCTTAAAATAGTTGCCACAACTCTACGTGTTTTACCTTCCTCTTGCATCTGCAGCGGGCGAAAACAGTGAGTCAGTTCAATGGCAGATAGGGTCTGTTAACCTTTCATGGTTGAGTTTTGCTCGTTCTAGACGCGCTTTAATCGCGACGCAAGG
>JAJNAU010000072.1 GCA_021462625.1 Shewanella sp.
TAAGGACTAGGGCCATTAACTTCAAACTGCGCCGCGCATCTAGAGGCTGCCAGCACTCGCAGAGCACGCACGGGACTTATTCGCACCTTCCTTAGGGCATTCAAAACACTCTTCTAGTTAAAAGTGCCGTGTAAAGTTAGCCTAAACAGGGGCTGTTTGTTGGGCTGAATGTGATAACGTAAGCTGTTGAGTGATAACTCTAAATTCGGCAGAGAATGCCTGCCAATCGAAGGAGAATAACATGATTGCTGCACCCAAGTTTCCGCCTTTTAATCCTCCCCGCCGTACTCTGATGGGGCCCGGGCCATCTGATGTCTACCCTGAGGTGCTGGCGGCGCAATCAAAACCCACTGTCGGACACCTGGATCCGCTGTTTATCGAGATGATGGATGAGCTTAAGGCGCTGATCCAGTACGCATTCCAGACCCGTAATGAGGTCAGTGTTGCTGTGTCTGCTCCCGGCAGTGCCGGAATGGAAACCTGTTTTGTGAATCTGGTGGAGCCGGGTGACAAGGTGATCGTCTGTCGCAACGGCGTATTTGGCGAGCGCATGCGTCAGAACGTCGAGCGTTGTGGCGGCGAAGTGGTAATGGTGGATAACGACTGGGGTGAGCCGGTGGATCTAGCCGAGGTGGAAGTGGCGCTGCATGCCAATCCGGATGCCAAATTTCTGGCCTTTGTGCATGCCGAAACCTCTACTGGCGCGCTGTCTGATGCTAAGGGCCTGTGCGCCCTGGCAAAACAGCATAACTGCCTGAGCATAGTGGACGCCGTGACCTCTTTGGGCGGGGTTGAGCTGCGGGTGGATGAGTGGGGCATAGATGCCATCTACTCAGGCTCGCAGAAGTGTTTGTCCTGTGTGCCGGGATTATCGCCTGTGTCCTTCTCTGTGGCTGCAGTGGAAAAGATTAAATCCCGCAAAACGCCGGTACAGAGCTGGTTTTTGGACCAAACCTTGGTGATGGGCTACTGGAGCGGTGGTGGCAAACGCAGTTATCACCATACTGCGCCGGTCAACGCTCTGTATGCTCTGCATGAAGCATTGAGATTGCTGTCCAATGAAGGGCTGGAAAATGCCTGGCAACGCCATCGCGACATGCATGAATTGCTCAAAGCCGGGCTGGAAAAATTGGGGTTGGAGTTTGTGGTGACTCAGGAGAGTCGCCTGCCTCAGCTGAATGCTGTCTATATTCCGGATGGTGTTGATGATGGCGCCGTGCGCAACCAACTGCTCGAGCACTATAACCTTGAAATCGGTGCAGGTCTGGGTGCACTTGCCGGCAAGGCATGGCGTATCGGCCTGATGGGCTTTGGTGCCCGCCGCGAAAACATCGCTCTGTGCCTGCGGGCGCTGGAAGATGTGTTGAATTAACCCGCCTTCTCTCTGAGCACAAATTGAAATATACAAAAGCCCGCAGTTGCGGGCTTTTTAATGTGAGTTTTCGAGGGGCGAATGAAATCACTATGAGGAAAATCCGGCTGTTTCCTTCGCTTTTCTTCTGTCGCGCTGTATCTCGCTTACGCCAGTTCCAGCAGGCGTTTGGCAACCTGATAGCTGTCGACAAATGAAGGGATAGGCAGGAACTCATACTTGCTGTGGAAGTTATGGGCGCCAGTAAAGAAGTTCGGGGTAAACAGTCCCATGGCTGACAGGGCTGAGCCGTCGGTGCCGCCACGCATAGGGATGGTTTTGGCCGGGATCTCCAGATCCTGCAGCGCCTGACACAGGTTATCCAGTGCCGAGGAATCTTCTCCCATAGCCTGAGAGATATTGCTGTAAACATCGGTCAGAATCAGTTTCATCTGGGCTTTTGGGTGCTTCTGGCGCAGGATGGTCAGCAGGTTTTGCAGGTACTGTTTGCGGGCGGTATAACTGGCGTCGTCGAAGTCACGGATAGCCACAGAAACCTGAGCTCGATTCTGGTTACCTGCGATATCCGTTACCCAGAAATAGCCCTTACGGCCTTCGGTTAGCACAGGGCGTCCCATGTCCTGCACCATGGCAATAAAGTCGGCCACCACCAGATTGGGATTTACCAGTACGTTCTTGGCGCTCATGGGGTGGGCGGTAAGGCCTTTGACCTCAAGGCGGGCAGTGCCTGCGTTTAAGGTTGCAAAAATGACTTCGACCCGCAGCCATCAACATAGGCACCAGCACTGGCGCCAGAATTGCCCATTTTGAAGAGGCTGAAGTGATGATCAGGTTCAGACAGGCCGACAGCAAAATTACCCCAAAATGGTCAGCTGTCCTGGCATATTCAGCACCTTCAGTCCTTCAGCGCCGGACAGGGCGATCAGACTGCCGATATTGGACTGGCTAAAGCAGTAAAGGAACTGGGCACAGAAGAAGGCAAATACGATAAAGGAGATGAGTGAGCCGGTAATACTCGCCATGGATTTGGTGATGTCTTTGGCTGAGCTGAAGGTTTTACTGACAAAACCGTACACCAGGCCGGGCAGCGCGAAGAATATCAGCCGCAGCGGCACAATCAGTTTCATTGCCGGCGCATTCGGGTGAGTCAGGGAGCCATCTGCCGTGCTTCAATTGTAACTAAGTGGATCGCTTGATCGACGTTAACATTATGATAGCATTGACTTTTGGTTGTTTATTCTCGGCATTCAGGGTAGTGTGAAGTTCGCTTGATGAGTGTCCTGCCGTCAATTATTCAGCAGGTCTCAATTCAAGGTGACACTTATCGTTATCATGATCTGAAATGCATAAATGGATGTTGTAGCATTATGTTCACGGAAAAACAGTTATCCGTATACCTGGTGTCGACCAGCCGGCAATGGCTGGATATGACTTTTGCTCTACTGTCGTCTATTTTCGACAAGTATCAATTTATTCCTCTGTCTTCAATTGAAACCCTGTGGGGTTGCCTGAAGAGGCCATTGTTGTTTTTGACAAGGCATCATTGGGTAATCCGTGCTCCCAGTTGATCTCTCCTCCTGAACGTGGCGGCCATTGGCTAATCGTCAATGCAGACCGGGTTGATGAAGACAATGTGGCAGGTTTCATTTCGTTGGGATATTCGGGTCTGCTCACTAAAACGGTGCCATGGAAATGTTGCCCAGGGCTATCAGAACGCTGGTAATGGGAGAGCTCTGGTTTAGCCGCTACGCCATGTCCCATGCTTTTCGCCGTCTGGTGTCATCGGGTGGTATGTCCGGTCGTTCTGCCAATGTCCTGGGGGCAAGATATGAGTTGTCTGCCCGGGAGCAACAGGTCTTTACCTTGTTATTGCAGGGGAGCTCCAACAAGGATATCGCCTCTCAGTTAAACCTGACTACCAGTACAGTAAAAACTCATGTTTCCAATATATTGTCCAAGACTGGTAAAAGCAGCAGGAGCCAGCTCAGTACCCTTTTGGTGAATGAGTCTGCGGCTGATGTGAACACAAGCTTTTGTGATTGTGATCACACACAGCCCGTGTTGGTACTAAACTAGGCCCTTTACTATCGGCATACTGGCCAAGTGGCCGATACCAGAGCAGCCTCTTTCTCAATTAGATTGTCTGTCATAACAGGATGTGGATTCCGATGACTAGGAGAGAAAATGATGAAAGCTCTGGTAACAGCGGCTACTTTGGCAATGGTATTTTCAGCGGGTGCAACGGCTGAAACAACATCTTCCCCAGCACGTGAAGATGGTCAGACTCAGTTTTGGGTGAAGCTGAAAGGTGAAGTTCCCAAACGCTGCCTGATGACGACCTCTCAAGATACTACTCTGGAGCTGGAGCTGGCTAAAGGTAACAACAGCGAGTTTGAATTCAAAGCTTGGTGTAACGGTCAGACCACCAATGGTCTGCTGGTTGTGGGTGCTGACGCACTGAAGAATGAAAATGGCACTGATATTATCCCTCTGCTGATTACATATAACGGCGAAGGCGGCACTGTCAACGCGGCCAACAATGCCGGAGTGGGCAACCGCCATGCAGTTGAAACCAGCATTGTGGTAAGCAACAGCACCACAGGTGACATGGGTGAAAACAAAGTCGTTAAGATTCAACCTGAACTGAACGGTTTTGAAAAGGCCGGTAATTACCAAACTGATATGTATGTATCTCTGTACCCAAGATAAGTACCGGTATAGTTGAATAATAAATTGGGGCCTGAGGGCCCCTTTTTGAGGTTTATATGCGCGCAATCGCTGTTTGTCTTTTCCATGTGATTTTACTGTTGGCAATGCCAGCCAGGGCGTTTGAGTTGGTGCCTATGGTTGCGTCCTTCTCTGATTCGGGCAGGCAGAGCGAAATGTTTTTTCAGATAACTAACAGCAGCAATCAGCCTTTGCCGATAGAGGTAATGGTTAAAAAGCGCATAATGCAGGGGCTTGAAAACGAACGTTTGGCCGATACCGAAGATTTTTTTGGTTCCCGGTGAGCAGGTGAATGTGCCGGTGGGCTCGTTGACCTCGGAAATGTCCGGTGAGTTGAGTGTTGAGGTTAAGGGGCTGTAGTGGCAAGAGCAGGTGTGCGGTGGTTGCTTCCGGTTATGCTGGTTGCAGCTACCAAGGTCAGTGCCGCCTCGATTTCCTTGCCGTTAACCCTGGATGGTAAAGAGCTGGGGGGGTGCCGGTTTTACTGACAGGTATGGATGTCAGTGGGGTAGCGCTTAAGGAATTGCATCAGGTGTTGGGGCAACGTGTTGCGCTGGGTGTCTGGGACAATCTGCAATCGCAAGCGATCGGGAATATCGTGAGTCTGGCTGATTTGAGTGAGGCTGGGCTGGATATATCGTTCGATACATCCACGCTATCCCTTTCTGCGGCCATTTCCCCTGCAGCCCTTGGCAGTTCAGGGATGGACTTCGGTACTGAATATCAGTCCTTTGTTCCCACAACAAGCGGGCGTTTCAGTTGGTTTAACAGCTTCAATTTGTCGCATACCCAAAATTGGCAGAATGACGACAACAGTCAAACCTCCTCGCTGGAGTGGCTGGCGCAGTTTAATGTCGGTGGCACCGATGGCGTTAACCTGCTGATGGCGAATTATCTGGATATTGATGATGAACAAACCAATTTCCAGCGGGGAGAGTGGCAACTTTATTATGATAACCCCTATGCTCCCTATCGCCTCTCATTGGGTGATGTTGAGGCCCTGGGTGCGGGGCACCTGTCTGGTGCCAACATTGGTGGCATCTCGTTAAGCAGTGACTATGCGGCATTGCAGCCATCCCGGGTGATCGGTCCCAACAGTAATCAAGCACTAGTCCTGACTGAAAGTGCTGACATTGAAATCTGGGTGAATGGCCAGATGATTTTTAACGGCCGTCAGCCCGCCGGCAGATTGAGTTTGGCCAACATGCCTATGACCAATGGTGCCAATGATATTGAGGTTCGGGTCAGGTACCTTTCCGGTAAGACCGAAACGTTTGTTTTCACAAAGTTTTATAATACCAATCTGCTTAACGAGGGGATGATTAACTATGGTGCATTCCTTGGCAGTCCATCTTCATTTGGCGAGGATGGGGTTGAGTACACTGACTCCTGGTTAAGTAGTGGTTTTGTTGAATACGGTGTTAATTCCTGGTTGACGCTGGGGGGAATGGCGCCATGGCCAGTTATGGCCAGGTTGTCGGAGCTACGGCGATAGTGGGATCCCCATGGGGCAATTTTTCAACCCGGCTCTCTTTCAGTAATCATGACCGCATTGGCACCGGCAACTCAGTCTCTTTCAACTTTGAAAGCTCAGTTATCGGCGCTTCAAATGAGGCCGCACCCAACCTCAGACTGAGCGCTGAGTTCGCCGATGACTTTTTTTCGACCCCCTGGGAGCAGGAGGCATCGTCCATTTCATTTAATCGTTATCTTGCCAGCTATACCTGGACAATTAATTCAAGCTGGTATTTGTCGTTAACCGGTTCTTATTATTCTGACAGCCTGAATGAACAGCAGATCAGTGCCACTTCATTGTTGAACTGGCGCAGTGGCAATTTGACCATAGGGCCGGGATTAACTATGAGTCAGGTGCCGATGTGTTTGAGGATGATACTCAATACTTTGTGACGCTGGATTACCGCTGGGATCATGCACCTTCGCAGATCAATTTGGGCGGCAGTTACAACAGTATCAACGATGCCACTCGTGTTGATCTGAGCAGGACGGTCAATGATTACGTAGGCAGTGTCGGTGGCAATATCCAATTGGAGTCTGATGACCAAAGAGACCATCAAAGTGCCGAACTTATCTATGTCGCCAATAGAGCCAGATTCGAGGCTGATGTATCGCGTTCAGAGTTTGCTGACTCCCAAGATGCTTATTCAGCATCTGTGCGCATGAATACCGCAGTTGCGTTTGTTGATGGACATTTTGGTTGGGGACGTGGACAACCGGGGCCTTTTGTTATTGCAACAATGCACCCGACCTTATCTGAGCAGCAAGCGCTGTTGGGGGTAAGCTCGCTAGTTGGTTACAAAGCGGCTGCCGACTCCACATTTGGCGGCTTGTTGCCACTCGATGTGGCCTACTCAAATAATGATGTTTATATCAATCTGCCCGATGCGCCAATCGGTTATGACTGGGGGGCAAGTAAAGTGTCTTACTCTCCCGGCGCGGCCTCGGGCCATTTGCTGACATTGGGGTCTGATAGTGCTTACACAGTCAAAGGTGTGCTGCTGGATGCCGCAGGCTATCCAGTCAGCTACCTGCAAGGTGAGATCGTTGGGGAGAATGTCCGGACCAGTTTCTTTACCAATCGCGCTGGCAGGTTCTTTATTCAGGGCGTAGCGCCTGGTACTTATCAATTGATTGCCGGGGGGGATGCTAAGAAAGCACAGACGGTGAAGATTGTGGCGGCTGAATCATCATTGATCGATATCGGTAGAGTAATACTGGATTAAATCAGAAATTCAATGGCATTTGACCTGATGGCAGGTTAAGTGGAGCGCAGGAGAGCTGTTATGAAAAATATCATCAGGTACTTTACAGGTGTAGTATCCTTGGCCGCCGTATTTACTCTGCCGGTATTGTCTGCTGAACCGGGCTGCAACGGCAATTGGCAGGTGATGTTGCACAGTGACTCTGCAGTCGAGGCATCACGTCAGGCTAACGGGGTCTGGATCCCGGCGACGATCTCCCTGGATCGCCAATTGGCAGCTTGTGGTAAGGGTATTACCTTCAGGCAGGCTGCCGGCGGACCATTACAATTAACCGCGGGTGTGTCCAGCCAGGCCTATGAATTGGCTAATGGTTCCCGGCAGAAGCTGAAAAACAATGGAAAAGATCAATACTGGATGCCGCTGTATGGCAAACAACAAGTCGATTTTTGGCTGTATCTGCCCCGTGGGCAGCACATGCTGCCTGGCCTATATCAAAGTATTGTTGATATGCAATTAATGGCGGCAAACAATGCCAAACCGTTGCAGAAGGTTCATACATTCAGTTATCTGGTTAAGCCATATGTGAGAGCAAGACTGAACAAAAATGGCGATAACTGGTTGCCGTCTTCCGGGACTTCGGTGCTTTTGGATTTAGGGGACCTGACCCGGGCAAACAGCGTTGAGTTGCCGGTATATCTGGAGAGTAATGGTTTTGTGACCATGTCAGTCAAATCTGAACATAAAGGTAATTTGATGCTGATGAATGATGCTCAGCAGCAGATCCCTTACAACTTCAAGCTAACGGGGCGGAGTTATTCTTTACAGGACGAAGCGATTGTCGATATCGGTCATCAGGTTGGCCAGCAACAACGTGTTGAGTTGTCATTTCACAATCAACCAGCGCCCTTTGCCAGAGCCGGGGTTTATCAGGATATTATCACCATTAGCATGTGGGCCCGCTGATTGGATATGGGCTCGGCGGTCTGTCGAGCCCCATGCCCGCCTTGCTCTGCTCAGTGAAGTCAACTGGCTCAATCCAGTCGACAGGTGTCGCAGCCAAAGAGTCTGGCATGCAGCCGCATCTGCAGCCTGCACAGAGCATGCACGGGACTTATTCGCACCTTCTGGGGAACCGGGCTCGCAACTACTTGTCAGCCAGATGTGACTCCAGTTCATCCAGCTTAGCCTGCAGGGCTTCCAGTTTTTCGCGGGTTTTCAGTAGCACATGTTGCTGCACTTCAAACTCTTCACGGGATACCAGATCCAGTTTCATCAGCTGATTCTGCAGGATTTTTTTGCTGCGCTCTTCAAAGTCATCAGCAAATTGCTTCAGGCCCGGAGGCAGGTTGTCGGACAGTTGCTTGGCGATATCTTCAATTTTTTTTGGATTAAGCATGATAAGCCTAAATAAGGTAAGTAAAAACCGGGATGATTGTAGCCCAGGGACGACAGAAAGAAAAACACCCGCAATGGCGGGCGCTTAGTTGGGGTTGTCAGCTTGTGTTAGGCCTTCGCAGGTGGCGTTGCCCCGTTGTTGGCCGGTGCTTTTGGCTTGGCACGGGCAGCTTCGCTCTCGTCAAACTCGGGCAGGGGTTCATGTTTTTCTGCCAGATAGGTGTACACCACAGGCAGTACGAACAGGGTAAACAAGGTCCCCACACCCAGACCGGCGACGATCACGATGCCGATATTGAAGCGGGACGCTGCGCCGGCACCTGAGGCGAACAACAGCGGGATCAAACCGGCGATCATTGCGGCTGTGGTCATCAGGATTGGGCGCAAACGTATGGCGGCCGCGTGTTTAATCGCATCCACCTTGGAGGCGCCGTGGAACATCTGCTCTTCCTTGGCCACTTCACACATCAGAATGCCGTGTTTGGAGATCAGCCCCACCAGGGTAATCAAGCCCACCTGGGTATAGATGTTCAGCGAGGTGAGCCCAAACACATGGGTCCATCCCAGCGCGATCAGGGCGCCACTTATTGCCAGTGGCACAGTCACCAGAATAACCAATGGATCTTTGACACTTTCAAACTGACTGGCCAGTACCAGGAAGATAATGGCGAGTGCCAGGGCAAAGGTAACGTACAGGGCATCACCCTCTTCAACAAATTGACGGGCTTCGCCCAGGAAGCTGTGACTGTATCCTTTTGGCAAATCCGTTTGCGCCAGACCATTCATAAAGTCGATGGCATCGCCCATAGCCACTCCGGGAGCCAGAACTGCGCCAATGGTGACAGAGTTCATCTGGTTGAAGTGTGGCAGTGAGCGGGGCTCTGAAACCACTTCGACACTGACCAGGCTCGACAGCGGAATCGACCGGCCATCAGCAGCTTTTACATAATACTTGGACAGATCCTCTGGATTGGCACGGAACATACGCTCTACCTGAGGGATCACCTCATAGGAGCGCCCATCAATGTTCACCCGGTTGACATAGCCATCGGTGATCATGGTGCTTAGGGTGACACCAATGTCCTGCATGGTAATACCATAGGCACCGGCAAGGTCTCGATCTATATGGATCTTCATGGTGCCTGAGTCGTACTTGAGGTTGACCTCAGAGTAAACAAACAGCGGACTGCGCTGAACCTTATCCAGAATGTTGGTGCCTATGTTGAACAGGCTTTGGAAGGCGTTGGAACTGGTAATGACAAACTGCATGGGTAACCCGCTGGATGCACCGGGTAACGCGGGCATCTGGAAGGTGGTTACCGCCATGCCGGGGATCTCTTTGGCTTGTTCACCAATGATCTTCTGCATCTCCTGCTGGCTTTTATCCCTTTGACTCCAGGGAACCAGTGGAGCAATACCCATAGCCTGATTGGAGCTTGGGATACCAACAAAGGCCAGAGAGCCTGCTGACTCAGGTTGTTCCTTAATGATGTCGGTGACCAGCTTCATATTGGCCTGAATATAGTCAAGGTTCGCGCTGGATGGCGCTGTGCCCATCATCATTACCACACCCTGATCTTCATTGGGTGCCAGCTGCGACGGGATATCCTTAAACATGATTGGCAGCGATAGCAACACGATAACCGCAAACACGACGATAACCGGCTTGATATCCATTACTGCATCAAGGGTTTTGGCATATTTGTGCTGCAATCCTTCCAGGAAAGACTCCACTCTGCGCTCAAAGGCATTTGGCTGAGTGTTGGACTTAAGCATGCGCGAACACATCATGGGCGATAGTGTCAGCGCCACAATACCTGAGATAAACACCGCCCCGGCCAGGGTCAGGGCAAACTCTTTGAACAGCGCGCCGGTTACCCCACCCATAAGAGCGATAGGCGCATAAACCGCTGCCAGGGTAATGGTCATCGAGATCACCGGTACAGCGATTTCCCGGGTACCGATAATGGCTGCTCTGAACGGTGTTTCCCCCTCCTTGATATGGCGATCGACGTTTTCCACCACCACGATGGCGTCATCTACCACCAAACCAATAGCCAATACCATGGCGAGCAGCGTCATCAGATTCAGCGAGAAACCAAACATCTGCATCACCACTGCGACACCGATAAGTGACAGAGGAATGGTGACGATAGGAATAACCACGGCTCGCAGTGATCCCATAAACAGCATGACCACCACGATTACGATGACTGCAGCCTCGATAATGGTCTTGGCGACCTCGTTAATGGACTCATCAATAGCCAGGGAAGCATCGTAGAGGATTTCGGCTTTCATGGATGGCGGCAGGTTGCGCTCGATATCCGGCAGCATGGCGCGGGCGTCGGCAGCGACCGTCAGTGGGTTGGCTGTGGGGGTCACATTCAGGCCAATTACCACAGCCTCTTTACCGTCAGCCAGAGCACGATAGATATCGTGGCTCTTGGCAAGAGTTACCTTGGCCACGTCTCCCAGACGCACGACCAGCCCTTTTTTACTGCCGATAACCAACTGTTCAAGCTGCTCGGGCGTCGCCACCTGGGTATCTGCGGTGCCATTGAGCAAGGTGAAATAGGAGTTCATCTGACCCACCGCACTCTGGTAGTTATTGGCCTGCAGTACATTCAGCAGTTCAGTTGCTGTGATGTTGTAGGCTCCCATACGGGCTGGATCTGGCCAGACTCTCAAGCCATAGGGCATACCACCATAGAGGTTAACCGTGGATACGCCATTGATGGTAAACAGCTGAGGTTTAACCACACGCTCCAGATAGTCGGTTATCTGACTGGAGTTGAGCTCATGGCTGGAGAAGGAGATATACAGGGTTGAGGTCTGGGAGCCTGTGGACATGGTCACTGTGGGATCCTGCGCCTCTTTTGGCAGCTGAGAGGCCACCGAATTAATCTTGGCCAGGACATCGGCCAGGGCACCGTTTGGATCTGTGTTGAGCTTCATATACACAGAAATGGTGGATGTTCCGAGAAAACTCTCCGAGGTCATAAAGTCGACGTTATCGACTTGGGCCAGTGCCTGTTCCAGTGGTTGGGTGATAAAGCCCTGGATAAGGTTTGCGTCAGCACCATAGTAGGAGGTGGATACCTGGATCACCGTGTTGGTCATCTTGGGATATTCACGCACCTGCATGCCTGTGAGGGCATTAAGCCCGAGGATCAGCAAGAGGATGCTGATGGAGGCCGCCAGCACCGGTCGTTTGATAAAGATATCAGTAAATGTCATGGTCGCCTCCCGTTACAGCGTCGGCATGGAGGCAGGAAGTTTGAGGGCATTATCCTCGGTAATCTTCACCAGACTGTTGTTACTCAGCCTTACCAGGCCGGAAGTGACCACTTGATCGCCGGCTTTTATCTCCCCGGTGACTAGGGCATTGTTGCCATTGCGTTCAACCACATCCACATTCACCTGCTTCACCCGCTTTTCTGTCTTACCCTCTTTGCTGGTTTCTTCGATGATATAAACCGAGTTGCCATAGAGGGCGAAGTTGATGGCGGTTTGGGGGACAACCAGCTGATTGGTCATTTCTGGCAGGACGATGGCGGCCTTGGCAAACATACCGCTGCGCAGTTTGCCATCAGCATTGGGAATGCGCGCCTGCACCTGGATAAGACCACTTTGATAGAAGACTGCAGGTTCAATGGCGGCAATCTGTCCGGTAAACACGTTCTGCGGGTAGGCGTCCACATAAATATGGACTGGCTGACCCACGGCGATGCGGCTGAGCTGGGTTTGTGGAATGGTGAATCTGAGCTTCATGGAGCTGGTATCTTCAAGCCGGACAATATTGGTGCCGACCTGTAGATATTGCCCAAGGTTGACCGAGCGGATACCAATACTGCCGGAGAAGGGGGCTTCAATTTGGCGCTGACTGATAGTGGCTTCAAGGCTGCTGATATCGGCCTGCATCGCCATATAGCGGGACTCGGCATTATCCAGATCCTGCTGTGACACCGACTTTTGCTTATAAAGTCTGAGCAAACGTTCATAGTCAGCTTTCAACGCAGGTAATTGCACCTGCTTGGCTTTGAGGTTGGCTTTCTGGACCTCAGAGTCCAGTTGTACCAACATATTGCCCTGGATTACCTGAGCGCCATTTTCAAAGTCGATTGAGGTGACAATACCGGCCACTTCGTTGGAGATGGTGACGCCCTGGTTAGGCTCGATAAAACCAATGGCATCTATGGTGGGTTGCCAGTTGACTGATTGGAGGGTGATGGCGGTTACCGGATACACAGCTTCCGGCATATTGGCGATGGCTTCTTTGGTTTTTTGCTGTACAAACCAATTGAAACCTATCACGGTACCGAAAGCCAATAAGGCAATGATCACCATGACTACAAACCACTTTTTCATTCTGAATACTCCGTCATTGAGCAGGGCAGAGAGGCCGCCATCACTCGTCAGCTTCCAAGCTTAAGCTGGCGTGACTGAATGGCATCTGACTGAGAAAACAGCTAGTTGTTTGTTATGAGGTTTAGTATGACATCACCTTATAACCATGAAATCTGCTCTAAGTTCAGTCGTGCCAAGGTGCTGTGGCGAGGGCGTCCATGCAGGCGGTGTTACCTGTGTTGGTTGTTTTGCGAACACTAGGGGCAGCGTTTGTGGCTTCTTTTTCCTGCATTATCGGCGTCTCGTAGGCCGCTACACATCTAAGCCTTTGCCTTGGATAAAGAACCCATAAACTGCTGCAAAAATGATCGCCAAAGGTCAACAGACCCTAGCAAGCTAAGCTAGGGGAAATCACGGTCGGGTGCAAGCGTGACACTTTCTGTTAGAATCGCTTGCGATGTATTTTTAATGAGGTCAATTCTTCTTCATGAAGCTCAATCCCGCGCAAAATGATGCCGTTCATTATGTTTCCGGTCCCTGTCTGGTGCTGGCCGGTGCCGGCAGTGGCAAAACCCGGGTGATCATCAATAAGATTGCTTATCTGGTGCAGAAGTGTGGCTACAACGCCCGCAATATCGCGGCGGTGACATTTACCAACAAAGCGGCACGGGAGATGAAAGAGCGGGTCGCTCAGTCAATGGATCGCAAACAGGCCAGAGGTCTGTGGATTTCCACCTTTCACACTCTGGGGCTGCAGATCCTCAAGCGCGAGCACAAGTCGGTTGGGTTGAAGGCGGGGTTTTCTCTGTTTGATGATCAGGACACCATTGCCCTGCTCAAGGAGCTGACCGAGAAAGAGTTGCAGGAAGATAAAGATCTGCTCAAGGCGCTGGCGACGGCTATCTCTAACTGGAAAGGCGGACTGGTGATCCCAGAGCATGCTCGCAAGATAGCCAAAGGCGAACAGGAACAGTTGTTTGCACTGCTTTACCAGCGATATGCCCAGCATATGAAGGCCTACAATGCGCTGGATTTTGATGATTTGATTTTGATCCCCACGCTCTTGCTGCGGCATAACGCCGAAGTGCGTGAACGCTGGCAAAAGCGTATTCAATATCTGCTGGTGGACGAATATCAGGACACCAATACCAGTCAGTATGAACTGGTGAAGTTGATTGTCGGTGAGCGTGCCCGTTTTACCGTGGTGGGGGATGACGATCAGTCCATCTACTCCTGGCGCGGTGCCAAGCCACAGAACCTGGTGTTGCTGGGTAAGGATTTCCCCAGCCTCAAACTGATCAAGCTGGAGCAGAACTACCGCTCCAGCCAGCGTATTCTGCACGCTGCCAATATTCTGATTGCCAATAACCCCCATGTATACGACAAGGCATTGTTTTCTGAACTGGCTCATGGTGAGCCATTACGGGTGCTGACTGCCGCCAATGAAGAGCAGGAAGCTGAACGGGTGGTGGCCGAGATAGTGCGGCATAAGTTTGTCACTCGTACCCGGTTTGGTGAATATGCCATTCTGTACCGGGGTAACCATCAGTCGCGGCTGCTGGAGCGGGCACTGATGACCAACCGTATCCCCTATAAGCTCAGTGGCGGCACCTCCTTCTTTGCCCGCGCCGAGATCAAGGACATCATGGCTTACCTGCGGCTGGTGGTGAATCCGGATGACGACAACGCGTTTCTGCGTATCGTCAACCTGCCCAAGCGGGGGATTGGTCCTGCGACTCTGGAGCGCTTGGGTAACTTCGCCAATCAGAAACATATTTCCATGTTTGATGCGATCTTCCATCCGGATCTGAACCATGAGCTGTCGCCCGCTGCCATGGCCACTTTGTATGAGTTTGGCCGCTTCATTGTGGAGACAGGGGAGGTGGCGACACGGGGTGAAGGGGTCGATGCCATCAAACAGCTTATCCGTAAGATCAATTACGAAGATTATCTGTATGAGACCAGTACCAGCGCCAAAGCTGCAGAGATGCGCATGAAGAACATCTCTGAGTTGTACCGTTGGGTGACTGAAATGCTGCAGGGTGATGATCTGGATGAACCCATGACCCTGCCCGAGGTGGTGACCCGTTTGACGTTGCGCGACATGATGGAGCGTAATCAGGAAGATGAAGGCGGCGATCAGGTGCAGCTGATGACCTTGCATGCGTCCAAAGGTCTGGAATTTCCCTATGTGTTTATGGTGGGCATGGAGGAGCGGATTTTGCCTCACCAGACCAGTATCGATGAAGACAATGTCGATGAGGAGCGGCGTCTGGCCTATGTGGGTATCACCCGGGCGCAGAAAGAGCTGTGGTTCGTGATGTGCCGGGAGCGGCGCCAGTTTGGCGAGACCATGCGCTGCGAGCCCAGCCGTTTTCTGGCGGAATTGCCGCAGGATGATCTGGTATGGGAAAACCGTAAACCTCAGCAGTCAGCCCAAGAGCGCATGATGACCGGCAAGGCCAATATCTCCAATATACGGGCGATGCTGAATAAGGGCAGTTGATCTCAGGCTGACTTGCGCGCCGGCGGTATCTCTATGCTGCTGTCCAGATGGATTGCGAAACTGGCATCGAGATTAATTGCCTTGAGCTTTTTTTTCGCGGGGTGAGTTAACTCCTATGCGGATTGGTATCAGGGTGGACCAGTTCCTCGGTGCGGGCTACCCTGATCGCCAGCTGTTCATCGGAACGGTGTAGTGACATGACAAAAACACGCATTTACAGTCAAAAGTTGAGCAGTCAGATAAAAAAGCAAAAACAGTACTGGACGAGTCTAAGATAAAAACCTAGTATATGCCCCGCTGACAAGGCAGGCACCCATAGCTCAGTTGGATAGAGCGCACCCCTCCGGAGGGTGAGGCCGAGGGTTCGAATCCTTCTGGGTGCGCCAGTTGGACCTTGGAGTTGTTAGCAGTAATACGGATATGGTGGCTATAGCTCAGTTGGTAGAGTCCTGGATTGTGATTCCAGTTGTCGTGGGTTCGAGCCCCATTAGCCACCCCATTCCGGATCAGCTTACGGGTGAACATCGGCAGCACAGTCGACAATCAAGTGCAATGTATCGGTGATTAGCGCAGTCCGGTAGCGCATCTGCTTTGGGAGCAGAGGGTCAGAGGTTCGAATCCTCTATCACCGACCAGTATTAAAGTTTCTTCCGGTGATTAGCGCAGTCCGGTAGCGCATCTGCTTTGGGAGCAGAGGGTCAGAGGTTCGAATCCTCTATCACCGACCAGATACGACAAAAAGCCCGCAGGTTGTGCGGGCTTTTTGTTATCCGACTTGTGGTGGCTATAGCTCAGTTGGTAGAGCCCTGGATTGTGATTCCAGTTGTCGTGGGTTCGAGTCCCATTAGCCACCCCACTCATTGATGCTGTTTGCAGTGACATTGGTAACAGCACTGGCAACAGCAGACATTTTGTGTACTCGCCTCAGACATCCTGCGGTGGCTTGATAAAGCCCTGGAACCCCTGAATATCCAGTCCACTGAAGTTTTTCAGTTGTGCCTCTTCCTGAATACCGGTAATGATCACCTGGATGCCCAGCCCTTTGGCGATATTGATCAATGCCCGGCACAATGGGCTGTTGTGCTGGTTTTCATCATATTGGGCAAAGGCCTGATCCAGTTTGACATAGCTTGGACGCAGAGTTTGCAGGTAATTCATTGAGCCAAACTGGCGCCCAAAGTGGTCGATGC
>JAJNAU010000073.1 GCA_021462625.1 Shewanella sp.
GATTTATCCCGATAGACCTTCGATTGCTCTGATTGTCTTCACACCTTTAAATTCTCGCTGAGTGACTAACCTCCTATGCGGATTGGTATAAATCATCTTGTTCCTTAAAAATCAATTCATTTGACTATTTTTTACAAGGTGAATAATCGCCGCCCTGATTAACCGGAGGCTGCATTTTTGTGTCCAGAAGCAAGGGATTTCCCCTGATTGAACTTGTCGTTGTCATTATTATTCTGGGAATTCTTGCAGCTGTCGCAGTCTCAAAATTTATCAATATGGAAGGCGAGGCCAGAACTGCGGTTACTGCAAGCCAGTTTGAGGCTTTTACAGATTCAGTGAAGTTATATCACAGTGGCTGGCTGGTCGGAGGTTACACAGGTGCGGTTAAAAACCTGCCAACTTTTGGTGATGGTGATGTGGACTCAACGGCAACCGCTTGGCTTTACGGCACTGAGGTTGTGTACTCTCTAGGTAACAACAATCACTAGCAATATTCAGCCTGTGTACAGTTGTGGAATGGCCTGACTCAAACGGAACTGACTGCCGAGGGCGTAGATAGTGTTAATAACCTTGCTCAGATTGATTCAGATATTGGTGTAACCTATCGTGGAAATACATGTAGTTATGTGGCTGCCCATTTTATTCAACAAGGCAAAAAGACACTGCAAATGGAGTACCACAATAAGACAGGTAAGGTGAGCGTCAAAAATGATGCTTACTATGATAAAAAAGTAATCCGATTTCTTAGCTCTATTCACTAAAACGCCCGCGAATGCGGGCGTTTCTGTATTCACAGCAAAGGTGAAAACCAGTAGAAGAACTGCTCGGCAAAACGTTTGTGAAATTTGCGCTTGTTCCAGCTGTCGGCATCAATGGCGACGGAATCCTGCAGATAGCTTTGTTGCAGCGCAATCAGTGACTCGGTAAAGGCTTTGTTCTCAACCGCTAGTGTCACCTCAAAATTGAGCCATAAACTGCGCATATCCAGATTCACAGTGCCTATCAGGCTATGGCGGTTATCGATGACCACAGATTTGGTATGCAGCAGGCCGTCACGGAACCGGTGCAGTTTCACGCCGGCACGCAGCAGTTCACCAAAGAAGGATCGGCTGGCCCATTCTACCATCAGAGAATCATTCCTGTCAGGGATGATGATATCGACATCAACCCCACGTTGGGCGGCGGAAATTATGGCAAACATCAGGTTTTCACTGGGGACAAAGTAGGGAGTGGTGATGGTGATTTTTTCCTGCGCCAGATAAATGCTCTGCAGCAATACCTGTTGAATAATGGCTTCCGGCATTCCCGGGCCAGAAGGGATAACTTGTACCACATCCCGGATGGAGTGCAGTGTATGAGCATCCAGCTCTGGCGGTGCAGGCAGTTGCCGCTCCGAGGTTTCCGCTTCCCAGTCCCAGGCATGAATGCTGTTAAGCACGGCTACATTGGCGCCAGTGAGCCGGACCATCACATCAATCCACTGACCAACCTTGGCGTTTTGCTTGAAGAAAGCCGGGTCCACCAGATTCATAGAGCCTGTGTAGGCGATTTGATTATCGATCACCACAATTTTGCGGTGCAGTCGCAGATCGATGCGCTGGAACAAAATACGAAAGGGCGATACCGGCAGGGCGGCAAAGACTCTTATCCCCTCAGCCGCCAGGGTTTGTGGCCAGTGGCTGTTGAAAAAAGTACGACTGCCGGCGCTGTCCAGCAGTATGTGGATAGTCACGTTCCTGCGAGCTGCCTCAATCAACGCCGCAGCAGCTTTATCTGCCCATCCCCCCGGATGCCAGATGTAAAATTCAATATGAATACTGTCAGTGGCTGCCTCAATATCCCGGATCAGGCTGGAGAAGATACTGTCAGTAGTACTGAGCAAAACCAGTTGATTGTCGGCCAGCGCCGGGATCCCCATACGCTGTTCGCACAGAGCGGTGATGGCCGCGCTGTAACGGCTGAGGGACGCAGGTTGATATGGACGCCATTGATGCAGGCGCTTGAACCACTGAGAGTAGGGTTCAAACATTGCTCTGGCCTGGGCGGCTCGGTGGCGGCCAAGGTTCAGCTCTCCAAACATTAGATAAGCTACAACGCCACCGACCGGCACCACGAAAATCACCATCATCCAGGCGAGTGATACACCAATGGCCCGGCGCTTGGTGATAATACGCAGCGTGATGGCGGCAGTGGTCATCCAGTACAAAGAAATACCTGCCAATGTCAGCAGGTGAACGACTTTTTCCATTAAAACGAGTCTTCAAAACCGTGAAAGAAAATCCATTATAATCACAAACGTGTCCGGTTCTGCTATCTTGGTGCACTGTTGTGTTCCTTTTGACCTATGAAATTTCGACTAAAATGAAAAAAAAGGTCTCAGCCATTTTCGCCATGTTGACACTGACAGGTTTCATCAGTCTGAGCTGGATATTCGAGCGCTACCCAGCCAGCGTTACCAGTAATATTGTGGTTCCGGACTTTCATACCGGATGTCGCTTCGATTCATCGACCGCTTCCCTGGATGAGGACGGTACGCTTACAGTTGCCGTGTGGAATATCTATAAACAACAGAATGAAGGCTGGCAGGCTGAGCTGAAAGGGCTGATTGACTCCAGTCAGTTGGTACTCCTGCAGGAAGCCAGTCTCACCCCCCTTCTCAAGGCCTATTTTGCTGATCACTCGGCCCATATCTCCATGGTGCGGGCCTTTACCGGTTTTGATATTGCCAATGGCGTTATGGATATAGCCCGTGTGGCACCGCTGGAAGTTTGTGGCCAACTGACCACAGAGCCGCTCATTCGTTTGCCCAAATCGGCGCTGGTCTCCACTTATCCACTGTCTACCGGCAAAAGCCTATTGGTGGTTAACCTGCATGGGGTTAACTTCAGCTGGGGGCTGGGAACCTACAAACAGCAGTTAAGCATGGCACTTGAAGAAGTTGCCGCCCATTTGGGACCAGTGATTGTCGGCGGTGATTTTAATACCTGGCGCAGCGAGCGGACCCGGCTGGTTAAAGACTGGATGACGAAACTGGGCATGAAGGAGGTCGATTACCGGCAGGATGCCCGCAGTCAGGTCTTTGGCATGCCGCTTGACCATCTGTTTTATCGTGACCTGACGCTGGAAAAGGCTAATGCCAGGCCTACTGAGGCATCAGACCACAATCCTATTCAGGCGCGCTTTCGTCTGCAGTAATTCTGACAATACCTTGATATACATCAATGCCGACGCGATCCTG
The DNA here is from genome assembly GCA_021462625.1 of Shewanella sp. GTDB lineage: Bacteria > Pseudomonadota > Gammaproteobacteria > Enterobacterales > Shewanellaceae > Shewanella. The sequence goes on from JAJNAU010000073.1 coordinate 3,239, forward strand.
ACGTTTCAGTCAATGGCCATCAGTGTACGGTATTCATCCCAGGCATATTGGTCTGTCATGCCGCTGATATAGTCCTGCAACAGCCGGCACCTGTGATAGAACTCCAGAGCTTCGCAGTAACGGCCCGTATCCTTGGCTTCCTGCAACGCTTTTTCATAGGTTGCCCGGTGTTTGCGAGGCAGCTTGTGATAAAGGCGTGAGGCCACCAGCGGCTTTTTGACATCTTGACTCAGTACTGAAAACTCATCTGCCGTCAGGGTTAACAGCGGCTGGTAAGCGTCCAGCAGACCGCTGATAACCTTGTATCCCTTGAGCTCCATGCGCTCCACTTCTTTGTGATTAAACACGTGGTGCAGCGCCACCTGTTTCAGGGTTTCGGTAATGGCATGGGCGTGGCTGTTATCCTCCAGCAGCGCCTGATTGAAATTGCCCTGGTACACAGCCTGAATATTGTCGATAAAGCGTTTGGCGGCGTGCTTTACCAGCGGATGGATCAGTTTTGCCCGCAGGAAAGTAAAAAACTGGCTGATATGGTTGATCCCCTGACGCTGCGCGGACTGTCTTGCATTGTCGATGCTTTGCAAAAGCTTGCTGTCATCTTCAAGGCGCCATTCCTGCAGCAGCCTGCGATGCTGGGCCAGCAGCAGTCCCTCCAGCTCATCGAGTGTCAAAATGTCTTTCTCTACCGCATCTTCGATATCGGCCAGGCAGTAGGAGATATCATCGGCTGCCTCCATGATATAGGTCAGTGGATGTCTGTGTCCCTGAGTGATTGCCAGCGCTTCACACAGTCGGTCGATATAGGCTTGTTCACTGAAATACCAGCCCGGCTTCTTTTGCAAATAACCTAACGGCGCGCTCGCTGCGGGGCGCTGTGAAGTCGCGGGGCGGGTGTACTTCATGACCACTGCAGCTTGGCTCCAGCTGAGATTCAGTTCCAGCAGATTCTGCAGCAAGCGTATCGCCTGGGCATTGCCTTCAAACTGGCAGATATCCCGCAGCAGTTCTGTCCGGGAGGGTAGTGATGGCTGATTATGGTTGGGGAACAAATCCGGCATTTCCCGGTTGAACCAGTCATTGATAGCGGCCTCGCCAAAATGCCCAAACGGAGGATTGCCCATGTCATGCATCAGGCAACCCATTTCCACCAGTGTTTGCATCGCCTGTTCAAGCCCTATCAACCCCCACTGCTGCAGTTGCGGCTCGGTGAGTGACTCAAAAATAGTCTGCACAATAAACCGGCCGGTTTGCTGTACCTCCAGCGAATGAGTCAGACGGCTGCGCACCGCGGCATTGCGCTCCAGCGGAAAGACCTGGGTCTTTTGCTGCAGGCGACGAATCGCCGCACTGTTGATGATCCGTCCGCGGTCGCTTTCAAACTGACGCTGCAGCGCCCGGCCGTCCAGTTGTCTGGTTTCTCCCCAAGGACGATTGGCAGTCATTTTAAGTCGAAAATTTATCATCTGATCACCCTGTGGTGTTATTGCCTTAACGTTGCGGCAAATGTAGCAAAGCATGTGCAGTCGACTGTAAAAACACCTTTGTTGTGATTAACTTAGAGCCATACCCCGTCATAAGGATAACAGTAGAAGAAAGGAATTCCTATGTTAACCAACCCCTTGTCTCTGGCCGTAATGCGGGCTGACTAGTCGTCAAGATTTACTATCGAAAAGGGGGCTGCGACCCTTTTGTTATGACCTTCAATTAATCCCCGATATAGTTTAAGGGGGTGGGATTATGGTTTATGCTTACGGCCATTAAACCCGACACGCAAAGGATGTGAGTATGCGTATTACTGCCAATTTTGATGGTGGCAACATTCAGGTATTGAGCCTGGAGAATAAAGATGACATTCAACTGGCGATTCGTCCCGATGAGGGTGGTGAGTTCTTCCAGTGGTTTAACTTCCGTTTTCAGGGACAGGTGGGCAATCAGTACTGTCTCAACATCATGAACGCCGGTCAAGCGTCTTACACCAAAGGCTGGGAAAGTTATCAGGCCGTGGCCAGCTATGACCGCCAGACCTGGTTCCGTTTGCCGACCCGTTATGAAAATGGGGTGCTGAGTATTGAGTTGGCGCTGGATTGCGACAGCATACAGATTGCTTATTTTGCGCCATACAGCTATGAACGTCACCAGGATCTGCTGGCAGCGGTACAGCTGCATCCTGAAGTGACCCTGGAGCATCTTGGCCTGACGCTGGATGGCCGGGATATGACTTTGGTCAAAGTCGGCGATGGCGATGAGCGCAAGAAAAATATCTGGATTACCGCCCGTCAGCATCCGGGCGAAACCATGGCCGAGTGGCTTATTGAAGGCCTGATCTACCAGTTGCTGAATACTGAAAATCCAACGTCCAAGGCCTTGCTGGATAAAGCCAACTTTTACATAGTGCCCAACATGAATCCGGATGGCAGCGCCCGCGGTCACCTGCGTACCAATGCTGTGGGTGTCAATCTTAACCGCGAGTGGCTGACACCCAGTGCTGAGAAAAGTCCGGAAGTGCTGTATGTCACTAAAAAAATGAAAGAAACCGGCGTTGATCTTTTTTACGATGTGCACGGTGACGAAGGTTTGCCCTATGTCTTCCTGGCCGGTTGTGACGGGGTGCCTGCATGGGATGAGCGTCTGCAGTCTCTGCAGACAGATTTTGTCAGCGCCCTGACCCTGGGCAGCGCCGATTTCCAGAGTCAGTATGGCTATGTTAAAGATGAGCCCGGCAAGGCCAATCTGACCATCGCATCCAACTGGGTGGCTGAGACTTTCCAGTGTCTGTCCAATACGCTGGAAATGCCATTTAAAGACAATGATAATCTGCCGGATCCTTTCGCCGGTTGGTCGCCTGAGCGCAGCGCCTACCTAGGTGAAGCTTCGCTTATCGCCATGTTGGCGGTGGTTGATAAACTGAGATAAGGAGCAGGCATGGCACTGATTGAATGTCCCGTTTGCAGTAAACGGATTTCCAGCGTGGCCAGGGAATGTCAACACTGCCACGCCAAACTCGATGGCAATTTGGCGTCATTGCAGCGTATCAGTCATATCAAGCGTTCTCAGACCCTGATGAACCAAAGTTTCCTGGCGATGACTCTGTTTATCGCCGGTATGGTGATCTGGTTTTGGCGCGGAGAACCCGCCGAAGGCATCCGGGCGCTGATTGCCGGCGCCTGTTTTTTCGTCGGCTTTGTCGGTTATTTGGTTAACCGGGTTCGGATAGTACTGCATAAAAGGAAGAGTGTATGACGGATATTAATAAGGTTATTGATGATATGCCCGCTGAAGTCTATGACAGACTGGTGTCTGCGGTGGAGCTGGGTAAGTGGGAAGATGGTACGCCATTGACCCAAGAGCAGCGTGATTCCACCTTGCAGGTGGTGATGCTCTATCAGGCAAGGCGTCTGGAGCAGCAGGATCACTTCACCATCGCCGCCGGCGGTGAGTTGAATCAACTCTCCAAGGCACAACTGAAAAAGCAGTTTAAAGGCGAAACTATTGCCCAGTTCAATCAGGAAGAACTGTAAGTCCAGCAACTGGCATAATTTACTGCTAATTATTGCTAAAAAAGGAGCTTTGGCTCCTTTTTTATGCCCAGTCCTCTCTGGCTGCAGTGGCTTGCGAATCGGCAGAATTGACTACACTTAACACTATCAAAAATAACCGGGATAGCCTAACAGATGACCGCATTTCGTGTGCTTATTGTCGATGACGTTAAAAGCAACATCATGGTGATGTCTAAATGTCTGCAGGACATTTGTGAGATCATCACTGCGAGCAATGGGCAGGAATGTCTTGAGTTGGCCAAAATTCTCCCCAACCCGATTTGATTCTGCTGGATATCTATATGCCGGGTATGGATGGCTACACCGTCTGTCGGCAACTCAAAAGTGACCCACAAACTGCGTCGATTCCGGTGATTTTTGTCACCGGTAACGATAGTGATAAGGCTGAAGAGATGGGTCTAACTCTGGGCGCTATTGATTATATTACCAAGCCGATAAGACCAGTGATAGTGAGGTCGAGGGTTGCGGTGCATATGCAGCTCAAACAGCAGCGTGACAAACTTCAATTTATGGCGATGCATGATCAGCTCACCGGGCTGTTTAACCGGTATTTCCTGGTGGAAAACGCCGAAGTCAGACTAGCCCACTTTCGCCGTCATAAAACGCCTTTCTGTGTGGTATTACTGGATATCGACGAGTTCAAATCCATTAATGACAACTATGGCCATGATGTGGGCGATGAGGTGTTAGTCGCTGCTGCCAAGATGTTGAACGATAACACCCGCAAAGAGGACATTGTCGCCCGCCTGGGGGGGGAAGAGCTGGTGATTTTAATGGAATGTCCGCTCAAATTGGCACTTAACAAGGTTGAAAGACTGCGTGCCCGGATCGAGGCACTGATGCCTGCCGGAATTAGGGTGACCGCCAGCTTTGGTGTAGTCGAAGCAACAGTCGACTGTGATGAACTGAACACGCTGCTCAAACTTGCTGATGAATGTGTGTATCACAGTAAATCTACCGGTCGGAATCAGGTCATTTCAGTCAGCCAGCTGGAAGAGCATCGGATGCAGGCTAAGGAGAAAGGAAACTGATCTACGCCAAGAATGTTCGCCGTTCTCCTGTTGATGCTTGCAGGCTGTTCCCCTTCGTCTGCGCCATCGGTCAGAATCGCCATCGATCCCTGGCCTGGTTACGAGCTTTTGAACCTAGCTGAGCAACGCGGCTAATTCGACGAGCTTGGCGTGGTTCTAGAGCTTATTGAGGTGGCAAACCCGCCAGAGTGATTGTGGCGGCGGTTTATTCCAATGGCTCAGGCGTCATTATGACTTCCCGCCGTTATGATTCTATTTCTGCCCCCAATGACACTCCGACTAAGCTGATTGACCTGAATAAAGCGCTTTCCACCCTTATGGAAGATGCCGAGTTGCTGAGGGTGGCACTGCAGTTATTCACCGAGGAGATGACTGTGCTGTTGGCGCAATGTGAGCGGGCAATTCAAGCCGGTGACCTGTTAAAAGCGGCTGAGATTTGTCATACGCTCAAAGGCGCTCCGGCGAATTTGTCTATGCAGCCTTTGACCGATAAAGCAAAAGAGATTGGTTAGCGGCCAAAGTGAGTAACAAAGATAGAGTTGAGCAGGAATATCCCTTTCTCTGGTCATTATTTGATGTTACCCGCCATGAGGTAATCGAATTGTTGGCTCTGGGCACATAGTGCCTTCTGATTTGTTGATACCATTTTGTCGATTTCGAAAGCCTTCCCAAAATAATGGTCGTTACCCATATCCAACGCTGGACTGAAAATTTCCCTGATGAATTAACTTGAGATTTTGTTCATTTCAAAAATTTTGTAGAATCCACGGTCTGAAAACTTGGTGCACTCACCGTCATCCGCGGATGTTTGCCCAAGATTGTGATAAAATGCGCTGACGTTTATAAAGAGATTGAGCCATGTCTATTTATGTAGTGGGACACAAGATCCCTGATTCCGATTCTATTTGTGGTGCTATTGCGCTGGCATACCTGAAAAACCAGATCGGCGAGAGCGCCATTCCAGCCCGACTGGGTGAGATCTCACCTGAGACTCAGTTCATTTTGGACACCTTCGGCGTTCAAGCGCCTGAGTACAAAGACAGCTACGCCGGTGAGCAGGTATTTATTGTTGACCACTCCGAAGTAACTCAGGCTCCGGACGATATCGCTCAAGCGACTATTGTAGGGATTGTTGACCACCACAAGCTGGGCGATCTGACTACTGCGACTCCGCTGGAATGCTGGATCCGTCCGGTAGGCTGCTCCAACACTGTGATTAAGATGATGTACGATTTCCACGGTGTGGAAATTCCTAAGGCAATTGCCGGCATCATGATGTGCGCTATCCTGTCTGACACTGTGGTATTCAAGTCACCTACCTGTACCACTGCCGATATACGCTGCGTAGAAGCACTGGCTGAAATCGCCGGTGTTGAAGACTTCTTCGGTCTGGGCATGGAAATGTTCAAAGTAAAATCCGCCGTTGAAGGAACGCCTGTACGTGATCTGGTGATGCGTGACTTTAAAGACTTCAACATGAACGGCAAATTGGTGGGTATAGGTCAGCTGGAAGTGATTGATCTATCAGTTTTTGATGCCATCAAGCACGAACTGGAAGCCAACATCGCCACGCTGAAAGAAGAGGGTGGTCGCCATTCAGTTATGCTGCTGCTGACAGACATTATGAAAGAAGGTTCTGAGCTGTTGGTTGCATCTGATGATTTGGCTATCATCGAACGCGCCTATGGTACGCCCATCGAAAACGGCCGCATGTGGCTGGATGGTGTACTGAGCCGTAAGAAGCAGGTAGTGCCACCATTGCAGGAAGCTTTTGACTGATAGTCAGCAGCTTGTCTGCTCTGACTGATGAGATGCTGGCTATTGCCGGCATCTTTATTTTTCTTTTAAATATCAATAAGATAAAATTAGTTATAACCAAGGCGCAGATAATTTACCGTGTATAGCTGTCTTGCAGTACATAAGTGTCTGTGTACGACCTTCCCTAACTCGCTCTCGATAGGAATCGCTTAGGGTGTTATTTCACGCCAGTGGCAGCAGTGGGTTGAGTCCCTGTATCCTCCATTTTGTCCCAACGGCCTCACGGATTCTGTTTGCCCTTAAGTCTACTGACAGGGGAGGCGATAGGGAACCAATGTCCAGGCTCTGGTTGGAACATTTCTTATGGCCGGAATTTCAGACTGAAGAGACGATCTTAAGTCACCTTTTGTTTTGAACAAAGATCTAGCACCTTTATCAAACGGGTAACTCTCTATCTTTCAGAAGGCTGTGTCTGTTCTGGTCTGAGCAAATACATATAAAAAATAAATCAAACGTATGTTTAAATTATTTGAACTTGGTTGTGTTTTGTGTCGTAATGTTGATATATGTGTTCTGGTCAGATGAGTAATGGATATGAGTTTACGAACCCAACTAAGGAAGATATTGCCCAGCATTTCCACTACAGAGCAGGAGGCGCTGGATGCCGGTGATGTGTGGCTGGAAGGTTCCCTCTATCAGGGCAAGCCGGATTTTTATTCGCTGCGAGCCATACCTGATGCCAAGCTGTCTGCTGAGGAAAAAGCCTTCCTCGATGGCCCGGTTCAGGAGTTATTGGAGATGGTTGATGATTTTGAAATCCAAAATCAAACCCACATTCCCGATAACATTCTGGAATTCCTCAAAAAGCACAGATTCTTCTCGCTAATCATTCCCAAGTCATTCGGTGGCTTGCAGTTCAGTCCTTACGCCAATTCCACTATCGTGGCCACCATAGCGGCCAAGAGCAGCGCGGTCGCTGTGACTGTGATGGTGCCTAATTCTCTGGGTCCAGGTGAATTGCTGATGCATTACGGTACCCGCGACCAGCAGGATTATTGGCTGCCACGACTGTCGATAGGGGACGAGATCCCCTGTTTCGCGCTGACCAGCCCTGAAGCGGGCAGTGATGCAGGTGGTATTCCCGATATCGGCGTTGTGACCAAAGGCATATATCAGGGCGAAGAAGTACTTGGGCTGAGTGTCACCTGGGATAAGCGTTATATTACCTTGGCGCCTATCGCGACTGTATTGGGTTTGGCCTTCAAGGTGCAGGATCCGGACGGCTTGCTGGGCGACACCTTTGATTTGGGTATTACCTGCGCACTGATCCCAAAATCACATCCCGGTGTGCAGCTAGGTAATCGCCACGACCCGATGGGCGTGCGTTTCTACAACGGTACTACCCGTGGCGAGAATGTGTTCATTCCGATGGACTTCATTATTGGTGGTCAGAAGAATATAGGTTGCGGATGGAAAATGCTGGTGAGCTGTCTCGGGGCTGGCCGCGGTATTTCGCTGCCTGCGCTGGGAGTCAGTGTCTCTCAGGCCTCCTTTAAGTCATCCGCCGAGTATGCGGCTGTGCGTGAGCAATTTGGTCTGTCGATCGGCAAGTTTGAAGGCATTCAGCAGAAACTGGCTGATATCGCCGGTAAAACTTATCTGCAGGAGGCCATGCGTGTTTTGACTACCGAAGGGCTGGGACTGGGCCTTAAGCCTTCTGTGGTCACCGCCATTGCTAAATACCATATGACTGAACTTGGCCGCAATGTACTTGAGTCCGCCATGGATATCCAGGCGGGTAAAGCGATTCAGTGTGGCCCCCAGAATACCCTGGCATCCGGCTATGTAGCCCAGCCAATTGCCATTACTGTGGAAGGGGCCAATATTCTGACCCGTAACCTGATGATATTTGGTCAGGGCGTAATGCGCTGTCATCCTTATTTACAACCTATGGTCGAAGCCATTCACAGTCAAGAACCCAAGGCTGACAAAGTGTTTAACGGTATTCTGACCAAGACAGTGGGTTACAGTGTAAGCAACAGCTTGCGCGCATTCCGCCTCGGTTTGCTGCCTTTCACAGCCGGCGCTGAATCCCGTTTGCCTCAGGTGCAGCCCTATGAAAAGGCGGTTAAGCAACTGGCATCTAAGCTGGCGGTGTATGCTGATTTCTCGCTACTGGTGCTGGGGGGTAAACTCAAGCAGGCGGAAATGTTGTCTGCCCGTTTGGGTGATGTGATGAGTTATCTCTATGCCGCCATGGCGTCAATTCGTTACTTTGAAACCAAAGTGTCTGGATCTGCCCGCCTGGAAGCTGAACCTTACTTCCATTACGCTACACGCTGGTCGCTGCAGCAGGCCGAGAAGGCTATTCACGATTTCCTGGATAACTTCCCCTCAGGAGTAACCCGCCAGACGATGAAACTGCTGACTGTTACTTATGGCCGCCGCATGCCGAAGATCAGTGATGATCTGGTGCGGGAGCTGGCAGAAGCGGCGCAGATGAACACGGCTATCAAGAAGCAATTGACTCATCTTATCCGCCCGGTGGCCGGTGATGGCAATGACATCAATGAACAGGCTTATCTGGCCAAGATGGCTTGTCTGGATTTGCTCGCCAAGCTCAAGCAGGCGCTGCGCAAGAAGCATATACGTGCGGGTGTGCGCTTCGGGCAAACCATTGACAACGCGCTGGCTGCAGGGGTGATTACTGCCAACGAAGCCAAGCAGCTCCATGACTATAACGTTAAGCGCGAGCGAGCTATCCGGGTTGATGAGTTTGATTTTGAACTCAACCTTATCCAGCCGCTGCTTGAGCTTAAGGCCGCTGGCTGAGATTGAAGTCACCGCTTGAACTAGAAAGATGTACTTATCAGTCGCATTAGAGAGCCTTCTTCGGGAGGCTCTATTGTTTTAATTTTCAGGTTGTAACCCGGTGATCTTACCGTTTTCGTCACCACTTTTTACTCATGCAAACCCGGGTTACAGCATTGCAGCGTTAAATGGTCACTGTTGATCAGTATTGCTCATGGGATCCTGCCCGGCAGCGAGTTTCTTCTCTAGTCGCTTGGCCTTATCAATCATAGGGGTAATAGTAGAGCCCTGAACCAGAATGGAGAAAATCACTACCGCGTAGGTCATTACCAACAGAATTTCTCGCACATCGATTTGCTTTTCAGGGATCACTATAATGCCCGCAGGAACCGACATGGCCATGGCCAGCGCCAAGCCGCCCCGCAGACCACCCCAGGTGAGGATCTTAATGCTCATGGGGTTGTAGGCACGAAACCGGGTCATGCCTAAATAGCAGCATTTCACACTCAGATAACGACCCAGCAGCACCAACGGGACGGCAATGGCCATCATAATCCAGTCCTGCCAGTGGAACACGAGGGTCAGCATCATCAGACCTATCATCAGGAACAGAATGCCGTTAAGGAATTGATCCACCAGTTCCCAGAAGTGATCCAGAGTAACCTTGGAGGCTTCTGTCAGCCCTAGCTCGCGGGTAACATTACCGATAAGAATTCCCGCCATCACCATGGCCAGCGGCCCCGAAACACCAATCATTTGCGCAACCGCATAACCAGCGGAGGGTACCAGCATGGTGAACAAGAGTTCCATATAAGGATCGTCAGTGCTTTTGATAAGCCAGTGGAACAAGCCGCCAAGGACAATACCGTACAAAATACCGCCGATGGCTTCAGTCAGAAACATCTCAGTCACACTGGCGATTGTCGGTGTGTCTGTACCGAATGCAATGGTAAAGATAGTGACAAAAATCACCAGACCAAAACCATCGTTAAACAGAGATTCTCCTTCAATCTGAATGGATATGCGGGCAGGGGCGTTGAGCTTTTTGACAATGGCCAGCACGGCGATGGGGTCGGTTGGCGAGATCAGGGCGCCAAACAGCAGGCAATATACCAACTGTAACGGTATGCTAAGCAGCAAACACAAGCCGTACAGACCGAAGCCAATAATAAAGGTCGACAGCAGAGTTGCCAGCAATGCCAGAATGGTGATCTCCCACTTCTGATCTTTCATATGGGCCAGCTTGATCCCCAGACCACCGGCAAACAGCAAAAATCCTAGGATGCCATTCAGCAGAAAATCGCTGAAATTGAATTGGGTCTGAAGCTTGTCGGCAATTTGTTTCAGTTGCAGGTGCTCAATCTGACCAAGCAGAGCCATTACCAGGGAGATCACCAGGGCGACTGCCGTGATGACAATGGTATTCTGGAACCGGTTGAGTTTTAGACTGAAGTACGCAATAAAAACGCTGACCGTGGCGAGAAAGCAAAGTAAATGATAAACGAACACAGGACCTCCAAACTGTCCGGCAGTCTGGCCGGGGTCGGTTAATAGTTTTCATGCTAGTGCAATCCTTCACTGTTTTGCACGTTAATATCTGTTGCATTCGGCGACTGCGTACGGCCGGTGACAACTTGACATCAGACAGACGTTTTGGTGCTTGGTTGGACCGTGGATAGGTCATTATTGACACAACTTCGCTCAAGCTAAGGGTAGTCGGTAATTGTTTAACTTGATAATTCATTTAACATAATATACATTGTGCGCACTCTTGGGTTAGTCTAAACCCATTGATAAAATGGTTCGGCATCAACCATCATCCCAGCGCTTAGCCTTCGCGCTGACGCTGGAATAATGATGGTTCGCCGATTTTTACTTGGTAATTTGCTGGTGTTTCACCTTGTTGTCATCAAAGTTCAGTGTCGGAATTTATAACAGCCTGCAAATATGTCCTGCTCAGGCCGATATACTGAGGTACTGACATCCATCAGCCCGAGCACGGTGTCGAACAAATTGTCGTGTGACCAGCCGCCCTGAGCGGCTTTTTGCTTGATACAACTCATCGTCAGATCATTCCCTTTGACAAAACCGCGGGAGAACCATGCCAACATGGGTATATGAATTTGCTCTTTTGGAGCCAGCGCATACGGCGCACCGTGCAGATACAAGCCGTTCTCCCCCAAGGATTCACCATGATCTGACAAGTACAGCATACTGGTATCAAAGGCCGTTTGCTGAGCTTTCAGTACGTCGATCACTTGACTAAGGATATAGTCAGAGTAAGCAATGGTATTATCGTAGGTATTTATTAATTCCTCATGGCTGCAGTTCTGAATATCGTTGCGCTGGCAATCTGGAGTAAACAGTCGTTTTGCGTCAGGATAGCGTTTGTAATAAGCGGGCCCATGGCTGCCCATCATATGTAATACGATCACAGTGTCTTTGGGAGCGGTGTCCATTGTTTTAAGGGTTTGGTGCAGCTCATCAACCAGGATTTGATCCAAGCAGGATTCACCATCACACAATTTGGGATCAGCATTCAGAGAAATAAGCTTATTGGACACCCGATCACAGACCCCTTTACAGCCTGAATCGTTGTCAATCCAATGCAATTCTATTCCCGCGTGAGCCAGTACATCAATCAAAGAGTCCTGTGCTTTAGCTCGCCGGGCGTTGTAATCCTCCCGGTTCATCGGTGAAAACATACAGGGTAAAGACACAGCCGTAGCGGTACCACAGGAGGTCACATCTTTAAAAACCACCAGATCATCTTTTTTGGTGAACTGATTAGTAGGCTGACTATAGCCGTAGTAGTTGAGATTCTGCGCTCTGGCAGTTTCCCCAATCATCAGCACCAGCAGTCTGGGTTTATCAGCCTGTGCCCTCACCCGAGCATCTGTCCCCAATTGTTCATAGGGTAAAGGTTTCATGAGATATTGAGTATTTATGTACTTCGCCAGTGAATTGATAAAATAGGTTGGCACGATCGCGCGCTTTATTTCATCGTGATTTCGTCCAAAGGCGACATAGTTTTGAAAATACAGGGCACCGATAACCACAATAATCAGGGTATTAATGAGGATGAAAATTGCTTTGTTTTTCAGTCGCTGCCGAATGCCTGGATATTCTATGGGAGCTTTGTATATCCAATAGGCGGGCAAAATACCAGTGAGCAGCATGTTAACAGCGGAAGCCAGATTCAGGTAAGTCGCGGCTTCCGCTTGATTGGTCTGAAATATGTTTTGCATCATATTGACGTCAAACACCACACCATATTGCCACTGCGCCCAGAAAACCGACGAACTGAGCAGCGTCAGCACAATGAAAAACGGTTTGACCAGGTACTTGACACTGAACAGAGAGAACAGTACCGACAAGGCACACAGAAGGAAAATGGGAATGGAGATGACAAATCCCCAGTTGAACTGATCCTGCCCGGCCAGACCGTTAGCCACAATATCGAAAAATGGAATATTGAAAATAGCGACATAATATAACGCCAACAGGAAGGTGAATTTATTGATGGATTTTGGCCAAATACTCAAAGTGCCCCCTACGCTGATTCAGTTGAATAACTTGACTTTGCCAGAGTGTTAAATTGAAACAAATGTCGCACGTTATCGCTTTGTAATGCAAACAATTATATGACTAACCTCAATTCATTAACGATTGTGTCTACATAATTCGGTTCGCGCAGGCAAACTCGTCGAAACTCAGCTAAAAAGCGCCGCTTGACTTAGGGAAGGTGCGAACAAGTCCTCGCACCGCTCTGGTTTACGGGTAAATTCGAGTTCAAGGTATTCAACTGTAGCAAGGCGGGTGCCTTTCAAAGCGCAATACCTCAGCCATCGTGTTTGCCC
>JAJNAU010000074.1 GCA_021462625.1 Shewanella sp.
CAGAATATCGGAGGGCGGAATAACTGGCGCTTACCAACAAGAGACGAGTTAAAAGAGGAGCTACACGGTGTATACGGTGACATGTTTGCCGCGCGCGGTTGGCCGACCCAGTTCGGCTACTGGTCGGCGACAGCTAATGGTTCTGACTATGACGGCGTGTACCTCCACTACTCAGGCGACATCCTTACCCAAAACAGTCCGGACACCACGTTCTACACATCCTGCGTCTCAGATGATGTGAGTAGTTATTTGGCTGGTGAACGTATTGATATCTTGGATGCTGGTAGCGGGAAGTTGTTTACTAACTCACCATCAGTGGCTTACCTACAAAGTATTGGTGGAAGTACAAATAATGGTGCCTATACTGAAGCCGGAAGTGCCGGCCCAGCTGGTCAGTTTTATGCGTTCACCTGGGATAATGCAAATGCACTGTGTGCTACCTATAACACTCAGAATATCGGAGGGCGGAATAACTGGCGCTTACCAACAAGAGACGAGTTAAGAAAAGAGCTGTTCGATGTATACGGCAGTATGTTTACCGCGCGCGGTTGGCCGACCTACGCCGACTACTGGTCGGCGACAGCTAATGGTTCTGACTATGACGGCGTGGACCTCCACTCAGGCGTCAACAGCCCATACAGTCCGAGCGCCACGCGCTACGTATCCTGCGTCTCAGAGCCTGTGAGTGATTTGGCTGGTTAACGTATTGATATCGTTGATACTGGTAGCGGAAAGTTGTTTACTAACTCACCATCAGAGGCTTACCTAGACAGTATTGGTGGAAGTACAACAGATGATATCGTTACTGAAAATGGAAGTTTCGGCCCAGCTGGTAATTTCTACCTATTCACCTGGAATAATGCAAATACACTGTGTGCTACCTATAACACTCAGAGTATCGGAGGGCGAACTAACTGGCGCTTACCAACAAGAGACGAGTTAAGAAATGAGCTGTTCGGTGCACTCGGTAACATGTTTACCTCGCGCGGTTGGCCGACCTTCTTCGCCCACTGGTCGGCGACAGCTGATGGTTCTAACTATGACGACGTGGACCTCTACGGTGGTTCCGACAACTCATACAGTCCGAGCGCCACGCGCTACGTATCCTGCGTCTCAAATCCTTAACGGTTGAACCTTTAGAGTTTGAGGTTTAAATTTTTAAATTTGAAGTGCCAGAGTCGCGTCTGGCGTTTTTTTAGGGAAGGTATGTCACTAGGTTAGGGAAGGTGCGAACAGGTCCCGTGCGTGCTCTGCCAGGGCTGACAGCCTCGCCCTAAGGGGCTTTCGAGCAAACAGGATTGCTGTGGTATTGCGCTTTGAAAGGCAACCCGCCTTGCTTTATCTGAATACCTCGAACTCGCTTTTGCTCATAAGCCAGAGTGGTGCGAGGACTTGTTCGCACCTTCCTTAGAGAACTGGTATAAATACCAAGCTTGAGTACAATGTTAAAACATTGCTAGTGTCAAACACTTGATACCAACAAAATCAAATAGATACCACTAAACAAGTTGCAATTCCAAGCCCGGGCTTAATAAGGATATTGATTGATGATTTATCGCATCACCCTGCTGACACTGTTGCTGTTGTCCCAAACAACTTACGGAAATTCCATATACAAGTGCACGCGGGATGACAAAGTCATCTTCAGTCAAACAGCCTGCCCTTCTGAGTTTCGCCAACACAAAATTGAATATCATCTGGGACTGACCACAGAGGTAGACTCAGACAAGCATCCTGAAGCCAAAGATCATTTGCAGGAACTGCTGAGTAACCAGGATCTCTCCAGTGATAACTTGCTTAAGCTGATGGATGCAGAAATCTATCGTCTGCAGCAGGAGAACAGCTACTTCCGTATTCTCAAGGTGAGTGAGGAAAAAAAACTGGAGCGTAAACGCTACTGGCAGAAAAAAGCACATGACGACCCGGAATACGTCAAAGAAAAAGCGAATATTAACCTGTATTTTGAGCAACTTACCGATCTTAACAACAGTGCTATCAGCACGCTGCAACAGCACAAAGAGCGACTGATCACCCCCTCTTCCCCCTCTGTATCTCAATGAGAACCATTGGTTATTATCCTTTCTGTTGCAAACCGGGCAGGCGAGTTTATTTTGGCTTGCTATAGTTAATTTGCCCCTTCCTAAAAACAGAGATGGAAATCTGCACCATGAAGATTGCACACAAGATTGTTGCAGCCTGCATGCTATTGTCAACTATTGCGATTCTTGGAACCGGCAGCGTAATTGGCTGGATAACCCTGTCAGAATCAGAGGCAGCCCTCGAAAACAGAGCGGTACAACAGCTCATGTCGATTAGGGCAATCAAGATAGATGAAATCTCCGCCTACCTGGAGACCATCGCCAACCAGCTGCAAAACTATGCCGACGATCCCACGATTCAAAACGCCCTGACGGATTTTTCTGCGGCTTATCACAAGTTTTCCGCACAAACTCAGGGGAAATATCTGAATAATCCATCACTCAGTCGCTACTATCAGGAGGAATTCCAACTTCAGTATCAACAACTGAATAACGGATTGAACATCGATACCCAGTCGCTGCTGATGGAACTGAGCAAAACGGCGCAGGCATTGCAAACCGCCTACATTGCCGACAATCCCAACCCTGTGGGCAGCAAGAATAGCCTCAATACCAGTGATGATGTGTCTGACTATGCCTGGATTCACAACAAATACCACCTTGCAATCAATAACTTCCTAATTGCCTTTGGCTTTTATGATGTGTTCCTCGTCGACCTTGACGGCAATGTTGTCTATTCAGTTTTCAAGGAGCTGGATTTTGCCACCAACCTCAACACCGGCCCCTACCGCAACACAGGACTGGCCCGCGCTTTCCATCAGGCACTCAAAACCCCCGGCGAAACCGTGTGGGAAGATTTCACCGCTCACACGCCTTCCTATGAAACGGCAGCCTCATTTATTGCCACGACAGTCAACATAGACAAGGCGCCTGCAGGTGTTTTGATATTCCAGATGCCCGTAGACAATATCAATACTATCATGACCTTTGACGGTCACTGGGATCACGCTGGTATGGGCATCAGTGGTGAAACCTATCTGGTCGGGCCGGACAAGACCCTGCGCAGCCAGAGTCGTTTTCTGATAGAGGACAAGGAGGGCTATCTGGCGACCCTGAAAGCGACAGGGTTGCCGGTAGACATAGTGAACACTATCGCAGGCAAAAAATCTGCTGTTGGCCTGCAACCGGTTGACACCAAAGCAATACGCAATGCGCTGACCGGTCAATCCGGGGTGGAGCTTATCCATAACTACCGGGGCATCGAAGTGCTATCGGCTTACGCGCCCTTGAAAATACTGGGTGATGACTGGGCGATTACCGCTGAAATCGACAAACAGGAAGCCTTTGCCGATGTGCAGAAGCTGGAGCACACAGTAATATTGAGTATTCTGCTGACACTTGGCCTGTTGCTGGTATTGGCAGCGATACTTGGAGTTATAGTCGGTCGCGGAATTGCCAGGCCGATTGTCAGTACCCTCAGCCAGATTGACCAGGTCTCCCGGGAAAAAGATCTGACGGCCAGATTCGATCAGAATCGCAACGATGAACTGGGTAAACTCAACGCCAGCCTCAACCAGTTGTTTGCTGAGGTGCAGCAGTTGCTTGCCAGTTTTGGGAAAACCACAGGTGAGATTCTCCAGCACAGCAAGCAGATTGCGTCAGATATGGAAAAAGCCAGAGATGCCACCGGTTCTCAGACCCGTACCGCCCAAAGCCTGTCCTCATCGGTTGAGCAAATGAGCCACTCGATTCAGGATGTTGCCAGTTCAGCAGGTAATGCGTCCAATGCCGTACAAACAGCCAATGTGAAGTGTAAAGAAACCGCCAATGTCGCCCGCAATATGGGTAAGGACATGAACCTGCTCAACAACACCATGCAGCAGGTTACCCAATCAATCATTCGCCTTGAGCAGGAAAGCCTGTCCATTGCCACTGTGCTGGACGTGATTCAGAGTATCGCTGAGCAGACCAACCTGCTGGCCCTCAACGCTGCCATTGAGGCTGCCCGCGCCGGCGAGCAGGGAAGGGGCTTTGCTGTGGTCGCCGATGAAGTACGCACCCTGGCAAGCCGCACCCAATCCTCTACGGAAGAGATCCGCGCCAAGATTGAGCGACTGCAACAGGAAACCAAGAGTGCCGTGGTACAGGTGAATCAGGCGGATGCCAACACCAACAAAGGTATCAGCGCGTGCGAAACGACAGGGAAAATGCTGGGCGAAATTGTCGATATGATTGAGTCACTGAACACCATGAATCTGCAAATCGCCGCAGCCGCTGAGGAACAGTCCAAAGAGACGGTCAAAATCAATGACAGCTCAAGCCTGATCGCCAACTCCTCGGAGGCCATCTCAGACATGACCCAGAACACCCAGGCCTGGTTCCAGGAACTGGAACATGGGGCTGACAGCCTGAAACGACAGGCTGCACGATTCAAGTACTGAGTAAAGACAAGGGCGGCCCATTAGGTCGCCCTTGTCTTTTCGCTGCCCGTCACCGGATTTAGGCAAGGTTTGAACTGTGCCTTGCCTATGATAGCTGTAAACCTAGCCAGTGCATGCACGGAACATATGCGCACCTGCCTTAGCTTCTCAGGCCAATGCCCCGGGACACCAGATAGTAGGCCAACGTCCACAAGCCAACGCAGAAGGCCACTATGATACCCAGCGACAGGGGCACGCTGATATCTGCAGTCCCCAGAAAGCCATAGCGGAATACGTTAATCATATAGACCACGGGATTGAGCGCAGACACCCCCTGCCAGAAATCGGGCAGCTGCGACAGCGAATAGAACACGCCCCCCAGATAGGTCAGCGGCGTCAACACAAAGGTAGGAATGATACTGATATCATCAAAGCTCTTGGCAAATACCGCATTGATCAGTCCTCCCAGCGCAAACAGTATGGAGGTCAAAAGCACAGTCACAACCACCAGCGCCACATGCTGGATACTGACATCCACAAAAAACAGCGCCACCAGGGTCACAATGAGTCCGACGCACAGTCCCCGGGCAACGCCACCGAAAACATAACCGGCAATCATCACATAGTGAGGCACAGGTGCCACCATCAGCTCTTCCAGATTACGCTGGAACTTGGCGCTGTAGAAAGATGAGGCCACATTCGAATAAGAGTTGGTGATCACTGACATCATAATCAGCCCGGGCGCGATGAACTTCATATAGGACACGCCACCCATCTCCCCAATCCGGCTGCCTATCAGGTTACCGAAAATCAGGAAGTACAAAGTCATGGTGATCGCCGGCGGTAACAGGGTCTGCACCCAGATACGGGTAAAACGGGTGATCTCTTTAATCAGAATGCTCTTGAAGGCAATGAGATACAGCTTGGTCATGTTCATGCCTGTTGCTCCTCCTTGACCTTTTCTACCAGCGACACAAACAGCTCTTCCAGTCGGTTGGCTTTGTTACGCATGGATAACACCTCAAGCCCCAATGCCGACAGCTGGGCAAATACCGAGTTGAGGCTGATATCTTTGGCGACTTCAATCTCAAGGCTATTGCTGTCGGTCAGGGTACTGCGGATATGCTCCAGCACCGGCGCCTCAGTCAGCGGCTGGCGTAGATCCAGAATAAAGGTTTCAACATTCAGCTGGCTAAGCAGGTGCTTCATCGAGGTGCACTCAATCAAACGTCCCTTATCGATAATGCCGATATTGCGGCACAGCATCTCAGCCTCTTCCAGATAATGGGTAGTCAGGATAATCGTCACCCCTTCCCTGTTGAGCTTTTTGAGGAACTCCCACATGGAGCGGCGCAGCTCGATATCCACCCCGGCGGTAGGTTCATCCAGAATGAGCAACTTAGGCTCATGCATCAGCGCGCGGGCAATCATCAACCGCCGCTTCATGCCACCGGACAACTCGCGTGACTGGCTGTTACGCTTATCCCACAAATCCAGCTCTGTGAGATATTTCTCTGCGCGCTCGAGCGCCACACCGCGGGGCACGCCATAGTAGCCGGCCTGGTTCACTACAATCTGCAGCACAGTTTCAAACTGGTTGAAGTTAAACTCCTGAGGCACCATGCCGATGCACAGCTTGACCCGTTCCAGCTGCTTGTCCAGACTGTGGCCGAAGACCTGCACTTGACCACTGTTTTTTTGTACCAGTGAGCAAATCACCCCAATGGTCGTGGATTTGCCGGCACCATTGGGCCCCAGCAGCGCAAAGAAGTCCCCCTGCTCCACCGTCAGGCTGATGCCCTTGACGGCCTCAACGCCGCCCTTATAGGTCTTTTTCAGATCTTCAATCACCAATGCGCGATTTGTCATTATTTATCCTGTGAGTCGGGTCTGTTGACCACCAAAGGTCAAAGACCTCAGTTAATACCTGATCAGGTCCCGGCCAATAACTTGTTCTTTCCCTGACTGACCACCATGCCGTACTCACTTAACAATCCTCTGATTTGGTTGGATTGGGCCGTGGCATTTTTGACATGCAATTGCCGTATACGGTGCAACATTTGAATATCCTGCTGCTCGGCTGGCTTTACAGGAACAAATCTCATGTCTTGGCGCTGTGCAGCTCCAGCAATGGTGGTAGCATCATTGAAGTCACGCTTATTGCTCTTACGGTAAGACACGACATACCTGGGATGTATCATTTTGGTGTCGTGGCCAAGCTTACGTCATTCGCGACACCAATAATGGCTGCTGCCACATGCCTACATCGCCACTATCGCAGCAGGCAATTGAGCAAAGTAACGCAATAGCTCCCTGCGTTTTAAAGCCCGCTCATTAAACCCAGCCTCGCTGAGTCATAGTGACCGCATGAAAAATCGACTTTGCAGTGTCTAAGGAAGGTGCGAGGACTTGTTCGCACCTTCCTTAATAATTCCTCTGTTTCAGCGGGAGTCTATTTATACCTTTGTCGTCGGATTATTCCAATGGTACGACTTTGGCAATATATGGCAGATTGCGATAACGCTCGGCATAGTCGATACCATAACCCACGATAAACTCGTCAGAGATGGTGAAACCCACAAAGTCCACATGCACATCCACTTCACGGCGCTCAGGCTTGTCCAGCAGAGTACACAGCGCCAGGCTCTTTGGCTCACGCAGCAACAACATTTCACGGATCTTAGCCAGCGTGTTGCCGGAATCGATCAGATCTTCGACGATCAGCACGTCACGTCCATTGATATCAGACTGAACATCCTTGAGGATCTTCACATCACGCGAGCTGGTCATGGCGTTGCCATAGCTGGATACGGCCATAAAGTCGATTTCCACATGACCATGGATACGGCGGCACAGATCAGCCATAAATACCACCGAACCTTTGAGCAGGCCAACCATCAGCAGACGCTCGCTGTCTTTATAGTGGGCGTTGATTACCTCAGCCAGCTCATCCAGCTTTGCATCGATCTGTTTTACCGAGATCATCTCTTCAATGGTGTGTTTCATATCTGTCTCAATTGTCATCGCTGGCAGGCTGACTCATCTCTTCGGCCATACCGTAACCCCAGCGTTCGGTTAATCTGTGTTCAACACCCAAATGGTCAAGGATCCGGGCGACCACAAAGTCTATCAGATCCTGTAGCGTTTGAGGATGATGATAAAAGCCCGGCGACGCAGGCATCACCACAGCGCCCAGCTGGGTCAGCTTGAGCATATGCTCCAGATGAATCGCATTAAAAGGCATTTCCCTTGCCACAAGAATGAGTTGACCGCGCTCCTTGAGAACCACATCCGCCGCCCGCTCCAGCAAATTATTGCTCATGCCGGTCGCTACAGCCGCCAGGGTGCCGGTAGAGCAAGGGCAAATCACCATCTGTTTGGGCGCAGCACTGCCTGAAGCCGGTGGTGAAAACCACTCTTCCTTGCCCAGTACCACCAGCTCACCACGGGCCTGGCCCCCTTGTGCTCCATCTTGCACCAGCCGGGACAGCAACTGCTCGCGGGCTTTGTCCGGATTGCTGGAGAGTTTCAACCCCTCCTCTGTGGCCAGTACCACCCGGGCAGCACTAGAGATCATCAGGTACACCCGATAGCCATCTGCCAGCAGGCACTCAAGCAACTTCAGGCCATAGGGCGCACCGGACGCACCGGTCCACCCCAGGCTGATGCACTTATCTTTGATTGAGCGAGGTTGACTCATTGGGTTTCCTTGTCTTCCAGCGCAGCAAGCAGCTTGCTGTGAATGCCGCCAAAGCCGCCGTTACTCATCACCACCATATGTTCATTGGCCTGACTTCCCGCCACGGCCGCGGCCACCAGCGCATCGAGATCATCAAACACAGTCACAGGGACAGCTGCATCGGCCATGCTGGAAGCGAGATCCCACTGCACAGCATCCCCCTGAAACAGCAGAGCACGGTCAGCAAGTTGCATGGCGTTTGCCAGCGTATCTTTATGCACGCCGCGCATCATGGTGTTGGAGCGGGGCTCCAGCACCACAGTAATCTTATTGTCACCCACTTTGGCTCGCAGCGCCTGCAGTGTTGTGGCAATAGCGGTGGGATGATGAGCAAAGTCATCATACAGGGTGACACCGGCCACAGTACCCAGCAGTTCCAGTCGGCGCTTGGGAGGCGCAAACCGGGTCAGGGCGTTAATGGCAACGGCCGGAGCCACGCCCACATGGCGGGCAGCAGCAATCGCCATCAGCGCATTTTCCATATTGTGGCGACCGATCAAATGCCAGTTGAGCACGCCCTGAGATCCACCATCAAGGAAGATTTCAAACTCATGTCCATCTTCAGCAATCGCCTGTATAAACCAGCCGTTGTCGGCAAGCATGGTATTCAGGGTTTGCTGCTCGCTCCAGCAGCCCATCTCAATGACTTCACGCACCGCCTCGGTCTGGGCGGGCCAAATCACCTTGCCTTCACCGGGCACAGTGCGCATCAGATGATTGAACTGACGTTGGATGGCTTTGAGGTCATCGAAGATATCAGCGTGATCGAACTCCAGGTTGTTGATCACCAGTGTCCGGGGGTGGTAATGCACGAACTTGGAGCGCTTATCGAAAAAGGCGCTGTCATACTCGTCCGCTTCCACTACAAAAAAATCAGTCTCACCAGTGCGCGCCGATATACCGAAGTTCTGTGGCACCCCACCGATCAAAAAGCCCGGCTGATAGCCGCAGTCTTCCAGGATCCAGGCAAGCATGCTGGCGGTCGAGGTTTTGCCGTGGGTTCCGGCTACCGCCAACACCCATTTACCGGGCAGAATATGGTCCGCCAGAAACTGCGGGCCTGAGGTGTATTTCATGCCCCGGTTAAGTACCGCTTCCACACAGGGGTTTCCTCGGCTCATGGCATTGCCAATCACCACCAAATCCGGATTAGCATCGAGCTGAGACGGGTCAAAGCCTTGAATAAGTTCAATCCCCTGCTGCTCCAGCTGAGTGCTCATGGGCGGATACACATTGGCATCCGAACCGGTCACTCTGTGGCCCATCTCCCGGGCAAGCAACGCCAGACCGCCCATAAAAGTGCCACAGATCCCCAGAATATGTACGTGCATGCGCTCGCTCTTTAAGTGAGAAAAATCAGCATCATTGTACCTTTGCAACGATCGAGTACAAGCTATACTGCTGCGGTTTTTGTGGCCTGTTCAAACCTCGAAAATGCGACGTCCGGCATAGCCAGGCGTCAGTGCATACGTTTGCACAGCCTATCAGGCGGTTGCTGCCTCCAGCGCCTGAGACACATCCGCAATAATGTCATCGATATGCTCAATCCCCACTGAGATGCGGATCAAGTCTTCACTGACGCCTGCACTGGCGAGCTCCTCAGCATTGAGCTGCCGGTGAGTGGTGGTCGCCGGGTGGCAGGCCAGTGATTTGGCATCACCAATATTCACCAGTCGCAATACCATTTTGAGGGCATCGATAAACAGGCCGCCGGCCTCGCGCCCGCCCTTAATGCCGAAGCTGATAATCCCCGAGGCTTTACCGCCACAAATCTTGTCACAGTTAGCTTTATAAGGGCTATCTGGCAGCGCGCCATAATTCACCCAGTTCACCGCCGGATGCTGCTGCAGAAATGCCGCCAGTTTCAGCGCGTTACTGCAGTGACGCTCCATCCGCAGACTCAGGGTTTCCAGTCCCTGTAGCAGCAAAAATGCACTCTGGGGCGACAATGCCGCGCCGGTGTTGCGCAGCGGCACCACACGGCAACGCCCAATAAAGGCGGCCGGACCAAAGGCCTGGGTATAAACCACGCCATGATAGGATGGATCAGGGGTATTGAGCACAGGGAACCGGGTTTTGTTAGCCACCCAGTCGAACGTGCCCGAGTCGATAATCACCCCGCCTATGGTGGTACCATGACCACCTATATACTTGGTCAGCGAATGAATGACGATATCGGCACCATGTTCAAAGGGACGGCACAGTACAGGAGTGGCGACGGTATTATCAACAATCAGTGGCACGCCATGGCGGTGGGCAATGTCCGCGAGCTGCTGCAAATCCACGATATTACCCGCCGGATTACCAATGGACTCACAAAACAGCGCTTTGGTTTTGTCATCGATCAAAGCTTCCAATCCGGCGAAATCATCAAAACCCGCCATGCGCACCTCGACGCCCTGACGCGGCAGGGTATGGGCAAACAGGTTGTAAGTACCGCCATACAGCTGACTAGTACTGATAATATTGTCCCCCACTTCCACCAGCGCCTGAATGGCGTAGGTAATAGCTGCCATACCAGACGCCAGTGCCAACGCGCCAATTCCGCCTTCAATGGCTGCGAGGCGCTGCTCCAGCACATCCGTGGTGGGATTCATAATGCGGGTGTAGATATTACCCGGCACTTTCAAATCAAACAGATCCGCCCCATGCTGGGTGTTATCAAAGGTATAGGAAGTAGTTTGGTAAATCGGCACCGTCGCTGCTTTGGTGGTTGCCTCCGATTGATAGCCGTGGTGCAATGCCAGTGATTCCAGTTTCATAACGCTCTCCATGTCAAGCGGACAATATCTGTACAGGTGTTCAAACTTAGCAATCAGCCATCTGGATGTCTATTTGTTTTTTTTCTCCTGCTGGAGTCGATGATGAATGCAACCCTGTGTTCAGCGGCGTTTGCAAAGATAAGGCAAGGGGCGAATAAGTCCTCGCACCGCTCTGGCTTACGGGCAAATTCGAGTTCAAGATATTCAGGTGCAGCAAGACAGGTTGCCTTTCAAAGTGGAATACCACAGCACTCGATAACCTCTCACTTTAAAGAGCAAACCGATGAGATATAAAGAAAGCCACGGGGATTGAGCTGCCATCGTTCAGACACAAAAAAACCGACTAAAAGTCGGTTCAATGTGTTCAGTTAACAGATGGTAGCGGTGGCGAGACTCGAACTGGCACGCTTTAAGGGCGACTGGAAGCCTACATCGATCTGTGATTTTTAACGTGACACAGCATTTTGAACACCCTCGACTTTATGGATTAAGTTGTGTTAACAGCATATTTAAAGAACTGGAAAATAATATTGTTGGTAATATTAAAATGAAATACGTTATTGTTCTAACCGGTTTTTTTTGTTTGTAATTATCTTCGATTGCTTTAACTATTGGTATTAAAGTAATCATCAATGCATACATTCCAACTCTCTTTGATTGAGCGGAACCCATAAATACAGCAGCCATTGATGTTAATGAAATTAAATATGTAATATAATAAAAAAACTTTGCTGAAACACCATTAAACACCATTTTATAAGATGATATATAAAATATAAACAGTGCCACCATCACCAACAAATAAACTTCAACACCTAATGTTCCTGTATCGCTATTTGATTTAGTTCCTACAGCAAGCGGTAATATAACAAGCACACACAAATACAAAAATATGCTTCTAAAGCTAATTTGTCTTTTCTTATTCAAAGCAAAAAATAAAGGTGAAAACAATGCTGACACGTTGTGTGTAAGGACACTTAACAATATAAAAAATGATTTTTTAACAAAACTAGAGTTGATAAAAAACAAAGAAGAAAAATATATAAATATCGTATATGATAAATATTGTCGATATACATTATTCATGCCCATTACAGCAGGAAAAAATAATAGAAAAAGATAGGTGAAGTATTGAGGTAACTTCATATTCTCTCTTGCTTTTAATACAAGTATAAAAGAAATAATATCATAGATTATAAATGTAACTTCTGGAGACTGTGTTATTTTATATATGTATCTTGAAGATATCCAATAGACAGGTTCTTTCAAATAGTAAAGTGAAAACAATTCACTTTTTAATTCGCTTGCATATGCATTTATATCAACATCAAAACCTGAATACCGTGTGATGACCGAGTAAATAGTAAACAAAAAAAGCGTTACAAAAAAGTACAACTTTTCTGATCTTAGCTTCTTAACGCAAAATAATGCCCCAGTCAAAACTAAAAATAGATAATATACCAGCTCATACGTCATAATAACCTACAAAAAAAACCACAATTAAGTGGCTACATTTTAGTAATTTAATGGTGCGGGTGGCGAGACTTGAACTCGCACTTCTTTCGAAATTGGATTTTGAATCCAACGTGTCTACCGATTCCACCACACCCGCAACTTTTATACAACTCTATACATCTTTTATTACTATAGAAAAATCAACTTAAGATATTTATTTAGAATCACATTAGTATAACGATACTGGAAACGCAACGCCTTTGGAATCCGTTGTGTCTACCCATTTCATCACACCGCCTCTTTTAATATCAAATTTTAGTATCTTGCAACGAGGTCTCGTCAGAAGATGCAAGGCATTATACCTTTGCAATCACTGATGGCAAGCCCCCGCAACCGGATTTCCCTGGCAATCCTGCTCGATAGCGCAATTTTCCACCCGCTGACACCACGCAGAGCCAATCATCCATCTGCTGCAACCAATCAGGCAACATTTCAATCAAGATCACTAGGGTCTGTTGACCTTTGAAGATGGTTTTTGCAGCACTTTGTCGTTGTTTTATACAAAGCAACGCGATTGTGCTGTAGTTGTTCTACATGAATGAGCGTTAATGCAGTAGAAAGCGACGACAAACGCTGCCCGAAGGGCTCGGCTATACGCGCTTTACTCTTTGTTGCAAGGTATTTGCTTAGGCTCACTAGGCTACACACCTTGCGTCGCGATTAAAGCGCGTCTAGAACGAGCAAAATTCAACCATGAAAGGTCAACAGACCCTAATACACCTTAACAAGTGCAACAACCTACAACAAAAGGAATTGATACTCGGAGGCTCACATGGCTTTTGGGTTGGATCTTATGTTTGCCAATCCCATCGGGCTGATGTCCATGCTGGTTATCTTCACAACGATTTGCATTATCTCTTATATTGGTTGAATGTTTGTCAGCAAATCTTCGCCGCCCAAACCCTGATACCGACTCATAAATTAACCCCGGCAAAGAGACATAAACACACAGCCCGGTCATTGCCGGGCTGTGTGTTTTAACTGCTGCCATCAGGCAGCATGCTTACGGCCTCGCGCGATGCTGCTGATAAAGCTGGGACGGGTCTTGAGCAGTGCCTGCATTTGTTCCTGGGTGGGTTGACCGGAGGGCAAGCGCAGGATCTGGCGGTTCAGATAACTCCTGGCTTTCATGGAGATTTTGAAATCAGCGGTTGGGCCGTGTATCGCATAATGTTTTTCATTGCCAAGACATTCAAGGATGCCGGCATTAATCAGACTTCTCACCGCAGTTTCATTCTGTGGCAGCGTCAGAATCGTGCACCCCTGCAGGAAAAATTCCCTGAGCAGCGCCCGCTCAGACAGATCCAGTAAACCGATCTTATGCTCAATACTCTCAACCAGACGTTTTTCAGACAAGTGGCGAATCCCCTCATCAAGCACCACCCCCAGCAGCCGGGAAACAAAATAGGCAATGCCGATAATCATGCCCAGTCCAATAAAATGATTGTAACCGGAAACAAAATACTCCAGTCCCAGCCCTCTGAGTAACGACGCAGGCAAAAACAACAAGGTGGCACAACACACCACCAGCCAGAGCATGACATTCAGGGTTATTTTGCTGCCGTCAAATGCGAGCAATTCTGAAAAGTTGTTCTTCAACATAACAGTATCCAGGTGTCAGTAAATTGAACAAGTTGTTATGGATTATATTTGAAGCAATTTTTGCACCACATTCACAAAATAGTTATACGGATCTTACCGCGTACCTTCCTTTGGGAAGGTACAAATAAGTCCCGTGCATGCTCTGCATAGGCTTACGATCAGCAGATGCCAGGCGCAGTTTGCATGGCCTAGTCCTTTACAAGAACTCTCAGACTGATATCGACAAAAAAGGCCACTGCCGCGGGGCAATAGCCTTTCTGATTAAAATCAGCTTCCGAAGTTATTCAGCCTTGGCCAATTCAGCCAACTTTTTCAATACCCGACTGACCGCCACAAATCCGAAGCTGCCGGTAACTACTGTCACAGCACCGAACCCTGATGCGCAATCCATCCGCATCGTTCCGCCTGCCTCAGGTTTAGCAGCACATACCTGACCGTCTGCGGCAGGATAAGTCAGCTGCTCAGTGGAGAATACGGCATCAATACCAAAGCGGCGATCCACATTCTTTGAGAAATGGTATTCACGGCGCAGCAGATTGCGCACCTTGGCAAGCAATGGGTCCTGATAGGTTCGGGCCAAGTCCGCCAGCTGAACCTGAGTGGGGTCCAACTGACCTCCCGCGCCGCCAACGGTGACGATACGTATCTTATTACGCTTACACCAGGCAATAAGCGCTGCTTTGGGCTTTACTGCATCAATACAATCCACCACATAATCGATATCGCCGCCCAGTTTGACAGGCACAAAATACTCGCCCAGATTATCCGTGGTGATAAAGTCTTCAACCTGCTCCACCCGGCATTCCGGGTTGATAGCCGCAATACGACGCGCCATCACCTCAACCTTGGATTCACCTATGGTGTCCGTCAGTGCATGGATTTGACGATTGGTGTTGGTCACGCAGATATCATCGAGGTCAATCAGGGTAATTCTGCCTATACCGCTGCGGGCCAGCGCTTCTGCTGCCCAGGTTCCTACGCCGCCGATCCCAAGGACTGCCACATGAGCGCCGTGAAATCTCGCCAGTCCTTTGCTTCCATACAAACGGCCAATACCACCAAATCGATTTAAATAAGCTTCAGACAACATAGCAGGCTAAAATTCCGGCAAAACACAGGACGAAAGGCACTATTTTACCCGAAAACCGCAAACCGCCAAACTCACCCGCAGCAGGTGATCAAGATCACCGTGGCGTTTTTATAAAAACACGACAAGACTCCACAACGCCTCATCTGGCCGGCCAAAAAAGCAGCAAACAGTTCACCTCCCTCTATCATCGATTACTTAAATTTATCTTTCAAAATTAACTAATTGCCATACTAATTTAACAGATTCGAATTTATGCATTTGTTTTTACAGCACTTTTCAATCACCACCGGCGTTCCCGCGGCAACATCTCGATAAGATTTAACCATTGTCAGCCCCTGTCTTCCCTTGTTGTAGAAATCACCAAAACTATGACAAACAACACAATTTTGTTAGTCCAAAGCTGCAAGAATTAGCTTCTAAGTTGTAACAGACCGGATGTCTGCACTACAACGAGAGCTAAATTATAACAACCCAAAGGGAAGTTTTAGGGAGCAATACGAATGAACAAGAGTTTTATTTCTGCATCCATCGCCTCAGTACTGGCTATGGCTTCTGCCTCTGCACTGGCCGCCGGCCCGGATTTCTACGGCCGCCTGGATCTGTCAGTTACTCACGCTGATAACGGCTACACCACTCAAAACGGAAAAGACGGCACCGTACTGGAAGATAACTTCTCTCACCTGGGTGTAAAAGGCACTCAGAACATCGCTGATGGCTTCGATGTTATCTACCAAATGGAGTTTGAAGTTGAGAACGTTCTGAACGACAAAGAATCAAACAACAATCCATTCAAAGCTCGTAACACTTTCCTGGTTCTGAAGACCAACGCTGGTACTGTACTGGTAGGTAAAAACGACACCGTATTCAAGCAGTCTGAAGGCGGTTTCGACCTGTTCGGCAACAGCAACGCTGATATCGATCGCCTGGTTGCCGGTCAAACTCGTAGCGGCGACGGCGTATGGTACTACTCTCCAAAGATTGCAGACCTGCTGACTGTTAACGCCACCTATCTGATGGCTGACAACTATGAAACTAACAAAGCTCAGTACGCTGTTAGTGCCACAATTGGTGACA
>JAJNAU010000075.1 GCA_021462625.1 Shewanella sp.
CCGATGATGTTACGCTTCATAATGGTTCGCCTCTTTAAATTCTCACCTCCTAACCTAACGGTTTGGAGGTGAGGCGGACCATCTAATTAAGCGCCCCTTGGGCGCTTTCCAAATATCTTTACATCAGACTTTTTTGAACAACAAAGAGCCGTTAGTGCCGCCAAACCCGAAAGAGTTACACAGGGCGTAATCAATCGCCGCCTGGCGGGCGGTATGAGGCACAAAGTCCAGATCACAACCCTCGTCTGGATTATCCAGATTGATGGTTGGCGGAACCGCCTGATCTTTCAGCGCAAGTACAGTGAAAATCGCTTCAACCGCGCCGGCAGCCCCCAGCAGGTGACCTGTCATCGATTTTGTTGAGCTCACCATCACCTTGTAGGCATGATCACCAAATACAGACTTCACCGCAGCAGCTTCAGCCTTGTCGCCTGCTGGTGTAGAAGTACCATGAGCGTTGATATAACCGATAGATTCTTTAGCAATGCCACCATCTTTAATGGCGTTTTCCATCGCCAGTGCTGCGCCGCTGCCATCGCTCGGCGGTGATGTCATGTGGAAAGCATCGCCACTCATACCGAAGCCAACCAGCTCACCGTAAATAGTTGCCCCGCGGGCTTTGGCATGCTCATACTCTTCCAGCACCATCACGCCGGCACCGTCACCGATAACAAAACCATCACGATCTTTATCCCATGGACGGCTCGCCTGCTCAGGCGCATCGTTGCGGGTGGACAGAGCCTTGGCTGCGGAGAAACCACCCACGCCCATTGGACTGGTGACATCTTCTGCACCACCGGCCAGCATGATGTCAGCATCACCGTAGGCGATGGTACGGGCAGCTAAACCAATGTTATGCACACCAGTGGTACAGGCAGTGGTCACTGCAAAGTTAGGTCCGCGCAGGCCGAACATGATCGACAAGTGACCTGCTACCATGTTGATGATGGTGCTAGGCACGAAGAATGGAGAAATCTTGCGGGCACCACCATTGATATAGGCAGTGTGGTTCTGTTCAATCAGCCACATCCCCCCCATACCGGCACCGATAGCAGTACCGGCTCGGTTCAGATCCAGCTTGTCCAGTTCCAAACCTGAGTCATTCAGCGCCTGCACACCGGCGGCAATACCATACTGAATGAAGAGATCCATTTTGCGGGCGTCTTTTTTGGACAAGTACTGCTCTACGTCAAATTCCTTGACTGAGCCACTGATACGGGTTCCAAACTCAGTGGCGTCGAATTTGGTAATGGGGGCGATACCGCTCTTACCATCAAGCAAGGCTTTCCAGGTAGAATTAACTGCATTGCCAACCGGAGTCACCAGACCCAAGCCGGTAATCACGACACGACGTTTACTCACTGTATTTATTACCTTCTTTAACTCTGCTCTATCACCCGGCGTCCTCTCCAGGGACTAGGTCGTTTTCTATCTCAGCTTACCGAGCTTTACAAACAGAGTCATGGATTAAGCTTTAAACAAAAACAGGCGGCATATTGCCGCCTGTCTTAAGGAATTCTGATTACTGATTCTTGGAAACGTAATCGATCGCAGCCTGAACGGTAGTGATCTTTTCAGCTTCTTCGTCAGGGATCTCAGTATCAAACTCTTCTTCCAGAGCCATTACCAACTCAACCGTGTCCAGAGAATCTGCACCCAGATCGTCAACGAAAGAGGCCGCTGGCTTCACGTCTTCTTCTTTAACGCCCAGTTGCTCTACAATGATTTTCTTTACACGTTCTTCGATGTTGCTCATTAGTTTTCTTTCCTATTCAAATTACGCACTTGCGTAAGATTGCGAGTAGTTTATTCGATTTGGCTGACAATGCAAGTCCCGTTTTTGTGGTCTAACCACGATTCACAGCCTTGAATTGCAGCGATTTATCCCACTCAAACGCAGCAAATTCCCTAGTTTTTTGCCATTAAACCATATACATGCCGCCATTTACATGCAAGGTTTCCCCTGTGATGTAAGCAGCTGTATCTGATGCCAAAAACACCACCGCATTGGCGATTTCCTGAGCCTGGCCCAGACGCTCCATTGGTACCTGAGACATGATGGCCTGTTGCTGCTCGGCGGTCAGCTCATCCGTCATGTCGGTCTGGATAAATCCAGGAGCAATAGCATTCACTGTAATCTGGCGGGATGCAACCTCTTTAGCCAGAGATTTGGTAAAGCCCACCAGACCAGCCTTGGCAGCACAGTAGTTTACCTGTCCAGGGTTACCCATGGAACCAACAACTGAGCCAATATTGATGATGCGCCCAAAACGCTTCTTCATCATGCTGCGCATCACAGGCTTGGACAGGCGGAACAGCGATGTCAGATTAGTATCAATGATATCAGTCCACTCTTCGTCCTTCATACGCATAAACAGGTTGTCTTTGGTGATCCCGGCATTGTTAACCAGAATATCCACATCACCGGCACGCGCTTTGATATCAGCGTACATTTGTGCCACAGAGTCGCTGCAGGTTACGTTCAACACCAAAC
This sequence comes from Shewanella sp., assembly GCA_021462625.1. GTDB lineage: Bacteria > Pseudomonadota > Gammaproteobacteria > Enterobacterales > Shewanellaceae > Shewanella. Next base: position 2,495 of record JAJNAU010000075.1, read on the forward strand.
CAAAACCCTGCTCCCCGAGATACTCGCTGATGGCGGCAGCGCCCTTTTCACTGGTTGCAGTACCCACAACAGTCGCACCCGCCTCGGCCAGTGTTGTCGCAATGGCCTTACCAATACCACGGCTGGCACCAGTAACCAAGGCAACTTTGCCGGTCAAATCCAGAGCAATACTCATGTCATACTCCTTTATTCTGTCAATGCGGCAACCGATGCCACATCATTGGCGACCTTGGCGGTCAGACTGCGATTGATCCGTTTAGCAAGGCCAGTCAGTACCTTTCCGGGTCCCACTTCAACCAGCACTTGTACACCGCCGGCAGCCATAGCTTCCACAGTTTCGGTCCAGCGAACAGGGCAGTACAGCTGACGCACCAGAGCGTCTTTAATGTCTGCCGCATCGGTTGGGCTTGCCACATCAACGTTATTAATCACTTTAATTTGTGGCTCGTTAAACGTCACAGCCTGAAGCGCGGCTGCCAGCTTCTCGGCAGCCGGCTTCATCAAGGCGCAGTGAGAAGGTACGCTTACCGGCAGGGCAACGGCCATCTTGGCACCGGCCTCTTTACAGGCGACCGCAGCACGCTCAACAGCGGCTTTGGCGCCGGCAATCACCACCTGGCCTGGGCTGTTAAAGTTTACAGGGCTAACCACTTCTCCCTGAGCCGCATCTTCACACACCTTGACAATTGCATCGTTATCCAGACCGATAATGGCGTACATGGCGCCTGTTCCGGCCGGTACTGCCTGCTGCATCAGTTGACCGCGCAGCTCAACCAGTTTTACCGCATCTTTGAAATCCAGCACGCCGGCACACACCAATGCAGAGTATTCACCCAAGCTGTGACCTGCCATTACTGCAGGAGCCGCTTTACCACTGGCCTGATATACACGCCAAATGGCAACACTGGCAGTCAGCAAAGCGGGCTGAGTCTTATCGGTTTCATTGAGTTTTTCGGCAGGACCATCCTGTACCAGCGCCCACAGGTCATAGCCCAGCGCTTCGCTGGCTTCAGCGAAAGTGGCCTGAACAATTTCATGCTCTGCGGCCAAATCAGCCAACATGCCTACTGCCTGGGAACCCTGCCCAGGAAACACAAATGCGGTCTTTTCCATAAATATTCACCTTCAGGATGCGCTTGCACAAGCAATGCGCCAAAGTTCAGTGATGCGGGTGACAGCTTGTCAGCCCTCAATGTTATTGCTTTCGATTCAGAAACGAACCAACGCACTGCCCCAGGCAAAACCCGCCCCAAAGGCTTCAAGCAGCAACAGCTGCCCACGTTGAATACGCCCGTCACGTACAGCTTCATCCAGCGCAATTGGCACAGATGCAGCAGAAGTATTGCCATGCTTGGCCAGCGTGATGACCACCTTGTCCATACTCATGCTGAGCTTTTTGGCCGTGGCAGCAATAATGCGGTAATTGGCCTGATGAGGTACCAGCCAGTCGATTTCACTTTTATCTATGTTGTTCAGTCGCAGCGTTTCTGTCACCACATGGGATAGCTGAGTCACCGCCACTTTGAAGACATCATTGCCCTTCATGGTAATAAAATTGTTAACATCTTCTTTGTCCAGCCCTCGGGAAGGCATTGGACACTTGAGCAGATCGGCGTAACGGCCATCGGCATAGATATGGGTATTGAGAATGCCGGGCTCTTCACTGGCGCCGACGACTGCAGCGCCGGCACCATCACCAAAAAGGATGACAGTGGTGCGATCTTCCGGTTGGCAGAAGCGTGACAGTACATCAGCACCGATAACCAATACATTTTTGGCTGCACCGCTTTGCACAAACTGATCAGCAATAGACAGCGCATAAACAAAACCAGAGCAAGCTGCAGAGATATCAAAGGCAGCAATGGTGGTCACACCCAGTTTGGCCTGAATTTCACAGGCCGCCGCAGGAAATGCGTTATCGGCACTGGTGGTACCGACAATAATCATATCAAGCTCACTGGCCTCAATGCCGGCCATCTCCAGCGCCTTGCGTGCCGCTTCGTAACCCATGGTGGAAACGGACTCTTCACTGCTGGCGATACGACGTTCGGTGATCCCGGTGCGCTCAACAATCCACTGGTCACTGGTTTCCACCATTTTTTCCAGATCCTGATTACTGCGCACCTGCGCCGGCAGATAACTGCCGGTACCTAGAATTTTTGTATACATAAGGAGAAATCAGCTGTTTATATCTAAAAGAATCGACTCTAAACGATCTTTTATCATTTCAGGAAGTCGACGTTGTGCCTCGGTAATTGCAAGACAAATAGCTTGCAAATAAGCATCCTGATCGGCGTAACCATGGCTCTTCACAACTATTCCGCGCAATCCTATCAGACTTGCACCATTATACTGGTCGGGGTTCATCTGGCTGAGAACTTTTTGAATTCTCGGCGCAATTAGTCTGGCGAGGAAACGTACGAGAAAGCCTTCTGTCAGTCCCTTTTTTAATTGATGTACCAGAAGTCTGGCAATCCCTTCGGAGGTTTTCAGCGTGATATTGCCTACAAAACCATCACAGACGATGACATCTACATGACCTGTATAAATCTCATCTCCTTCGATATAGCCCACATAGTTAAGCTGCGGGGTATCCTGGAGATATTGTGCCGCCTGTTGCACATTGTCATTGCCCTTGATCTCTTCATTGCCAACATTCAGCAAAGCCACCTTGGGACGCTGTCGTTTTTCAACGGTTTCAAACAGCACTGAACCCATCACAGCAAACTGAAACAAGGCCTCTGCGTCGCAGGCGACATTCGCACCCAAATCCAGCAGGTAGGAGGGGTTTCCTTTTGAGCTTGGCAGACTACTGACCAACGCGGGTCTGTCGACACCGGGCAGGGTTTTAAGCACCACCTTGGCAAGCGTCATCAGGGCGCCGGTATTGCCGGCACTGACACACGCATCTGCCCTGCCATCTCTGACGGCTTCAATCGCCAGACGCATTGAGCTTTGTTTATAACGCCTGAGGGCATGGATTGGGCGATCATTCATCTGCACCATTTCGGTGGTGTGATTGATTTCGATTCGGGCAAGTTGGCCTGGATCAGCCGATTGCAGCAGCGGCTCGATTTTGGTCTTGTCACCGACCAAAATGAGATTGAGATTGGATTGAATTGTCAGTGCCTGCAAAGCTGCAGGCACTGTGACATGGGGGCCGTGATCGCCACCCATTACATCCAACGCGAGCGTCAGATTTGTCATAAGCTAAACAACAATTACTTGTTGATTACCTTTTTACCACGGTAGTAGCCATCGGCAGTCACATTGTGACGCAGATGCAGTTCACCACTGGTAGCGTCTACAGACAGCTGAGCAGTGCTCAGCGCGTCGTGTGAACGGCGCATACCACGCTTAGAACGAGATTTTTTATTCTGTTGTACAGCCATTGGACCTGTCTCCTAGATTACTTGCTCTTCAGTTTTTCTAACACTGCAAACGGATTTGGACGCTCCTCTTGAGAGAGGTCAATGTCGCCTACCACCACATCTTTGCTACCCATGTTGCAGTCCTCATCGTCATGCACAGGGATTAAAGGTATGGCCAATATCAACTCATCTTCAATCAGTTGATGCAGGCGTATTTCACCCATTTCATTACACTCAATCGGGTCATACGCATCCGGGAGCTCATCGATTTCTGCCTGAGTCCTGCAAGGACTGTAGCAAAAGTCGACCGTAACCTCAGTGGTAAAATGTGTCATGCAACGTTGACATAACAGAGTGAGCTCCGTCACAGCCTTCCCTTTCAGGTAGACTATCCCCTGCAGATCAACACCACATTCCAGTGACACAGTCACATCGGAACAGTCGCCGGCACATAACTCATTCAATCGCTTGAGCTGCTTGCCTGGTACAACACCCTCATAGTTGGAGCGAGACTGGGCCGCACGAACAGGATCAATCGAGACCGGTATCTTTACTGTTTGCATAAGGCGCGCATATTATAGTTTGAAAACGTCGGAGTCAAAGAAAAAATTTGCCTTGCTACGCATTCAGGCATTAGCCCGCCGACCCTAGGATTGGTGGACGCGAAATTCTACCCAAGCCCCCGCATCCAGACAAGCACCATAAGTACAAAATAAAAGCGCTTACGGTGCCCTCTGCCATGAATTTACGTCACTGGCAGCTACGGGTAAACCAGTCTTGCTTAAATCGCTGCATTGATCGCACAATTGCAGCCAATTTTCACAACACAACGATCATTATGTCATCTCATCCCCAATTGGTGCTGGCGTCTACCTCCAGCTATAGAAAAGCCCTGCTGGAAAAGCTGCATCTTTCTTTTATTACTGCTTCCCCGGAAATCGACGAAACACCACTGCCTGATGAAACCGCAGAAGAGTTGGTCTTAAGACTCGCCAAAGTAAAAGCACGCGCAGTCGCCGACACTCAATCCGGCATTATTATTGGCTCAGATCAGGTGGCGATAGTGGATGGCAAAATCATAGGTAAGCCGTTAAGTCGTGACAAAGCAATTGAGCAACTGACCGCCCAGAGTGGCAAGACCATCACCTTTTATACCGGACTGGCGGTGTTTGATACCCAAAACCAGCAGATGCAGGCAGAAGTAGAGCCTTTCTATGTCAGTTTCAGGGCGTTAACCCAAGCTGAGATTGAAGCCTATGTGGATGCAGAGGAGCCCTGGTACTGTGCCGGCAGTTTCAAAAGCGAAGGATTGGGTATCAGTCTGTTTGACCGGCTGAAAGGACGGGATCCCAACACTCTGGTGGGGCTGCCGTTAATCCTGTTGTGTCATTTCCTGCGGCAATTGGGAGTGAAGATCCCAAGCTGACAATGGGGTGCCGACAGGCATGCCCGCGCGACTTATCAGGAAACGCCGGCAGCGCAGAGTACCAGCGCCTGAAAGGAGTGCAACATTACATAAATCGCAACAAATCGAGTGGGCGGTCAATGATTGCCTTTGGAGATGCGCTTTGTAGCTGCTCAACAGTGAAAGCACCATAGCTAACCCCGACTGCATCCATACCTATATTATTGGCCATCTCAAGATCCATCAGGGTATCCCCCACCATCAAGGCTCGGGACACAGGCACATTAAGCTCGTTAAGCAGTTGCTCCAGCATCAAAGGATTAGGCTTACTCAAGGCTTCATCGGCACAGCGACTGGCAGCAAAATATCCACCGAGTTCAGACTCAATCATCAGTCGGTTAAGTCCTTCCCTGCCTTTGCCTGTGGCAACGGCCAACTGATGCCCCTGAGCTGAAAGGGTCTCCAGCAAAGACACCACACCTTCAAATATTGGGCTGGGAGTTGAGTCGAGCTCCACATAGTAGCGGCGGTAGCCCTCGACAAACCGAGGAATATCAACCTTCACCTGCTCACCAAACAATCGCAGCAGTGCTTCTTCCAGTGAATAACCGATGATACTGCGAATGACATTATCAGAGGGCACATCCAGCCCATACTCAACCGACAGGCCTTTAACACAGGCCAGGATCTTGGGAACGGAATCCATCAAGGTTCCGTCCCAGTCGAATATCACCAATTCGTAACTGGAGTCCCTTCTCAATAGCTGACTCATAAGGTCATTTAATCCTTTTACTTGCTGCTTACTGTTTGGTTTTGGTCAATTTTGCCAGAATTGCTTCTAGCTTCACATCCAGAGGCGCCTGCACCGTCATATACTCTTCAGACTCAGGATGAATGAACTTGAGTTGAGCTGCGTGCAGAAAAAGCCGGCTCAGCCCCAATTCGCGCATACTGTCGTCAAACTTCTGTTCACTGTACTTATCATCACAGGCAATCGGGTGACCGGCGTACTGACAGTGGACACGAATTTGGTGAGTGCGGCCTGTGACCGGACTGGCCTGAACCAATGTGGCGCCATGATAACGCTGTATCACCTTAAAGCGGGTTTCTGAAGGTTTACCCGCTTTATTGACTCGGACAATACGTTCACCGGATTTCAGTGTCAGTTTGAGCAGCGGCGCCTTGACGGTTTTGTCGTGATCCTGCCAACTGCCCCGCACTAGTGCCAGATAGTCTTTCTGCATCTTCTTGTGACGCAATTGGTCATGCATATGCTTCAGCGCGCTGCGTTTCTTGGCAACCAGCAACACACCGGAAGTGTCTTTGTCCAGACGATGCACCAGTTCCAGAAACTTCTGCTCAGGATACAAGACCCGCAATGCTTCAATCACACCATAGTCAACGCCGCTGCCACCATGCACGGCGATCCCTGCTGGCTTGTTAATGACAATCAGATGCTTGTCTTCATACAGAATTCTGTCTTTTAACTGAGAAACCCGGTTAAGTCCCGCCGACGGTGCCTTGCGATCGTCGCGCTCGGCAACACGTACAGGGGGAATTCGCACCTGATCGTCCATCTGCAGCTTATATTCTGGTTTAATACGCTTTTTATTGACCCGAACCTCGCCCTTGCGAACGATGCGATACACCATGCTCTTTGGCACGCCTTTAAGTTGAGTCATCAGGAAATTATCGATGCGCTGTCCGGCATGATCTTCATCAATGGAAACGTTCCGGACTTGCTGTTGGGCTTGTTCTTTGTTCATGGTGGACCACTTAATTAACACGGTGCCATTGTACATCAGACAGGGTTCATTTGCGGCTTTCCATTGCTGATTTTTTTGATTGTTGCTATATTTCACCGACGAATGGGCAAAATCCGCGACTAAAGTCGCTGTCAAACGCACCATTCATCAGCGAGTAGCCAGCAAATTCATAAAACTCAACTCTGGTCGCAAGTCACTGATTTGCAAACCTTGAAAAAGGTAAAATAGAGAAAATACAGGTTTTTAAGGTTAAACCGGAATGATACTGCCATTTGCAGTTTAAAATTTGCTCACAAACCGCACAAACTCGAACAAAATGTTAACCGGTCGTCAGACAACGCAGATCGACTTCGGCATTAACGGACTTAGCTAGAAATTTATGGGGTTGGTTGACGTTTTACAACGAATTCCTTGTTTTTGTCTTTACTTGAAAATAAGCCATAAATTGGATGCGACACGCAGAGATGCGTCTTACAGAAATGCGCTCCCCCTTGCCTGCAGACCAGCCGTAAGGCTGTAATTTATCCAGAAGCAGGCCCGTAATGCAGCGATCACGTTGCTGATGACATCTATAGAAGAATGACGTCATTATGAAACGTATGTTAATCAATGCAACTCAATCGGAAGAGTTGCGCGTAGCCCTCGTTGATGGGCAACAGCTGTATGACCTGGATATCGAAAGCCCCGGTCGTGAGCAAAAAAAAGCCAACATTTATAAGGGTAAAATTACCCGTGTAGAACCCTCCCTTGAAGCCGCTTTCGTCGATTACGGCGCTGAGCGTCACGGCTTCCTCCCTCTGAAAGAAATCGCCCGTGAATACTTCCCCAAAGGTTACTCTTTCCAGGGTCGCCCGAATATTAAGGAAGTGGTTCAGGAAGGCCAGGAGGTTATCGTTCAGATCGATAAGGAAGAGCGTGGCAACAAAGGCGCGGCACTGACCACTTTTATCAGCCTGGCAGGTTCTTATCTGGTGCTGATGCCCAATAACCCTCGTGCCGGCGGTATCAGTCGTCGTATCGAAGGTGATGAGCGCACTGAGCTCAAAGAAGCCATGTCAGCACTGGATGTACCGCAGGGTATGGGCCTGATTGTGCGCACCGCCGGTGTGGGCAAAGAAGCCTCAGAGCTCAAGTGGGATCTGAATGTACTGCAACATCACTGGGCAGCCATCAAAGAAGCAGCCGACAGTCGCCCAGCGCCTTTCCTTATTCATCAGGAAAGTAACGTTATCGTACGTGCTATCCGCGATTATCTGCGCCGTGATGTGGGCGAAATTCTGATTGATCACCCTCATATCTACGAAGAAGCTAAACAGCACATTGCCTTGGTGCGCCCTGATTTTGTTGAGCGCGTACGCCTGTACAAATCAGAAGTACCGCTGTTCACCCACTACCAGATTGAATCCCAGATTGAATCGGCTTTCCAGCGTGAAGTACGCCTGCCTTCCGGTGGCTCGATTGTTATCGACCCCACCGAAGCGCTGACCTCTATCGATATCAACTCTGCCCGCGCAACCAAGGGCGGCGATATCGAAGAAACTGCACTGAACACCAACCTGGAAGCGGCTGATGAAATCGCCCGCCAGCTGCGCTTGCGCGATTTGGGTGGTCTGGTGGTGATCGACTTTATCGATATGACCCCAGCCCGCCACCAGCGTGAAGTGGAAAACCGTCTGCGTGATGCCGTGCATCAGGATCGTGCCCGCATACAGCTGGGCCGTATTTCGCGCTTTGGTCTGATGGAAATGAGCCGTCAGCGTCTGCGTCCTTCACTGGAAGAGTCCGCCGCACACCTGTGTCCACGCTGTCACGGTCAGGGCAGCATTCGCGGCACTGAATCTTTGGCACTGTCTATTCTGCGTCTGATGGAAGAAGAAGCAATCAAAGAGAATACCTCTCAGATCGAAGCTATTGTTCCTGTGGATGTCGCCGCATTTCTGCTCAACGAGAAGCGCAAATCCATTCGTATCACGGAGCAGCGTCACGGTGTGGAACTCTATGTGATCCCTGATGACCACATGATGACGCCTGAGTACAAGGTGATCCGTCACCGTAAAGATGACGAAATTCATGAAGCCAGCTACAAGCGTACCGAGCAACCGGAGCGTCAGCTATATGAGCCTCGCAAGCTAGAGCGTGCCGCCGCGGCCGAACCTGCACTGAAAGGTTTCTCTGCACCTAAAAATGCCGACACTCCTGCCACACCTGCCCCAAGCGCCGCTCGCCCAAAACCTTCAGCCAAGCAGAAGCCTAAGCAGGCTGGTCTGCTGAGCCGATTCTTCAAGGCATTGGGTTCACTGCTCTCCCCTGATGAGCAGCAGAATAAGTCCGACAAGCGTGACCGTGATGTACAGGGCAGAAAGAGCCAGACCAATAGCAATCGCCGTCCCCGCCGCAATGACAATCGCCGCAAACGCAATGCCGACGCAGACAAGATTCAGGAGACTGGTCAGGACAAGCGTCCGGCACGTAACAAAGACGACAAGCCCCAAAAGGCCGCATCTAAAGGGCGTGAAGTTAGGAAAAGCGTCAAGAGCGATCTTGTTGAGACCGAAGCGAAACCACCAAAGCAGGAAGTCGTTCGCGAGCGTCGCCAACGCCGTAACATGCGTCGTAAAGTGCGTATTGAAGATAACGTAACTGCTGCGGCAACCGATGAGGTTATCGAGTCAATTGATACTGTGGTTGACACAGTTATTGAAACTCAGCTTGAAGCCAGAGAGCCAAAACGTAATCAAACCCGTCGTCGTAAACCAGAGGTGCAGCAGGATGCTGAGACTATCGTTGAAACGGTTGACAACCCAGTTGCAGCAGAGCAGGACAGCAGTATCGTCCAAGCTGCCAACGCAGACGTTCAGAGCAAACAATCGTTGCAGGATAGCACCGCACCTGCCGATGAGGTGACCACAGAAGATGACAAACCTCAGCGTGACAGTCAGCGCCGCAGTCGTCGCAGCCCTCGCCATTTGCGCGCAGCCGGTCAACGCCGCCGTCGCGATGAACAGGAAGCTGTGGCCAAGCCTGAAACTAAAGAGCAAGGCATGCCTGAAGACGCCGCACCAGTGGTAACGGTTGTCGAAGCCCAGAGTGACATTATTGAAGTTGCGCCTGGCGTTTCTCCTGCATCAGAGGTACCGGAGCAAACACAGGTCGCTGAGCAGCCACAGGTCATCAAGGCTGAGTCCGAAGCTTCTGTAGTCGAAGTTGCTGAAGGCTCAGTTGCTAAAGAAGTTATGGCGGTTGAAGCGGTCGCCGTGGTTCAAGAGCAGGCACCGGCTTCTCAGCCAACTGACAGCGAGGAAGTTGTCGCCAGGCCAGCTGCTCCTGTCGATGCGAAGCCCCTGCCTGCGAACAAAGTCGCCGAAGCTGAAGCGGCACAACCAGAGCAAGCGAAGCCTGATATCATGGCGACGGCAGATGTGGAAACGGCAAATGTTGCATCAGTAGAGCCTGCTGATGTGGCTGAAGTTACAATGGCCGAACAAAGCGCCCCTGTAGCTGAAGTTGTAGCTGAAGCCACGCCGGAAGCCAATGTCACCGCCACAACAGAAGTGAGCGCATCAGCAGATGCTGAAGCGGACGTTAAGGTGATGCAGGCTTCTGCGCCAATGGCCAAACCAGCTGTACAAATGCCAAAGCGCATAATAAAAACGAAAGCCCAGGCTATTAAAGCAACTGCTGCTGAAATACCTGTAACTGAAACACAAGCGACTGATCCTGACATGGTTAAAGCCAAGCCTGAAACCAGCTCGCCAGTGGTCAAGCAGGTAAGTCGTTTTGGCAGCATGGTATCGTCTCAAACCACTAAACCACAGGTGAACACTCGCTCCCAGGTAGAGATACCAAAAGGACGCGAGTACCAGCCAGGTATTGCTGAGCAATCTCAGCGTAACAGGACCAATCAGGCCACATCGGATATGGCCTGTCCATAAACCCTGTTGTTGCCAGTAACAGTAAAAGAGCCATGCATCGCATGGCTCTTTTATTTTTGGTAACCCATTCTCAATACCACTAAACATTGCCAAACCCGGTGTGAATATCCTTCTCTCAGGCTCTATCCGCTCCTTTTTCGCTGTCCGAATCGTCAACTCTCGGCACAACCCGCTTCTTGTTAGTTAACAACAGGAAGTTACTTTTTCAGGCAGTGTCATCCAGCTGATGTCGCAATCAATTGAGTGCACTCGCAAGCTGGTAGACTCTGAGGCCGCAGCAAACAGCAAGTTAGCCGGCGCAGATGTTTTTGAGGCTTAGAGCAAAGGCGCTTTGATAGCATTATGCTGGCTTGAGGATAAATTTCTGTTAGAATGCTCCGCCTCAAATCATTAACAAGTTCACACCATTGAAAGCAGAGGTTCAATGTTCGATATTATTCGTCATAAAACAGCCAGTCATAGGGCCGATATACTCTCAGGTTTAACCGTGGCCCTGGCACTGGTTCCGGAAGCCGTTGCGTTTGCCTTCGTTGCCGGGGTGGAGCCTATGGTTGGCCTGTATGCCGCCTTTATCATGGGCCTGGTTACCGCCGTAATTGGCGGTCGCCCTGGAATGATATCCGGTGCAACCGGTGCCATGGCTGTGGTAATGGTCGCACTCGTTGCCGAGCATGGCGTGCAGTACCTGTTTGCAGCCGTGGTGCTTGCCGGGGTCATTCAAGTCACGGCCGGAGCCTGCAGGCTTGGTAAATTTATCCGCATAGTGCCCTACCCTGTGATGATTGGTTTCGTAAATGGACTGGCAATAGTGATCTTTCTGGCGCAGCTGGGCCAATTCAAAATACCCGATGTCAATGGTAACTTGCAGTGGCTCCCGGCCTCACAGATGACCACTATGCTGGCATTGGTGGTGCTTACCATGGCTATCATTCATTTTCTGCCCAAACTGACGACAGCAGTGCCCTCCTCGCTGGTTGCCATTTTAGCAGTAACAGCCATAGTGGTGGGGCTGGATATTGATACCCGCACCGTACTGAACTTTCTGCGAGGCATGAGTGGAGACGAGCAGGCGACCATAGCAGGCTCTATACCCAGCTTTGCCATTCCGGCAGTTCCTTTTACCTTGGAAACTCTGCAAATTATTCTGCCCTACTCCTTTATCCTAGCTGCCATTGGTCTGATTGAATCTTTACTCACATTAACGGTTGTAGACGAAATGACCGGCACCCGTGGCCGCTCTAATAAAGAGTGCGTGGGACAGGGTGCAGGTAACATTATCTCGGGATTTTTTGGGGCCATGGGTGGCTGCGCCATGATTGGCCAGTCGATGATTAACATCAACTCAGGTGGACGTGGTCGTCTGTCAGGTATTACCGCAGCGTTGGCATTGCTTACCTTTATTTTGTTTGGTGCAGCCTTTATCGAAATTATCCCGCTGGCGGCTCTGGTGGGCGTAATGTTTATGGTAGTACTAGGTACCTTTGAGTGGGCCAGCTTTAAGATGATGCGCAAGGTACCCCGCTGCGATGCCTTCGTCATCGTGCTGGTAACAGTGGTGACGGTATTTACCGATCTGGCCTTTGCGGTGTTTGTCGGGGTGATTGTGTCGGCGCTGGTGTTCGCCTGGCAACATGCCAAGCACATAGCGGTAAAGACTCACATAAACAGTCAGGGCTGGAAGATTTATGAACTGCAGGGCCCGCTGTTTTTTGGCTCCACCGCCAATTTCCTGGAACTGTTTGATGCCCAAAATGATCCGCAAGAGGTGATTGTGGATTTTGGTCACTCCCGGGTTGCTGATCATTCCGCGCTTGAGGCCATCGACACATTGGCTGAGCGATATACGGCTGTTGGTAAGCGCCTGCATTTACGCCACTTGTCTGCCGATTGCGCCAAGGTACTGAAGAAGGCCGCAGGATTAGTAGAAGTCAACTTGCTGGAAGACCCTTCCTACAGAGTCGCCGACGACAAACTGGACTCCTGAGCAGTGATAATACCCTCAGAGTAGAAAATAGCAAAAGGCGGAAATATCCCGCCTTTTCCATGCCCTTCAGGACTTCAACTTATCGGCGAACAAGCCCTTCACCTTATCAACCTTGGGCGCCACCACCACCCGGCAATACCCCTGATCAGGATTCCTGGCAAAGTAATCATTATGATATTCCTCCGCCGGGTAAAAGCCGGTGTAAGGCACCAGCTCGGTGACCAAAGGGGATGACCACAGACCGGACGCATCTAGCCTGCCAATCACTTCTGCTGCGACCTCCTGCTGAAGGGCATTATGGGCAAAAATAACACTGCGATACTGGGTGCCTTTGTCATTCCCCTGGCGATTGAGAGTGGTTGGGTCATGGCTGGTGAAAAACACTTGCAGCAACTCCCGATAGCTGATGATCTCAGGATCAAAGCTCACCTGCACGACTTCGGCATGGCCGGTATCACCTGAGCACACACTGCGATAATCAGCGCGGGCAGGATCGCCGCCGGCATAGCCGGATTTAACGCCTGCCACTCCTTGCAGCACGGCAAATATTGCTTCTATACACCAGAAGCAACCTCCGCCCAGGGTTGCCAATTCGATATGGCCGGTCTGATTTTCTCCATTGCCTTTGCCCCTGAACACCATGGATGCTGAGTTAACGCAGTGACGCAGGTTTTTCTCTGTCAGGTACTCACCTTCAAAAACGTGTCCAAGATGTCCGCCACAGGCGGCACAGACAATCTCTGTACGCCGTCCATCGGCGTCGGGATGACGGGTCACCGCACCGGGAATTTCATCATCAAATGCCGGCCAGCCACAGTGGGTCTGAAATTTGTGCTCAGACAGATATAAAGGCGCATCACACTTGCGGCAATGGTATACACCGGGCTCATCAAATTGATGGTACTCACCCGAGAAAGGACGTTCAGTGCCTTTTTCCTCAATGACATAGCGTTCAAAATCGGTCAATTTGCGCATTACAGCACTCCTCTTCATGGGGCACAGAGATTAACCCCGGTAGACCCACCTTTATTTCACTCTCCAGTGTACTGCAGCCGATCAGGATTGGATCATATTGGTTTGCGTCACATTTATTCTGCGGGTAAAATTCGAGCCGTAACTAGGGTCTGTTGACCTTTGAAGATGTTTTTTGCAGCACTTTGTCGTTGTTTTATACAAAGCAACGCGATT
>JAJNAU010000076.1 GCA_021462625.1 Shewanella sp.
TTGGTCATCACGAATAATTGTACGAAGCATAGCGAACCTAAAAACCAAAACTCTACCTCAAACATACGAGCGGGCGGTTAATTGAGAACGCCCCCTAGGAGTGCTGGGATTATGTTGTCGCATCCTGGCGCATCGCTGAAAAATCGATAGAAGCAGGCGGTTTACCTCTGGTGTGTCTGCAAAAGTCGCTGTTGCTGGCGCTGGTGGCAAGTTTGGTGTTGCAGGCTATTGTCGAGTTGTGGCCCCAGAGTCAGGCGCTGTTTGGCCGCAGGAATGTCGATCGCCAGGGATGACATGAGCAGGCATAAGGGGGATGGACTGTGATGGCGTTGCTATTGTTAATCTGCATCTGTCTGGTGCAGATGCTGGGCTATCCCGATGGCCTTCACTCTGGCGGGAGTGGCGCTGATGTTTGCCGGTATCGGAATGCTGCTGGGTGAATTTAATCCTGTGCTGCATAAGGCGTTACCCAGCCGCCTCTATTGCGTGCTCAATAACCCTATTCTTATGGCTGTACCTTTATTTCTATTTATGGGCACAGTGCTGGAAAAGTCCAGGGTGTCAAGGCGATTAATCAGGACATGCTGGATGAATACAGCGCCCGTCATGTGAGGCGCTGGATGTCTTGGAGAATGATAATGGTGTGCAGCTCAGGGCATTTCCCGATGAGGTACTGGATAGATTGAGAGAGGTGTCATATGAGGTCATCGCCGAGCAGTCTGCCAAGGAGCCTATATCTGCCAAGGAGCCTATAGATGAAAAAGGTTCATGATGCCTATCGTCAATATGAGCTGTGTGTGCGGCGATAACCACGTTATTGCAGAGGATGCCTACACCGAAGCGAGAAAGCTGCGTTGATATCAGCCTGTCAATCATAGGCTATTCTTGGGTGTGTAATTGGTGATATCCTTGTGACTTGCTTGTGAGCGTCTGTTGTAATGGACGCTTGCTGACGGAAGAGGTAGTCCGGTGCTGTCCTGTGCTCTGCTGACCCTGTCAGTTTTCAGAGGCGATGGAAGGTGTCAATGGGCGGGCTGTGCAGTCTCTTCCGCTGGGAAATGGAATATACCCTGGAGACCTTTATGCCGTTGCTGGACAGTTTTACCGTTGATCATACCCGTATGCAGGCCCCTGCTGTGCGCGTTGCCAAAACCATGAGTACTCCCTCCGGTGATACCATCACTGTTTTTGATTTGCGCTTCTGTATTCCCAATCAGACCATCCTCAGCCAAGAGGGGATCCACACACTTGAGCATCTGTTCGCCGGTTTTATGCGGGACCATTTGAATGGTGACCAGGTTGAAATCATTGATATCTCTCCGATGGGCTGTCGTACCGGCTTTTATATGAGTCTTATCGGACAGCCTGATGAAAAGCAGGTCGCTAATGCCTGGCTGGCGGCCATGGAGGATGTGCTCATGGTTGCCGATCAAAGCAAGATCCCCGAGTTGAATGAGTTCCAGTGTGGCACCTGTAAGATGCATTCACTGGATCAGGCTCAGGAAATTGCCAGAAGTATTCTGGCATCCGGTATAGGTATCAATCGCAACGAAGAGTTGGCTCTGAGCGATGAGATACTGAAAGGCTTGTGAGTCCATTTTCCCCGATGGTATTTGCTTTGATGCCACTGCAGATCTCAGGTGTGCAGCTGCGTGGTGTTGTGCATGCTGATTGGTGATGTTTGGCATGGCGACTGAATGCTGAAACCTGGCTTTTGATTGTTCGCTGTGACTTTTTTGTGAGAAGCATACCGACAAACAGCTTGGCAGTCTTTGTGTGGCTGGCTGAAATTCCACTTAGCCGATGGTGGGATAGAGAGCTTTAGTTGAAAAAACAGGCGCTTAGTCTACAATTTAGGCGACCTTCGTTATTTGCCGCAAATTCATGTAATAACCTGTTAAAAATTAATGTATTATTTTTTCGTTCATTGTAAATTGAGAATATGCCTCGCTTGCTGTTCACATAAGTTGCGCGCTATCGTAAATATTGGTCTTTTTGCTGTTGGATTGCGGATAACTGGTTGTTATTTTCGTGGCAGAGATGTGGTTATTGAGGTAAAATGCGCGCGAACAGCGTGATTGCTGTCGCATTTCTGTGATAAATCTGCGCTAGCTCAATTTTGGGGTTGGGAGCAACTCTTCGAAATTGAGGCGGGAATGCGGCGTATTGTCTTTCCTTCAAACGTAGTGCTTGTGGATATGATTACAATTAAGAAAGGATTGGACCTGCCTCTATCAGGCAGACCAGAGCAAGCCATCCATGATGGCCCAGCCATAAAACACATAGCTACATTGGGTGAAGAGTATATCGGCTTACGTCCTACCATGAAGATTCGGGTAGGGGATAAGGTGCAAAAGGGTCAGGTGATCTTCGAAGACAAGAAGAACCCAGGAGTCCTGTATACAGCTTCAGCCAGTGGAACTGTAACCGATATTAACCGTGGCGCGAGGCGTGTACTGCAGTCAGTAGTCATCGAAGTTGAAGGTGACGATGCTGTCGCTTTTGATAAGTATGATGCCCAAAGTCTCTGCACCCTGACCGATTCTCAGGTCCGCAGCAATCTGATTAATTCAGGTTTGTGGACAGCCCTGCGAACCCGCCCCTTCAGCAAAGTGCCAGCCATTGACTCTACACCGGCCGGTATTTTTGTCACTGCTATCGACACTCAGCCTTTGGCTGCTGACCCTGCTGTGATCATCAAAGAACATAAAGATGATTTTGCCAATGGTCTGACGGTGCTTGGCAAGTTAACTGATGGCAAAGTTTACTTGTGTAAAGCTGCCGGAGCAGATATTCCTGCAGGTGATGCTCAGGTGGAAGAATTTGCCGGGCCTCATCCAGCAGGAAACGCCGGTACTCACATTCACTTTATTCTGCCAGCCTCAGGCAAGCGGACTGTGTGGCATGTTGGCTATCAGGATGTGATTGCCATCGGCAAACTGTTTACCACAGGTGAACTCTTTACTGAACGGGTGATTGCCATCGGTGGCCCTAAAGCTAAAGCTCCGCGTTTGCTGCGTACCCGACAGGGGGTGCAGCTCAGTGAATTGACTGCCGGAGAGACCGAAGGAAGCAACCTGCGCGTGGTGTCTGGCTCTGTGCTTAATGGTCACGCTGCCAAGGGGCCTCACGATTTCCTGGGCCGTTACCATAACCAGGTTTCGATACTGGAAGAAGGTACCGAGAAGGAGCTCTTTGGCTGGGCGATGCCGGGTAAAGACAAATACTCGCTGACCCGGGCTTTCTTAAGTCACCTGTCCTCAGGCCTGTTTAATATGACAACCTCTAGCGGCGGTTCAGATCGTGCCATGGTGCCAATTGGCGCTTATGAACGTGTGATGCCACTGGATATTCTGCCAACTATGCTGCTGCGTGATCTGGTTGCCGGCGATACAGAGGAAGCCATGGCGCTGGGTGCACTGGAGTTGGATGAAGAAGATTTGGCCCTGTGTACGTTCGTTTGTCCCGGTAAGTATGACTATGGCGTTTACCTGCGGGATTGTCTGGATACGATCGAGAGGGAAGGCTTATGAGCTTGAAGGATTTTATCGAACGTATTGAGCCGTTGTTTGAAAAAGGCGGTAAATACGAGACGTGGTACGCTCTGTACGAAGCCGCCGCCACTATTTTCTACACCCCGGGTAAAGTGAATAAGGGACGTACCCATGTTCGCGATAATCTGGATCTGAAGCGCATGATGATCACCGTATGGGCCTGTACTTTCCCGGCAATGTTTGTCGGTATGTACAACGTTGGCCTGCAGGCTCAGGAAGCGCTCAACGCCGGTTTTGGTACACCGGATGTATGGCAGGTGTCTCTGTTTGGTCTGTTTGGCACTGAGCTGACAGCGGCTTCTGGCTGGCCTGCACTGATGTGGTATGGCGCCTGTTTCTTTTTGCCGATTTATGCCGTGACCTTTGTGGTCGGTGGTTTCTGGGAAGTGCTGTTTGCCTCGGTACGAGGCCATGAAGTAAACGAAGGTTTCTTTGTTACCTCGGTTTTGTTTGCGCTGACCCTGCCGGCCACTATTCCGCTGTGGATGGTGGCACTGGGTATCACCTTTGGTGTGGTTGTCGCCAAAGAGGTGTTCGGTGGTACCGGACGTAACTTCTTAAACCCTGCACTGGCTGGGCGTGCCTTCCTGTTCTTTGCATACCCACTGAACATGTCAGGCGACACCACTTGGGTCGTTGCCGACGGCTACTCAGGTGCAACTGCGCTGAGTCAAGCTGCGACCGGCAATCTGCAGTACGGAGTCACCCCTGAGTGGTGGGATGCCTTCTTCGGCTTTATTCCGGGTTCTATGGGTGAAGTGTCTACGCTGGCGATTCTGCTTGGCGGCTTGGTGATTGTGTATACTCGTATTGCTTCCTGGCGCATCATCGCCGGGGTGATGGTCGGTATGATTGCGGTATCAACACTGTTGAATGTTGTGGGCAGCGATACCAACCCAATGTTCGCCATGCCCTGGTACTGGCACCTGGTTCTGGGTGGCTTTGCCTTCGGCATGATGTTTATGGCGACTGATCCTGTGTCAGCCTCTTTCACTAACCAGGCCAAGTGGGCTTACGGTGCTTTGATCGGCGCCATGGCAATATTTATCCGTGTGATCAACCCTGCATTCCCTGAGGGTATGATGCTGGCGATTCTGTTTGCCAACCTGTTCGCTCCCCTGTTCGACCATTTTGTGGTTCAGGCCAATATCAAGCGGAGGAACGTTCGTGGCTAGTAACAAGGACTCGTTCGGAAGAACACTTTTTGTGGTCGTAGGTCTGTGTCTGATTTGTTCTATCTTCGTATCGACTGCGGCGGTAGTGCTCAAGCCAATTCAACAGGAAAACAAACTGCTGGATCGGCAGAAGTACATTCTGGAAGCCGCTAACCTGTTGAATGTCAAAAGTGAAGCAATGAGCAAACAGCAGATCCTGACTACCTACGACAAGTATGTGCAGGCCAAAGTGATCTCATTGGCAACCGGTGATTTTGTTGAAGGCATTGATGGTAATAACTTTGATATGGACAAGGCTGCCCGGGATCCCAATAAGTCATTTGTGCCTGAAAAAGACATCGCATCAGTTAAGCGCGTAGCCAATGATGCTGTTGTTTATCTGGTACACGATGAAGCCGGTACCCTGAAAACTGTGATCCTGCCTATCAAGGGCTATGGTTTGTGGTCAACCATGTACGCTTTCCTGGCGCTGGAACCAGATATGAACACGATTCAGAACCTGGTTTACTATGACTTTTCCGGTTCAGGTGAAACCCCTGGTCTGGGTGGTGAAGTACAGAATCCAAAGTGGATCGCCAAATGGCACGGTAAGAAGCTTTTTAACAACAAGGGTGAACTAGCTATCCAGGTCACTAAAAATCCCGCGATTGCCCAAACCGAATATGGCGTAGATGCCCTGTCCGGTGCCACGCTGACCAGTAACGGCGTGCAGCACTCTCTGGAGTTCTGGCTGGGTAAAGAAGGCTTTGAGAAGTTCATCGACAAGGCCCGTGACGGAGGACTGAGCTAATGGCTGATGCTAAAGAACTGAAGCAGGTCCTCACCGGACCTATTATCAACAACAACCCGATTGCCCTGCAGATCCTTGGGGTTTGTAGTGCCCTGGCGGTAACCAGTAAGCTGGAAACCGCGTTGGTGATGACCTTAGCACTGACGGCGGTAACCGCCTTTTCAAACCTGTTTATCTCCATTATCCGTAACCACATCCCAAGCAGTGTGCGGATTATCGTGCAGATGACCATTATTGCTTCTCTGGTCATCGTGGTGGATCAGGTGTTGCAGGCCTATGCCTACAACGTGGCCAAGCAATTGTCCGTATTCGTGGGTCTGATTATTACCAACTGTATCGTAATGGGTCGCGCCGAGGCTTACGCGATGAAGACGCCACCTACGATGAGCTTTATGGATGGTATCGGTAACGGCCTGGGATATGGTGCGATTCTGCTTACTGTTGGCTTCTTCCGTGAATTGTTTGGTAACGGCAGCCTGTTTGGTGTGGAGATCCTCTCCAAGGTGTCCGAAGGCGGTTGGTATCAGCCTAACGGTTTGTTGTTGCTGCCACCCAGTGCCTTCTTCCTGATCGGCATCATCATCTGGGTTATCCGTACCTATAAGCCAGAGCAAGTCGAAACAAAAGGATAAGATGAGATGGAACATTATATCAGTCTGTTAATCCGCTCTATTTTCATCGAGAACATGGCACTGGCATTCTTTCTGGGAATGTGTACTTTCCTGGCGGTTTCCAAGAAGGTGACTACAGCCATGGGCCTGGGTGTGGCGGTTATTGTGGTACTGGCGATTTCTGTACCTGTTAACCAAATCATCTATCAGGGCATTCTGGCTCCGGGCGCTTTGTCCTGGGCTGGCTTGCCGGATGCGGACCTGAGCTTTTTGAAGTTTATTACCTTCATTGGCGTGATCGCTGCACTGGTGCAGATTCTGGAAATGACCCTGGATAAGTATTTCCCTCCACTGTACAACGCGCTGGGTATTTTCCTGCCGTTGATCACCGTGAATTGTGCGATTTTCGGTGCGGTATCTTTCATGGTGGAACGTGACTACACCCTGGGCGAAAGTCTCGTGTTCGGTATCGGTTCCGGCATTGGCTGGGCGCTGGCAATCGTATTGCTGGCTGGTATCCGTGAGAAGTTGAAGTATGCCGACGTGCCTGATGGACTGCGCGGCCTTGGGATTACATTTATCACAGCAGGTCTGATGGCCTTAGGTTTTATGTCGTTTTCCGGTGTGTCCCTGTAAGGGACGCTAAGGGCGACTTTTCAGAATCGACCTTCTAAGGATAAGTACATGGATATTCTTGGTATTTTTAAGTCGACTCCGCTAGATGTTTATCTTGGCGTGAGTATGTTTACCGCCATTGTATTGGTATTGGTATTGGTGATTTTATTCGCCAAGTCCAAGCTGGTATCCAGCGGTGACGTGACCATCAGCATCAATGATGACCCCGAAAAGGCCATCAAAACCGGTGCAGGTGGTAAGTTGTTGGGGGCGCTGGCCAATAACGGTATCTTCGTATCATCGGCCTGTGGTGGCGGTGGCTCCTGTGGTCAGTGCCGGGTGATCGTGAAATCAGGTGGTGGCGATATTTTGCCAACCGAACTGGATCACATCAGTAAGGGTGACGCTCGGAAGGGCTGTCGTCTGTCCTGTCAGGTTAATGTGAAATCTGATATGGACATTGAGCTGGATGAAGAGATCTTCGGTATCAAGAAGTGGGAATGTACTGTTATCTCCAATGATAACAAGGCGACCTTCATTAAAGAGCTGAAGCTGGCGATCCCTGATGGTGAGTCAGTGCCTTTTCGTGCCGGTGGTTATATTCAGATCGAAGCGCCTGCGCACCATGTGCGTTATGCGGACTTCGATATTCCTGAAGAGTATCGTGGCGACTGGGAGCACTTCGGCTTCTTCAAGCTGGAATCCAAAGTGGATGAGCCGACTATCCGTGCATACTCCATGGCGAACTACCCGGAAGAGTTTGGCATCATCATGTTGAATGTGCGTATTGCGACGCCTCCACCACGAGATTTGTCACTGCCTTGCGGCAAAATGTCTTCTTACATCTGGAGCCTGAAAGAAGGTGACAAGGTCACCATTTCCGGTCCATTTGGTGAGTTCTTTGCCAAAGATACCGATGCTGAGATGGTGTTTATCGGTGGTGGGGCCGGTATGGCGCCAATGCGCTCGCACATCTTCGATCAGCTCAAGCGTCTGAAGTCCAAGCGCAAGATGAGTTTCTGGTACGGAGCCCGCTCCATGCGTGAAATGTTCTATGTAGAAGATTTCGATGGTTTGGCAGCTGAAAACGATAACTTTGTGTGGCACGTTGCCCTGTCTGATCCTCAGCCAGAGGACAACTGGGATGGGTACACTGGCTTTATTCACAACGTATTGTACGAGAATTACCTGCGCGATCACGAAGCGCCGGAAGATTGCGAATATTACATGTGTGGCCCGCCAATGATGAACACGGCGGTAATCAGCATGCTTAAAGACCTGGGCGTGGAAGACGAAAATATTCTGCTGGATGATTTCGGCGGCTAATACCAAAGGTCAACAAACCCTAGTACGCTGCGTGAGATATACTGTCACGCAGCGTTTTTCTTTTTTAGGTTTTTAAAGGTAATGGTCAAGATGAGTAAGACTGTGGGAAAATGGCTGATCTGGGTGGGGGTGGCCTTTTTTATTACTGCCTGTTCCAATTCTTCGCCGCAGATGTCTTTGGCCGGCAACACAATGGGCACTACCTATCAGATTAAATTGGTTCCGAATGACAATTTGCCTGATCCCCAGTTGTTGCAGGCAGAGATCGATATGGCATTGGAGCAGGTCAACGATCAGATGTCGACCTACCGTCCCAACTCCGAACTATCCCGTTTTAATCAGCTGGCGCTGACACAAAGCGTGCTGGTCTCTCCAGATACACTCAAAGTTGTACAGGAAGGGATAAAATTGTATCAAGTGACTGATGGTGCGCTGGATATCACCCTTGGCCCCTTGGTTAATCTGTGGGGGTTTGGTCCGGATGCGCGCCCGACAACTGTGCCATCAGAAGCTGACATTGAAAGTGCTATGGCTCGTACGGGCATTGATGGTATTCGTATTTCCGGTGACCGACTGGAAAAAAACAAACCTGGACTTTATGTTGATCTTTCTTCAATCGCCAAGGGCTTCGGTGTTGATAAGATTGCTTCCATTCTCGATAAATATGGCGTAACCGGATATCTAGTCGAAATCGGTGGTGAGCTATCGCTCAAGGGCACCAAGGCTGATGGGCATCCCTGGCGCATCGCGGTCGAGCAACCATCAGAAGACACCCGTACCGTGCAGTTGGTGATTGAACCGAAAGATATTGCCATCGCCACGTCAGGCGATTACCGCAATTACTATGAAGAGGAAGGACAACGTTTTACCCATATTATCGACCCCCGGACCGGCTATCCGATTAAGCACAAGCTGGCGTCTGTTACTGTGTTGGATAAAAGTTGTATGGTAGCCGATGGTCTGGCTACGGCCATGATGGTAATGGGAACCGAAGCATCGTTGACACTGGCGCAGCAGTTAGGTCTGGCCGTCATGCTGATTGAAAAGCAAGACGAAGGGTTTAAAACCTATTACAGTGAAGCATTTAAACGCTATATTCCCAAGTCTGTGGATAATGTATAGGAAGCGTGGGAAGTTAACTCAGCAGTAAGTAGGAGTACATTATGAGTACGTATCTGGCGGCTTTTGTGGTTTTGTTGTTGTTTTTTGTATTGATGTCAATTGGATACATCATTAAGCGCAAGTCGGTGGCCGGCAGCTGTGGTGGTCTGGGGACGCTAGGTATAGAAAAAGCCTGCGATTGTGATGAACCCTGTGATAATCGCAAAGCAAAAATTGCAGCAGCAGAAGAAGCTGCACGTCAGCAAAGGTTGACCCAAAACCGTATTCTCTGAATCGTCAGCGTCAAAACGGCACCAATAAGGTGCCGTTTTTGTTTCCATTATTGTGCCTGCCAATCCTGACTATACTGATAAGTATCCAGAGTGATATAGGTGCCAATGCATGAAAGCTTCATCCGTGAAGGGAGTAGCGAACACAGAGGGTAACACTGAGTCCAGCGTTGACTCTTTGACCAATTCAGGGGAAGTCGCGGCTGAACGGGCTGGTAACGCCCCGGAAACAGTACTTAACTCGCTGGTGCAATTAACCGGTAAGCGCCAGATAAGGGCTTTGGGCGAAGCGCTGGTGGAGACTATCCGCAATGCACTGGAGACCCCCTCTGTTGCCTTTGTGACTGTCAAAAGTCCGGTGCCTTTTCCCGTCCACATGCTGCCCAGAAATAATTCGTTACCTGTATCTTCGCTGGATGACTGTGTGCAGGCCTGTGCTCGCTCGGGGGAGTTGGTTAGCGAGCAGCATGAAGAAGGCGTGCTGACGGCCTTGCCAATTATGATTAATGGCATCACGGTCAAAGTGCTGCTGTTGCATTCTATTATGCCCATGAGTTGTCAGCAGCTGGCGTTGCTTAATGGTTTTGCCCGTATCTATGAGAATTTTCTCAATGTGATGTTGGATGTGGAAACCGATAGTCTTACTGGCTTACTTAATATGAAGGGGTATCACTCTCAGGTACTGGCGGTGCTTGAGGATGATGATCAAAGTTATTGTGAGCAAAGTGGTGATCCTAAGTCTTTCTGGCTGGTGATTTTTGACATCGACAAATTCAAGAAGATTAACGACACCTTTGGTCATCTTTATGGCGATGAAATATTGCTGCTGGTGGCCAATACTATGATCCAGGTATTTGATGAGAAAGATCTGCTGTTTCGTTTTGGCGGTGATGAGTTTGTGGTGTTGTTGGCTCCACGAACCAAGCAGCAGGCCAGAGCCATTCTTAAGCAATTTCAGAAGCAGATAGCCGTGATCCGTAACGATAAATTATTGCAGGTTCATTGCTCCATAGGAGGCGTCAACGCATCCGGTGCAAATAATCCAACGGATTTGCTGGTGCAGGCTGACAGAGCATTATATCACGTGAAGGAGAATGGTCGGGGGGACATTGCGTTCTATTGTGATTTGTTGGAGCAGGGGATTGTGATCACTGAGCACTTCGATGATGACATCGAACTATTTTAAAATGCTACCTAGCTGTAAGCCATGCCCTAAGGGGCTTTGGTAGCCGCTGAATTACTGCATTATTCAACTTTGACGGGGCGCCCAGACAGGCGCAGATATGCCTACAGTTAAATGCCTTGAACACCTGCTGCGACTAATCCAGAGCGGTGCTAGGACTTATTCGCACCTTCCCTTAAACGATCTCGAGTATGAATACAAAGTAGCTGAAAACCTGCGTCAGGTGATTGCTCTGTGTAAACAGAAAAGGGACTTTCAAACCCGTGACATTCTCGGGGGACTTGAGTAAACCGAATTGGACCATATGTACTGGCTGGATAAGCAACTGGGGTTAATTGGTCGAATTGGTTTGCCAATTATCTGCAGTTAAATATGAGTACCGGCTAAACCTATGTAACGAGATGCTTGACACTGTTTTTATGTACAGTATTCTTTGGGGTGGAGGAATACTGTGCGTAAAATAATCCATGTTGATATGGACTGCTTCTATGCGGCAGTCGAACTGCGTGATTTTCCTGAACTCAGAGGTAAGCCTGTCGCCGTTGGTGGGCGCAGCGATCGTCGGGGAGTCATCAGCACCTGTAACTATGAAGCCCGTAAATTTGGGGTGCACAGTGCCATGGCATCGGCTTATGCCTTCCGCCTTTGTCCAGATCTGATTTTGGTTCCCGGCCGTATGGAGGTCTATAAGCAGGTTTCGGCACAAATCCACGCTATCTTCGTCCGTTATACGGAACTTATCGAGCCTTTGTCGCTGGATGAAGCCTACCTGGATGTGACCGACTGCAGCGCCTGTCGTGGCTCGGCAACGCTAATAGCAGAGGCGATCCGTAAAGAGATATTCGATGAAACCGGCCTGACAGCTTCTGCCGGGATTGCACCGGTGAAATTTCTGGCCAAGGTGGCCTCTGATCTCAATAAACCCAATGGACAATACGTGATTACCCCGGATGTCGTGCCTGAGTTTGTGAAAACTCTGCCGCTGGGTAAGATCCCAGGTGTAGGTAAGGTCACGGGGGAGAAGCTGGCATCCATGGGGTTACATACCTGTGGCGATGTCCAACAGGCAGATCCCGCCATGTTGACCGAGAGGTTCGGCAAGTTTGGTGCACTGCTGGTGGAAAGATCCAAAGGGATAGATCTAAGAGGCATTTCGCCCAATCGGGTACGCAAGTCGGTAGGTGTGGAAACTACCCTTGCGCAGGATATCTATGAGCTGTCACAGGCCAATCAGGTGATGTCAGGGCTGATCCCTGAGCTCTCGACCCGTATGGCCCGTGGAGCACCAGGCAGAGGCATTCACAAGCAGGTGGTTAAGCTTAAGTTTGCTGACTTTAAACAGACGACTATTGAACATCGCAGCGATACCCTGTCGGTTAATTTGTTTCAGGACTTGCTGGCTCTGGCGATGGAGCGGGCCGAAGGCCGGGGGATCCGCCTGGTGGGCATTTCTGTTGGATTGGCTGAGCAGCAAAGTGATGAGCAGAAGCCCAACGCCTGTCAGCTGGATCTGGCGCTCCACTTGCATTGATTGGGGGGCAGCCCTGATTAAAGGACCGGCGGGTGTTGTATATACTCACAGCCATGAACACCAGAGGCGCAGCCAAGAGGGCGCACATAAGATGGTGGAGCAGCAGATGGCTGAGCATAAACCCGGGAATGTCGGACGCTTTATCTATCAAAGTCATCTTGGCGAGCAACACCAGATACAGGCCGACATGAAGCAGGGCTGCAGTAGCAAACAGTCGGCTGAATTTTTGTTTGAGTACAGCTTCCAGCTTGAATGGCACCTTGCGGCAAACTATCCAGCCCATGCTGCCAATGGCAATACTCACCAATCCCTGTCCAATCAGAGACAGTTTAATCAGCACCACTGAAATCAGCATAAATACAATAAACACCAGAATTGAATCTCTCTTGTTAGGGAGGGTGCGAACAAGTCCTCGCACCGCTCTGGCTTACGGGTAAATTCGAGTTCAAGGTATTCAACTGTAGCAAGGCGGGTTGCCTTTCAAAGCGCAATACCACAGCCATCGTGTTTGCCCGAAAGCCCCGAAGGGCGAGGCTGACAGCCCTATCTGCTTGGTTGCAGCTCTCGCTAAGGACTCAGGCCATTAACGTCGAGCTGCGTCGCGCATCTCGGGGCAGTCATCACACGCAGAGCACGCACGGGACTTATTCGCACCTTCCTTAGGAATTTTAATTGGCGGCGACGGGCGTGAATCAGAATTCATCCTTTATAAGCAGGAGTTAATCCCCCTGATTACAGTTGCCGGTTAGACTGGAACTTTACCCTTAATGGGAGTCTGCCATGGAAATACGCCGTGCTGACATCGGTCAGCTTGAACAGATTGCAAAGCTGTTTAATGACTACAGGGTGTTCTATCACTGCCAATCAGACATAGACCTTGCCAGAGAGTTTATCGCCGCGCGCTTAAATCACAATGAATCCGTAATTTTCCTGGCGCTGGGGAATGGCAAGGTGCTGGGTTTTACCCAGCTGTATCCATCGTTCTGCTCGGTGGAGGTTTGTCGGATAATGATTCTGTATGACCTGTTTGTGGCAGAAGATGCTCGCAAGTTGGGCGTTGCGACTGAGCTTATGAATGCTGCCAGAGCTTATGCTGAAAGCGCAGGCGCCAAACGTATTGATTTGTCGACCCAGAACACTAATATCCCGGGGCAGCACCTGTATGAAAAGCAGGGATACCAGAGAACCGGCGAAGATTTTTATATCTATTCTCTGTATCTGTAACCTTCGCCAGCGAGCAATGAGTTAGCGGGAAAACAAAGCCACATCAGCTACTTGATATGGCTTTTTTAAATGTATCTGACATCAGTACAAGCGGCTTATTCACCGCCTGTCTGATCTATCAGTCTTTGGCCGGAATGCGCTCCAGTACAGCCAGCAGTAGTTTCCAGTATTGACCTACGGTTTCGATATTGACCATCTCATCCGGGCTGTGCGGGAAGCGGATGGTGGGGCCGATGGACACCATATCCATTTCAGGATAAGGCTTCTTGAACAGACCGCATTCCAGACCCGCATGGATCACCATGATGACAGGCTCTTTGTGGTAAATATCCTGATAGGTTTCACGCACAATGGCCATGATCGGGGAGCTGTTGTCCGGCTTCCAGCCTGGGTAGGCTCCGGACAATTCAATCCCGGCGCCGGCCAGATTCGCCAGCGCAATCAGCATGCCCTCCACCTGAATGCGACCAGAATCAATCAGTGAGCGGATAAGACACAGGATCTTCACTTCCTGCTCATCAGTGCTGATCACGCCGACATTCAGAGAGGTTTCAGTCACACCTTCAACTTCGTCGCTCATCCGCATAACACCATTGGGGCAGGCATGCAGCAGATCGATAAGGGTGTTCTGGCTCTGCTCGCTCATCACCTTGGCAGGTGTGGTGACCTCTTTCAACGTCAGGGTGCCAGCAGGATCGGCAACAACCAGTTCTTCACGGATCAGGGCTTCAAATTCAGCAACTTTGGTGCGCAGGGCGTCAACTTGTTCCTCTGGCACCATAAAGATAGCGCCTGCTTCACGGGGAATGGCATTGCGCAGAGAGCCACCACTGAATGCTGCCAGCTCAAGTTGCAGTGCATCGGCGTGTTCAAACAGGAAGCGACCCAGCAGTTTGTTGGCGTTACCGCGACCCATATGGATGTTTACCCCTGAGTGCCCACCTTTCAAACCGCCCAGATCCAGTTCAAAGCTATGGTAACCTTCTGCAGGTGCTTCCCAGACCATTGGCAGAGTAATCTCTGCATCAACGCCACCGGCGCAACCCATATAGATTTCGCCTTCCTGTTCAGAATCTGTGTTGATAAGGATATCCGCTTCCAGCAAGCCGGCTTCCAGACCAAAGGCTCCAGTCATACCGGCTTCTTCATCTATGGTCAGCAGCACTTCCAGTGGGCCGTGCTTGATATCTTCATTGCCGAGAACGGCCAGTGCTGAGGCCATTCCTATGCCGTTGTCCGCGCCCAAAGTCGTACCTTTGGCCTTAACCCACTCACCATCAATCCAGGGCTCGATGGCATCCTTTTCAAAATCATGCACCTTGTCGTTGTTCTTCTGGGGTACCATGTCGATATGGGCCTGGATGACTGCTGTCTTGCGGTTTTCCATGCCAGCGGTTGCTGGCTTGCGAATGATCAGGTTACCCACTTTATCTTCGATAACCGTCAGGCCTTTTTCTTTGGCCCAGGCCTGGATGTGCGCGCTCAGTGCAGATTCGTGTTTGGAAGGGTGGGGGATGGCACAAATTTGTTCAAACCATTGCCACAGAGGTTGAGGATATAACCGGTTAATGCTTGTCACGAAAGATTCCCTCATTAAGGACTTTATGTCTTGCCAGAGTGTACCATAGACTCAGCGACCCTACATGGTGGCAGGCTTTGCCGGTGAAGCCCAGTGGCAGATTTTGTTGCCGACTGACTGAACGTCGCTTTGGCTTTGTGCGTTATCGAAGATCAGGCAAAAGTGGGGGGGTGCTCCATCAGCTAAGTAGCATTAGGGTTTGTTGACCTTTCGTGGTCAAATTTTGTTTTAGCCCAGCCCCATGGGCAGTGTTTGTGGCTCCTTTCTCTTGTGTTATCGGCTTCTCATGTAGGCTAGCTACACATCGAAGGAAGGTGCGAACAAGTCCTCGCACCTCTCTGGTATACGGGCAAATTCGAGGTCAAGGTATTCAGGTGCAGCAAGGCGGGTTGCTTTTCAAAGTGGAATACCACAGCAATCGTGTTTGCCCGAAAGCCCCGAAAGCCCCGAAAGCCCCGAAAGCCCCGAAAGCCCCGAAAGCCCCGAAAGCCCCGAAAGCCCCGAAAGCCCCGAAGGGCGCGGCTGATAGGCCTATCTGCTTTGTTGCCGCTCTCGCTAAGGACTCAGGCCATTAACGTTGAGCTGCGTCGCGCATCTAGGGGCTGTCATCACTCGCACAGTACGCACGGAACTTATTTTCACCTTCCCGAAGCCTCTGCCTTGGATAAAGAACTTACAAGCTGCTGTAAAAACAATCGCCCAAGGTCAACAGACCCTTGGGCGGTCGTCAAAATATCGCGGCCGATGTAATTAAATTACCAAAAAATCAAGTTTCGAAAATTTATCCATCGACCTATTGTAATAAAAATACAGAAATGTAAAATCGCCGCTGTTGGTTGAGCCAGGGTGGCCACCAGCTCTAGTTCACCTCCTTTGGAATTTCTCCAAGGAAATGAATAATAAGTTGTATCCATGGAACCGAGGATCTCTAGCTCCAGGGAACCGAGCCAAGCTTTGCTAGAGTGTTTTTTTATTACAACTTTTAATTCGGAGTATTTCTATCATGGCTTATCAGGCGATGGCTTCTATTTATTGTTATTGGCAAACTACTTGGCTTGACACCCGTTTCCTCCAGGGGGGCATTTATCCCATGCCGCTTTGAGGCCTCTGGGTCG